>NZ_BAAAXV010000005.1:1324132-1655166 GCF_039535785.1 Nonomuraea helvata
CCACCACCGCCCCTGCGATCGCGCCCCTGGCCGAGCCGCCGGCCAGCCGCGCCGCGCGCGGTGCCAGGGCGCTGCCCGCCGCGCTGCCGGCGTACCCGAGCGCCGCGACCACGGCGTAGGCCAGGCTGCCGCGCTCGGCCGTGCCCGCCAGCTCGGCCAGCCGTCCCGGGGTGAGCAGTTCGATGCTCATCAGCACCACGCCCGAGCTCGCCGCCGCCGCCGTCAGGCGGCGCAGCACCGGACCTCCCGCCGCCAGCCGGATGCCCGACACGACCGTGGCGGGCACCTCGCGCAGCACGTCCGCCGGCGACCTGCGCGCATGCGGCGGCTCGGGCAGCGCGAACACCACCACGACCAGCAGCACGGCCGCCGCCACGGCGCCCAGCAGGGGCGGCGCGGCGAGCGGGAACATCAGCGAAGGCGGCACCAGCAGCGGGACGGCCCCGCCCGCCAGCACGCCCAGGCACAGCGCCACCGACTCCATCGCGCCGCCCCTGGCCAGGCCCGGCTTGAGATCGGCGTCGCGGCCCTCGATGTCGTGGAGCGTGTCGACGTACCAGGAGGTGGCGGGGCCGCTGGACAGCGCCCTGGCGACACCCTTGAACACGCCGCTCACCAGGAACATCCAGAACGTCGTGGACACGCTGATCAGCGCGAGAGCCGCCACGGTGCACGCGGCGGAGGCCGCCAGCACCATCCGACGCCCGATGACGTCGGCCAGGCCGCCCGTGGGCAGCTCCAGACTCACCGTGACGACCGAGAACACCGTCACCGACAGCCCCACCTCGGCCAGGCTGAGCCCGCGCGCGGTCATCAGCAGCACCATGGTGGCCGCCATGAGCCCCATGGGCAGCCAGGTCAGGAAACCGACGAGCATGTAGCGGCGTAACGCCGAGCGTGCGGTCACAGCTCCTCCTCCGTCGATCGGGGTACGGCTCCGTGCCAGGCGATGACCTGCCTGGCCTCGGGATCACCGGCGTATTTGGCGGCGAGGTCGTGCAGCAGTTCCTTGGCCTTCTGGTTGAACTCGCGTAGCCCGGCGGGCGGCAGCGAGACGATGTGGTCGCTCATCCCCGCCGTGTCCACCCAGTCACGGGACCACTCGGCGACGTCGAACTCCTCCAGCATTCGGCGGACCATCTCGGCCTGCCGCAGGTGGATGATCTTCACTGCCTCGCGGCCCTCGGCGGTGGCGGACAGCTCGACGGCGTCCCACGAGGTGTAGCGGTGGCAGGGTCGCCAGCGGCGCTCGCGCCCGTCGCGCCGCTCGGGGTCCTCCTCGATGAAGCCGTACTTGAACAGCTCGCGCAGGTGATAGCTGGTCGAGCCGGAGCTCTCGCCGACCTTGCGCGCCAGCTCGCTCGCCGTCGCGGGGCCGTCGGTGCGCAGCAGGCCGAGCAGGCGCACCCGGAGCGGGTGGGCGACCGCCTTGAGCACCTGTGGATCACTGATCTTGAACTGTTCCTCCATGTGGCTCACGATAGACCGCAAAGACAATTTTGCAAAGGGAATTTTGCGACTTTCCCCGCTCCTAGACTGTGGGGATGCTTGACGACATCTGGGTGGACGACTCCGTCTTCGCGCTGCGCCCCGACTTCGCGGTGCTGATCGTGACCGCGCACGGCCTGCGCAACGGGCCCACGGACGACCGGTCCCGGGCGTGGCTGGCGGCGGCCTCCGAGCTGGAGGTGGAGTCGGACAAGATCGACGCCTGGAAGGACGCGTACCGCGCCTTCGGGGCCAAGCCGCAGCGGACGCGGCCCTCGGTCGACGCGCTCACCCGCAGGATGCCGCTGCCGGAGATCAACCGGGTGGTGGACGCGTACAACTCGATCAGCGTGAAGCACGCGCTGCCGATCGGCGGGGAAGACCTCGACCGCTACGTCGGGCCGGCCCGGCTGGTGCGGGCGACCGGCGACGAGGCGTCCGAGGAGGCGCTCGGCACGCCCGAGCCGGGCGAGGTGATCTGGCGCGACGACGTCGGCGTCACCTGCCGCAGGTGGAACTGGCGCCAGGTGGTGCGCACGCGGCTCACCGAGGAGACCACCAACGCGATCTTCCTGCTCGAACGCCTCGAGCCGATGTCTCTGGAGGAGCTCAAGCAGGCGGGAGAGGAGCTGGCCGACCTTCTGTCCGAGTTGTCCCCTGAGGCGCGGATTGCTAGCAGGTTGCTGTCCAGCGGGAAATAAACCTCACGTACTGGTGTTGATACCAAAGAGTAATAATTGCGGCACCACCTGGACTGACTAGGGAGGCGTGACGTCTTTGCTCTGTCCTGAGAGGATCGAGCGAGGCGCCACAGCCTCTTCGGCGCGCGCTGCCGGTCCGGGCGAGTAGCCTTGGACAGGTTCTCTAACATCAACGCCGATCTGCGGAAGAGGGCGATTTCCGCCGTGTCGTCTGAGTCGTCGCGGACAAACCCGCTGGCAAGCTTTGGTCAGAACGAGTGGCTTGTCGACGAGCTGTACCAGAAGTACCTCCAAGATCCCGAGTCTGTCGACAAGGCCTGGTGGAACTTCTTCGCTGACTACAACCCTGATTACGGACCGGGCCGAACGGCACCGGGTAGGGAGGCGGCGAACGGCAGTGTGACCGCTCCCGCTCCACCGCAGGCGCCGCCGAAGGCGCCGCCCGCGGCCGAGAAGCCGAAGCAGCCCGCTGCCCCGGTGCCCAAGGGCGCCGAGGAGGTCAAGCTGCGCGGCGCCGCGGCGCGCACGGCCGCCAACATGGACCTGTCGCTGTCGGTCCCGACGGCGACCAGCGTGCGCGCGATTCCGGCCAAGCTGCTGATCGACAACCGCATCGTGATCAACAATCACCTCAAGCGGGGCCGCGGCGGCAAGGTGTCCTTCACGCACCTGATCGGCTATGCGATCGTCAAGGCCCTGCGGGCCATGCCGGAGATGAACCACTCCTATGCGGAGATCGACGGCAAGCCGACGCTGATCAAGCCCGAGCACGTCGGGTTCGGCCTGGCGATCGACGTACAGAAGAGCAACGGTGAGCGCCAGCTCCTCGTGCCCTCGATCAAGGGCGCGGACGAGATGGACTTCCGGCAGTTCTGGATGGCGTACGAGGAAGTCGTACGCAAGGCGCGCGCCGGCAAGCTGGGCGTCGACGACTTCTCCGGCACCACGATCTCGCTGACCAACCCCGGCACGATCGGCACCGTCCACTCCGTGCCACGCCTGATGCCCGGCCAGGGCACCATCATCGGCGTTGGAGCGATGGAATACCCGGCCGAATACCAGGGGGCCTCGCCCGACACGCTCTCGCGCCTGGCCGTCTCCAAGGTCATGACGCTGACCAGCACCTACGACCACCGGATCATCCAGGGCGCCCAGTCGGGTGACTTCCTGCGCCAGATCCACCGGCTGCTGCTGGGCGAGGACGGCTTCTACGACGAGATCTTCGAGGCGCTGCGGATCCCGTACGAGCCGGTCCGCTGGGTCCAGGACGTCTCGGCCTCCCACGACGACGACGTGTCCAAGTCCGCGCGCGTGATCGAGCTGATCCACGCCTACCGCGTGCGCGGCCACCTGATGGCCGAGACCGACCCGCTGGAGTACAAGCAGCGCAAGCACCCCGACCTCGACATCCAGTCCCACGGGCTGACGCTGTGGGACCTGGAGCGCGAGTTCGCCACGGGCGGTTTCGGCGGCCGTCCGCTGATGAAGCTCCGCGAGATCCTCGGCGTGCTGCGCGACTCCTACTGCCGCACGGTCGGCATCGAGTACATGCACATCCAGAACCCCGAGGAGCGGGCCTGGATCCAGGCGCGGGTGGAGAAGCCGCACAAGTCGCCCGAGCGCGACGAGCAGCTCAACATCCTGTCCCGGCTCAACACCGCCGAGGCGTTCGAGACGTTCCTGCAGACGAAGTTCGTCGGCCAGAAGCGCTTCTCCCTGGAGGGCGGCGAGTCCCTGATCCCGCTGCTCGACTCGGTCATCAGCGACGCCGCCGACGAGGGTCTCGACGAGGTCGTCATCGGCATGGCCCACCGCGGCCGGCTCAACGTGCTGGCCAACATCGTGGGCAAGTCGTACGCGCAGATCTTCGGCGAGTTCGAGGGCAACATCGACCCGCGCACGGCGCACGGCTCCGGCGACGTGAAGTACCACCTCGGCGCGACGGGTGAGTTCACCGCGCCGAGCGGCAAGACCATCACCGCCTCCGTGGTCGCCAACCCCTCCCACCTGGAGGCGGTCGACCCGGTGCTCGAGGGCGTCGTCCGCGCCAAGCAGGACCTCCTGGAGCGCGGCGAGGAGGGCTTCACCGTCCTGCCCGTCCTCGTCCACGGTGACGCGGCCTTCGCCGGCCAGGGCGTCGTGGCCGAGACGCTCAACCTGTCGCAGCTGCGCGGCTACCGCACCGGCGGCACCGTGCACGTGGTGGTCAACAACCAGGTCGGCTTCACGACCTCGCCCGCCTCGTCCCGCTCGTCGGTCTACGCGACCGACGTGGCCCGGATGATCCAGGCGCCGATCTTCCACGTCAACGGCGACGACCCCGAGGCCGTGGTGCGCGTGGGCCAGCTGGCCTACGAATACCGCCAGGCGTTCCGCAAGGACGTCGTCATCGACCTCATCTGCTACCGCCGCCGCGGCCACAACGAGGGCGACAACCCCGCCTTCACCCAGCCGCTGATGTACGACCTGATCGACGCCAAGCGCTCGACCCGCAAGCTCTACACCGAGGCGCTGATCGGCCGGGGCGACATCACGGTCGAGGAGGCCGAGCAGGCGCTCCGCGACTACCAGGCCAAGCTGGAGCAGGCGTTCACCGAGACCCGCGAGGCGGTGAAGAAGCCGGCCGAGGCGGCCGCCATGCGGGTGCCGCCGACCGAGGTCGTCAAGTGGTCGCACGACGAGACGCCGACCGCGATCACCGACGAGACGCTCAAGCGCATCGTCGACACCCAGCTCAACCTGCCCGAGGGCTTCACGCCGCACCCGCGCCTGGCGCCGGTGCTGCAGCGCCGCGGCCAGATGGTCGAGACGGACACGATCGACTGGGCGATGGGCGAGACGCTGGCATTCGGCTCGCTGCTCATCGACGGCCACCCGGTCCGCCTGGTGGGCCAGGACTCGCGTCGCGGCACGTTCACGCAGCGCCACGCCGTCCTGGTCGACCGGATGACCGGCGCCGACCATACGCCGCTCAAGACCTTCAACGAGGGCACCACGAAGTTCTACGTCTACGACTCACTGCTGAGCGAGTTCGCGGCGCTCGGCTTCGAGTACGGCTACAGCGTCGTCCGCCCGGACGCCCTGGTCGCCTGGGAGGCGCAGTTCGGCGACTTCGTCAACGGCGCCCAGACGATCATCGACGAGTTCATCTCGTCGGGCGAGCAGAAGTGGGGCCAGAAGTCCTCGGTCGTGCTGCTGCTGCCGCACGGTTTCGAGGGCCAGGGCCCCGACCACTCCTCGGCCCGCATCGAGCGGTTCCTGCAGGTCTGCGCGCTCGACAACATGACGGTCGCGCAGCCCTCGACCCCGGCCAACTACTTCCACCTGCTGCGCTGGCAGGTGGAGTCGGAGCGGCACAAGCCGATGGTGGTCTTCACGCCCAAGTCGCTGCTGCGCCACAAGGCGGCCACGTCCAAGGCGTCCGACTTCACCACGGGCACCTTCCAGCCGGTCCTCGGCGACACGACCGTGGACCCGGCCAAGGTGACCAGGGTCGTGCTCACGTCCGGCAAGCTCTACTATGACCTGGCCGCGGAGCGGGACAAGCGGGGCAGCGACAACGTCGCGATCGTCCGGCTGGAGCGTCTCTACCCGTTCCCGGGTGAGGAGCTGGCCGCCGAGCTGTCGCGCTACGGGGCGCAGGTGGAGCTGGCCTGGGCGCAGGACGAGCCGGTCAACATGGGGCCGTGGCCGTACCTCACGCTGAAGCTCGCGGAGGACCCGCAGACGCTGGGCGGCCGCCCGGTCCGCCGCATCTCGCGCCGGCCCAACAGCTCGCCCGCGACGGGGTCGCACAACTCGCACGACACCGAGCTCGAGGAGATCCTCCACGAGGTCTTCGGCTGAACCAGCGCACCACAGTGAGCCCCCGGCCCCGGCTGGGGGCTCACTGCCGTTTGAGGGAGGAATGGAGAGAGATGTACTTCACCGATCGGGGGATCGAGGAGCTCGTCGAGCGGCGGGGCGAGGAGGAGGTCAGCCTGCTCTGGCTCGGTGAGCGGCTGCGCGAGTTCGTCGACCTCAACCCGGAGTTCGAGATCCCGGTCGAGCGGCTGGCCACCTGGCTGGCGCGGCTGGACGACGACGAGGACTGAACCCCCGCTTTGACGAACAAACGCGATACATCTTGAGATTTCATCAGACGCGACATATCGTGTCTGGTGTAGGGATGTGCAGCCAGAAGGGCGGGGGATCATGCAACAGTGGACGATCGACGCACCGGAACACCTGACGTTCGGCCCAGTGAAGTCGCTCGATGTCCGCATCGTCGCCGGTCGGCTGGACGTGCTCGCCAGCGACGGCCCGTCCACGGTGGAGGTGGCCGAGATCGATTCGGCGTCCCCGCTGGTGGTGACGTACGACGAGGACACCGGAGAGCTCTCGGTCGCCTACAAGGACCTCACCTGGGACGGCCTGCTCGGCTGGCTACGGCGCGACCGGCGCAGGACGGTCCTGACGATCGCCGTGCCCAAGGACTGCACCGTCAACGCCGGGGTGGTCTCCGCACCCGCTGTGGTCGCCGGGTTCGAGAAGACGACACAGGTCAGGGGCGTGTCCGGGGAGATCGTGCTCGACGGCCTCAGCGGCGACGTGCACGCCACGACCGTCTCGGGCCCCGTGGAGACGCGGGCCCTGGACGGCGACCTCGCGTTCAAGAGCGTCTCGGGCGACCTGACCGTGGCCCACGGCACCCCGCGCAGGCTGAAGGCGAACACCGTGTCCGGCCGGATCACGGCCGACCTCGCGCTGCGGCCGACGGGCTACGTGACACTCCACAGCGTCTCCGGTGACATCCTGGTCAGGCTGCCGGAGAACGTGGAGGCGGACGTGAGCGTGAAGTCCACCTCCGGCAGGCTGGTCAGCACGTTCGACGAACTGTTCAACACGAACGGTCCCGGCACCAAGCAGATGTCGGGCCGGCTGGGCGGCGGCATGGCGTCGCTGTCGGCGATCACGGTCTCCGGCGAGGTCGCGCTGCTCAAGGGGGAGAAGGAATGAGCCCTGTCTTCGGTCACGGCCGGCTCCGGCTGTACCTGCTCAAGCTGCTGGAGGAGAGCCCGCGTCACGGCTACGAGGTCATCAGGCTGCTCCAGGACCGTTTCCTCGGGGTCTACTCGCCCTCCCCCGGCACGATCTACCCGCGCCTGGCCCGCCTGGAGGAAGAGGGCCTGGTGACGCATGAGGTGGTCGAGGGCAAGAAGGTCTTCTCGATCACCGACAAGGGCCGCGAGGAGCTGAACGCCCGGCTCGACGAGCTCGACGACCTCGAGCAGGAGATCTCCGCCTCGGTACGCGACATCGCCCGCGAGGTCAAGGAGGACGTCCGCGACACGGTCAGGTCGTTGCGCGACGAGCTGACGCGGATGGCCAAGGACGTCCGCACGGGGACCGCGGAGGAATCCCGGCGGTTCGGTGACAAGCAGAAAGAGGACTTCAAGCGACTCAAGGAGCAGCAGAAGCGGCAGTGGATGGAGAACGCCTACCACTGGCAGGACGAGGGCGAGCGGCTCAGCAGGGAGTGGCGCAGGATCTGGTCCGAGGTCTGGTCCACGCTCGGAGGCGCGCCCAAGAGCCGCGCCGACCTCGACGCGGAGCTGGGCGAACTGCTGGCCGACTTCATCGGCCAGGCCCGCCAGGAGGCTTCGCACGCCCGGCTGACGCCGGAGATGCTGGTTGAGCTGCGTACGGCGCTCGACGACGCGAGCCGCCGCATCCGCGACATCCTCGAACGCTGACCTGCGCCCAAGCACGCACCTACGGAGCTCGTGGGACGGACGGCCTCGGCCCTAGGCCGAGTGCCGGAGCTGCCGCTCCAGCCGGCGCGAGCTCCGTTCGGCCTTGCGGGCGTGGTAGGCGATCGGCATGTACCGCAGGCGTTCGGGCAGGCGTGGCGTCAGCACGGCCACGGCGTGCCCGAGCTGCCGTAGCCGCCGCTCGTCCCGTGCCGTCCACCGCAGCCCCAGCTTCCGCCGTACGGCGGGCGGCAAGGTGCCCACCGTCACGAAGTGGTTGAACTCCCCCGACCCGACCCCGACCGGCGTCCACAGCCGGCGCAGCGATCTCGGCAGCCCGGGCGGCGCCGGCGTGCCACGCAGGACCGAGAGCACGTCGAGCGCGGTCGGGTGAGGCTCCAGTGTGTCGGCCACCATCGCGTCGAAGTACCGCCAGAACGCCTCCAGGTCGCGGGGCATCTCGCGCTCCGGCACCCGCAGGATCGCACCGAGGTGCCGCGACTCGTCGTAGAGGCGCCGCTGCTGCTCGACGGTGAACGGGGCGCCGAAATAGCGGCGGAGCGTGATGAACCGCTCGAACAGCGACAGGTGCACCCACGCCCAAGCCTCACCGTTCAGCGCGTGATACGGCCTGCCGAGCTCGTCCACACCGCTGATCGGCCTGTGCAGCTCCCTGAGCCGCCGGCCCTCGGCCGGGCCGTCCGCCCCGCCGTACACCCACTTCTGGATGGAGACGAGCGTGCGGGTCAGCCGCCCCCACGGGTCGTCCTTGTACGTGGAGTGCTCCGCGACGGCCGCGCCGACGGCCGGGTGCATCGTCTGGATGACCAGCGCGCTGCCGGCGACGAGCAGATTGCGGTATTCGCCGGCGGTGTCCCAGTGCATCGAACGTGGGCCGAAGGGCTCGACCTCCATGATGACGGCCTCCCGGGTGAGACAACTCTCCCTCATGCTTGTATCACCCAGAAGCCGTCAAAGTAACCCATTACTTACTCATACCGCAAAAACGACTTTCCCGAAGATCTCCCCTGCCGCCATGGCGGCGAACCCGGCTCGCGCGTCCACCAGTGGCAGCACCCGATCGACGACGGGCCGGACGCCGGTCTGCTCCAGGAAGATCGCCAGCCGCTGGAGCTGGTCCCGCGTGCCCATCGTGGAGCCGATGACGGACAGCTGCAGGAAGAAGACCCGGTTCAGGTCGGCGGGCGGGACCGCGCCGCTGGTGGCGCCGGAGACGACGATGCGCCCGCCGGGTCTGAGCGACTTGAGCGAGTGGTCCCAGGTGGCCTGCCCGACGGTCTCCATGACCGCGTCGACCCGTTCCGGCAGCCGCGCCCCCGGCTCGAACACCTGGTCCGCGCCGAGCTGCCGGGCACGTTCGCGCTTCTCCTCGGAACGGCTGGTCGCCCAGACCCGGTAGCCGCCGGCCCGGCCGAGCGCGATCAGCGCGGTGGCGACGCCACCGCCCGCACCCTGCACCAGCACGGTGGAGCCGGGCTGGAGCCCGGCCTTGTCGAACAGCATCCGGTACGCCGTCAGCCAGGCCGTGGGCAGGCAGGCGGCGTCCTCGAAGCTGAGCGCGGACGGCTTCGGCACGAGGTTCGCGCGCGGCACGGCCACCCGTTCGGCGAACGTGCCGTCGTGCACTTCGGACAGCAGCGTGCGCCGGGGATCGAGGGTCTCGTCCGCGCCGGTGCCGATGACGGAGTGCACGATGACCTCGTTGCCGTCCTCGTCCACCCCCGCCGCGTCGCAGCCGAGCACGATCGGCAGCCGGTCCTGCCGGATGCCGACGCCTTTGAGCGTCCAGAGGTCGTGATGGTTGAGCGCGGCCGCGCGCACGGAGACGGTCGTCCATCCGTCCGGGACCTTCGGCTCCGGATGCTCGCCGAGCGTCAGCCCGGCGAGTGGGTTGTCGGGATCGGTCTGTGTGGCGGTAACGGCGAACATGGCCGCACCCTACTTCAGCGCCCTCACCCTCACCCCGGACCGCCTCACCTGAGCGCGACGCGGATCCCCTCGATCGCCTTCTTCCTGTACGACTGCGACCCCGCGACGGCAACCAGCACGTCACCCCGGCACACCGAGTCGGCAGACCGCCCTCTGATGACCGCCGGCGCCTTGCCCCGTTTCCTGCAGTCGGGCGTGGGCACGAGCGCGACCATCTCCCCCGCGCCACCGCCGAACCAGAGCTGCGGCCCCACCGGCTCCCCCTCCGCGATCTCCCCCGGCCTGGCGAGCCGCACGGGCTCCTTGGCCGACAGCACGAGGTAGCCGTCCTTCGTCACCCTCCCCTTGAGCCCTTTCGCGAGCGCCATCCGCTGGTCGAACGTCAGCCCCTGCCCCCGGTCGTACATCGCCAGCCGCCACCGCCCGAACGCGAACAGCAGCACCTGCCCGTAGTGCCCGCTCCCCGCCTGGCGCGGCCAGAGCGTGACGTTGGACGTGTAGTTCCTGATCGGCTCGCCGCCCTTGGTGACCTCGAACTCACCGCTGTACGGGGCGGTGAGCTGCCGGTATGACCCGTCGATCCAGAAGCCCTGGAAGGGCCGTGACCCCATCTCGCCGAGGCCGAGCTCGGCCGGGTAACGCACCTCGGCCCGCACCCCGTGCGGGAACACCACCTCGATGACCTCGTCACCGCCCTTGGCCTTGGCAGGGACGCTCAAAATGTTGGGAGCGCCGCCGATCCTGGTGAGCGACCTGATGGTCTCGGGGGTGGGCGTCGCCCGCGGCCGCGACTCGGGATCCCGGCTGGTGACCAGACCGATGATCGGGATCAGCAAGAGCGCGAGCACCGCGGCCAGGCCGATCCACCGGCGGCGACCTCGCCCGCCTTGCTCGATGACGTCGAACTGGCCAGCCACGACCGTTCCTCGCCGAGTAGTGAGGGCTCGCGCCCCTTCACCTCAGTTCAGTTGAGCGGCGACCTCCAGCGCAAGCCCTGGAACCTGGCGAAGTCCTTGTCGCAGGACACGAATTCGCAACCGTGCTCGATGGCGAGTGCGGCGAGGTAGACATCGGGGACGAGATTGCCGGTGGCGCCCGCCTGTCGGCACAGCCGGGTGAAGATCTCCCAATGCCTCCCCTCCGGGGTGACCACCGACGCCTGCGGCTGGTTGCGGTAGGTCTCGGCGAAGATCAGAGCGCGCTCGAGGTCGTCGGGGTCCTTGTAGACGCGCCGGTTGGTCACCATCCGGATGAAGCCGTTGACGACGAAGTCGCTCACGGCGTAGCTCGAGTCGCCGTTCACCATCTCCTCCATGAACGCATGGCAGCGATCGTGATCGGCGGACTCGTGCCGGAAGGCGTTGACGAGGACGTTGATGTCAGCGAGCAGCATTGCGCAGCTCCGGGAAACGCTCCTCATCGTCGATGTCCCACGCGATCTGCTCCAGCGTCTCACCGGCGTCGAGTCGCTCCTGGACCCACGGCTGGAGCCCGGCCTTGCTGCTGGAAGTGATCAGCTCCACGCGGGGCCGCTCCGCGGCCTCCGTGGACCGGTTGAGCAGCTGCCTCAAGGCGTCCTCCATCACTGAGTTGAGACTGCGTCCGTTACGTGCCGCGTACGCCTTCGCCTCGTTGAGGAGCGTCTCGTCGATGCGCACAGTTGTCCTCCGCATGACTCCAGCGTCCGCCTGTGACATAAAAATGTCAACACCAGATAGTAGTCATGCGGTCACAGATTTGGCATCCACTTTAGGTCACCACGCAGCCACATTGACCTTCCCGTCGCTGACCAGCCGCACCCGCTGCCCCACCAGCTCCCGCGACTCCGCATCCGCCAGCAGCTCGGCCTCCTCCACCACGGCATAAGCCCGCCCGCCAGGCACCTCGGCCACGAGGACCCCTCTTTCGGCGGCCCCGTCCCGCCCGTGCGCGACCGTGTACCCGGCCACCACCCCGTCCCCGTCGAAGGCGCCCACGAGAGGCATCTCCTTGGCCACGAACACCGGCGCCGCGCTCCCCAGCCGACCGCCCGGCTCGCTGGACCACACCGCGTACGTGTGCTTCGTCAGATGCATCCCCACCCCGCTCACCAGCCCGTGCCCCGACTGTGCCCGCAGCAGCCCCGCCATGGTCGCCGTCGAGTGCAGCACGTAGTCGCTGGCCGGCCCGCCCGCGTACGGCAGCCCGCCGGTGACCGTGAGCCCGCGCCGGTCCAGCGGGTCGAGCCCGATCGCGTCGCACGCCTGGCGCAACGCGACCGCGAAGCAGCTGTAGACGTCGAGCGCGTCCATGTCGTCCAGCCCGAGCCCGGCGCGCCGGAAGGCGGCCTCGGCCACCTTCCCGATCGCCTCCGAGGCACCGAGCGCGGGCCGCGCGGCCACCTCCCAGGTGTCCTCCCCGTACGCCCATCCGCGCAGGTAAACGCGCTGCCCGGCAGGCACCCCGAGCCGGTCAGCCAGCTCACTGGCGACCAGGACGACGGCCGCCGCCTGGTCCACCTCCAGCACGGCCACCGTGTTCCTGGTGTAGGGCCAGCCGACGAACCGGTCGCCGTGCGCGATCTCGTCGGGGGTGCGGACTGTCCTGCGCCAGGCGTACGGGTTCGCGGCGGCCACCTCGGTCATCGGCGCCATCATCCGGCCCCTGTCGCGCATCTCCTCCTCGACCGTGAGCCCGGACGCCGCCCGCCGCGCCGTCTCCATGATCGCGTAAGTGTGCACCGGCAGGAACAGCCCGTGGGCCAGCGCGGACGGGTGCGGCGGCCGTTCCCAGCCGTATGGGGGCTTGGGCACGGCGGGATGGCTCCACGGCACGTGCTCGCCCGCATGCCTGTACGCCCTGCGCGTCGCGAGCGCCTCGGCCCCCGTGACCAGCGCGGAGTCGATGTCGCCCGCCGCGATCCTGGCCGCGGCCTCGCCGATGAGCAGGTGCGGAGCCGTACCGCCGACCTTGGAGTACGCCCGGTGACGCGGCGTGGCGCCGAGGCGCTCGGCGAGGCGGCCGACCGGGGAGTCGTACTGCCAGGAGTCGGTGTAGACGATCTGGATCGAGTCGAGCCGCTCGACGGGGAGCCGGGCGTCGGCGGCGGCGGCACGGGCCGTCTCCTCCCACAGATCGAGCGGTTCCGGGCCGGGCTGCTCGCGAACCGTGCGTTGCGCGATGCCGATGAGACAGGGGGTGCGTGGATCCATGAATCCAGTTAACCAGAACGAGATTCGGTCGGCCGTGGAGTGGCATTTGATAATGCGAGTTACCGCTGTTGCTGCAGACAAATAACCACCGCCCCCACCTGCGGAGATGCCAATCAGTAATACATGCGATTTCGCTATCTCTATAACGGAATGGAACCGGGCCATGCTTTTTAGCGTCGTTTCATGGCGACGCGCTTGCGCCATTCATTAACGTTCCGATCGTTTTCCTGGCCCACCGGGGCGCAGCACCCCGCTCTGGGCCGCCGAAAGCTGAAAGGAGCCCCATGTTTTCCCGAGCAAGGCGCATCGCGATCCCGCTCGCCGGCCTGATGGCCGTCGGGCTGGTCAGCGGCACGGCGGCGCGCGCGACCGCATCCCCCTCAGACGTCGTCTCCCAGAACGCCGCCACCCCTGCCGAGCAGGCGATCCAGTTCTGGACGCCTGACCGCGTCAAGCTGGCCACCGACTACGACGACGGCCTCAGCCTGACCTCCAAGGGCGTCAAGGGCACCAACGACGCCCCTGACGGACCTCCCGGATCCGTCCCCCCGATCGGCGAGGAGAAGACCAAGGCCAAGAAGAGCAAGCACGTCAACCTGCCCAACACCGTCGGCCGCGTGTTCTTCACGCTGCCCAAGGCCGACCCGCGCGACCCGAGGAGCTGGCGTTACTGCTCGGCGAGCTCGGTGCAGGGCAAGTACCGCAACCTCGTGGCGACCTCCGCCCACTGCGTCTACGACACCAGCAAGAACACCTTCTACGACAACTGGATCTTCATTCCGTCGTACTGGGACGGCAACAATGTCTGGGAGGGCAAGGCGCCCTACGGCATTTACGCCGCCAAGACGTTCAACGCGCACGACGACTTCGTGGTGAAGGAGGACTACGACTTCGACTACGCGTTCGTCAACGTCTACAACGGCATCAAGGTCACCTGGGAGAAGGTCAACGGCCGGTGGCAGTGGACCGTCAAGAACGTCGGCCGCCTCGGTGACAACGTAGGCGGACAGGGCTTCACCTGGAACAGGAGCACGAAGCTGAACGTGTTCTCGTTCGGCTACCCGGCGGGCGAGCACCCCGACGGCGACAAGCCGTACACCGGGCGCACGATGAAGTTCTGCTACGGCAAGACCAAGCCGATGCCGGAGGCCAGGAAGTACAACCTGCAGGAGCACATCGGCTTCACGTGCTCCTTCACCGCGGGCGCGAGCGGCGGACCGTTCCTCTACAACTACAAGAGCGCGTCGCGCACCGGCTACCTGGTCGGGGTCAACAGCGTCGCGTGGGACACCGACGGCAACGACCGCTACGACTACATCTCGTCGCCGTACTTCAACACCGACACCTACAAGGTCTACAAGGCAGCGGCCAACCGCTGGACCGGCAACTTCCGTTGATCAGACCTGCACCCTCGGCCCCGGTTCCCCGAGAACCGGGGCCTTCCCCTGAGATGTCAATGAGGCGTACGCCACTGGAACGGCGCGGAATCACCGCAATTCATGGCACGCCCACAACCGCTCTGACCAGCGAAAACGACGGATTTCAATGATCATTTAGCGGCTTGTCTGACGGCGCTCTTATAGCGCACCCCGCATGGTAGATCAGGTAACGAATCTCTATCCTGGCTGCAATACCACCTGTACATCTGGAAAAATCCACCCTTACGACCCCAAAGAAAGGCATTTCATGATCCCCCGGGCCAGGCACGTGGTGGCGGCTGCGCTCAGCAGCGCGCTGCTGATGCTGCCTGCCTTCACAGGGGTCGCGAGTGCCGAGCGCGACAGCCAGGTGTTCGCCGTCACTCTGGCGAAGACCTCGGCGGACGTGAAGCGGGTCGCCGACTACTGGACGCCCGAACAGCTCAAGAAGGCCGACAGCTACAGCCCGGCCACGCCGGGCGCCGCGGCCACCCCGGCGCCCTCATCCTCCCCGACCTCCTCCGCCCCCGCCACGCAGGCCACGTCCCCGGTTACGCGGGCGATCGCCGCGCAGCCCGTGGCGCCGGCGCTGCCGCGCAAGCGCTCGGCCGCGACGACCATGGGCAAGGTCTTCTTCCGGTTCGGGGACAAGGAGTACTGGTGCTCCGCCAGCGCGATCGCCGCCAAGAACCACAGTGTCGTCGCGACGGCCGGGCACTGCGCGTACGACCCGCGCCAGGCCAAGGCGGCGGAGTTCTGGATCTTCGTCCCCAATCCCGGGCCCAACGGCGAGACGCCTGACGGCATCTACGTGGGCTCTTCGATCAGCATGCACGAGGACTGGTCCGGCAAGGGCGACTACGACTTCGACTACGCGTTCGTGACCGTCCACCGCGGCTTCAAGTGGGTGGCCAAGGACGGCGGCGGCTACGTCATGCAGGACGTCGGCCGGCTCCAGGACAACGTGGGCGGCCAGGGCATCGAGCTCAACAAGAAGCCGGGCACGTACTCGGCGGTGGCCTTCGGCTACCCGGCGGGCGCGCAGCCCGACGGCAGCACGCCGTTCAACGGCAAGAAGCTGGAGATGTGCGGCGCGGGATCGACCAGGTGGACCTCGGCCGTCAGCATCGACCTGCAGAAGGGCGTGCAGTTGCTGTCGTGCGACTTCAGCCCCGGCGCGAGCGGCGGGCCCTGGCTGATCGGCTACAACGGCGATCGCGGGCTCGGCAGCCTGAACGGCGTCAACAGCCTGACCTGGAACAGAGACGCCAAGGGCTGGTACGACGCGGTGTCGGCCCCGTACTTCGACACCACCACCGGCGAGGTCTACCGACGCGCCGCGGCCCTGACCACACCGTCAAAAGTGACCTAAATCACAGCAACCGTTCAATCACTGCTCGTGATCAGCACATCCTTTGTCTCGGTACGGTCACGACACCCGGTGGAACGGTGAGATGATCTACCCAAAATTCACACTGGCTTGGTCAAACCTGTAAATTCCGGGCTGTCCTTTTGCTGAGTTGTGGGGGTGCACCAGGCGCCTCTTATCAGCGCAACCTGGAGTTACCTTGAAGCGAATCCTTCTGCCCGCCGGTGGGGCCATTCTGGCGACCGGCCTGCTCGCCGTGGGTCTGACCGGCAATGCGCAGGCTGACGGGGACGTCTCCCGCGACCCTCTGGCCAACAGCACGTCCGTGGCAGTCTCCGTCGCCTCCTTCTGGTTCGGCGCGAACGGAGCCGCGCTCCGCGCGGCGACCCAGTACACGTGGGACGCGAAAGAGGTCCGCAAGGTCGTCTCCAAGGGCGGCTACACCCCCGACGGCCGTCCTGGCACCACGGCGCCGACCGGCCAGTCGAAGTCGACCGGCTCCGGCCAGAACGTGAACTTCCCCAAGACCATCGGCAAGGTCTTCTTCGTCGACAGCTCGGGCAAGTACCGCTGGTGCTCGGCCACCTCGATCCAGTCGAACTACCGCAACCTGGTCGCCACCGCCGGCCACTGCGTGTACGACACGGACAGCAACAGCGCGCTCCTCGACAAGTGGATCTTCGTGCCCGGCTACTACGAGGGCAAGAACCCCTGGGGCATCTACGTGGGCAAGCAGGCCTTCACCCACTACGACTTCGACACGTACGAGGACTACGACAAGGACTACGCCTTCGTCACGGTCTACAACGGCATCCAGCTCGAGCGCGTCAAGGACGTGGACCGCAGGACCTACGACCGCTTCACCGGCCCGAAGCGCTCGTGGGGCGGCCGTTACCACCTCCTGCTGGTCAAGGACGCGGGTCGCCTCGGCGACAACGTCGGCGGCCAGGGCGTCGCCTGGAACCAGCCCACCGGCAAGCCCGTCCGCGCCTTCGGCTACCCGGCCGCCCCGCACCCGGACGGCAACAAGGTCTACAGCGGCGTCACGCCGAAGACCTGCTACGGCAAGACCACCTCCAAGGCGGTCGGCGCTCCCTGGCTCAAGATCGAGGAGCACATCGGCCTCAAGTGCGCCGTGACCCCCGGCTACGACGGCGGTCCCTGGCTCACCAACTACAGCAACGCCAAGCGCCTGGGCTACGTGAACGGTGTCACCAGCACCTTCGCGGACCAGGACGGCAACGACCGCATCGACTACATCACGTCGCCGTACTTCGACGGTGAGACGGCTGCGGTGTACAACGCGGCCAAGAACTCGTGGTCCGGCAAGCTGGTCGACACGAACGGCGAGCTGTACAAGTAAGCCCTTCCAGGGGAGCGGCGAGGGTCTCGGCAGTGGACGAGACCCTCGCCACAGCCGTTTCCAGGGAAGAAACCACTTCGGGGGCGCTTCACGCTGTGAAGTTCCAGCCGGCGTCCCCTAAGAGGGCGAGCGCGCCAAGCTACGCCTTCGCGCTGCGGCCGCGACAGGAAAAGCGCACTCCACGGGAGGCGGAAGCGCCGAAACGAGGACTCAGCAGCTCGTACGGCGGCCGCCAGGAGAACGCAGTACCCGCGTTGCCCGCAACGGACATCCCGCCCCTGTCGGCCATGAAGGCGTAGCGGAAGTCGGCATGCACATGCGACGGCTCACCTTCCACCGAGCTCGCGGGAACCCTGTGGACGTTGACATCCACCGGAACGTCATCGTCCGGCACCGCAGGGATGGTGTCATACCAGGCAACACCGATCACCGCCTCAAGCCCACGCAGCGCGGCGCCGTACATGGTGGGATCCTCCGGCTCGATATGCCCACCAGGCAAGCGCCACCGCCCGTGCTCCCGGTGCCAGATCATCAGGACGTCGCCGACGGCATCCACGACGACCGCGCTACAGGTGACGTGCAGAGGAAACGTCCTCCGTGAAGCCACATCGCCACTCATCCCAAGAGCCGCGATCAGAGGAGCCGTGGCGAGCCCTCGATGGGGAGCGGCGGCGAGATACCGCGCCAGCACGGCGCCGATCTCCTCAGGCGAAACGGTCACGATCACATGGAAGGGCCTCCGACAGCTCTCCCGCAATCGACTGCCTGACATTGAATGGATTCTTCCTCTTGCCGAGGACATGACTGTCAGCCAGCAAATGCGCCCATATGGGCCTTGCTGTCGTCACCCGGCCGTGGCTGGATCGACAACCCCTCACGAAGATCTTCTTTGAATTCGCTGACACAACGTGTTTGCCTTGTCACGATGAGCTTATGCATCGAGGCGATCTGACGAACGCCGAGTGGGAGCGACTCGCATCCCTGCTCCCCCGAGGCGACAAGCGCGATGATCGGTGGGAAGAACACCGCATGATGATCAACGGCGCGCTCTACCAGGCCCGCACCGGCTTGCGCTGGCGTCATCTCCCCGAGCGCTTCGGCTGCTGGGTGACCGTCTACCGGCACCAGCGTCACTGGACGGCCGATGGCACCTGGCGGCGACTGCTGGCCGCGGTTGAGACCGCCCAGAAGAACGTCCCTCGAGCGCGCCAGGACGAGGCTCCAGAGACAACACAGCACCCGCGGCCAAAGCGGACCACCAGTGATCCGGTGCTGATCAGCCTGCGCGCCCACCTGACCGCGATAGTCAGGCAGAGAGACCTCTAGATCCGCTCCAGAAGCAGTCATAGTTCACTGAGGCGCCTCATGCGCCCGGCCACATAGGACTGGCCGCGGGTCGCTCCCCCGAGGACCCGCCTGCCAACCGACGGCCGTCCTCGCCGACCCCTCCCTCCCGGCGAGGACGGCACCAATTCAGCGGGGCGCCTCCATGCGCGCGACCCCACTTCTGCGCTCCGGACGGCGTCCAGAGAAGGGCTTCAGACCCAATCTGAAGATCACCTGTGAGGATCCGGGCGACTTAGACGGATGAGGTTCCAATCCGGTTCCTGTGATCTAAGTCACGTTTACCCGACTACGGTCCGTGATGGAGCGCTAACGGCACTCCAGTACCATCAGCCACAACCCCTCCATACCCAGCGAAAACGTAACTATCCAATCACCGCGCGCGAAGATCTCTGACTGATAACAGCACGGTAACAGCGGTAAGGCCGACTACCGAATCACCCAAACCGGGTTCCACCTGCAGAGATCACCACGCTATGTTCCTTGCTATCCCTTTACTGACGCATGGGACGCAAGTTGCGACCCACGACAGAGCAAGGAGCAGTTCCCTTGAAGCGCATCCTCATTCCCGCCGGTGGCGCCCTCGTGGCTACCGGCCTTCTGGCTGCCGGCCTGGCCGGCACCGCCCAGGCCAACAGCGACGTTGCCAGCGACCCGATGGCGACGAGTGCGGCGAACGCCAAGGCCATTGCCCAGTTCTGGGCGGACAACAACGGCGCTGCCCTCCGGGCCGCCAAGGAGTCCAACGTCTGGGACAAGGGCGACATCGCCAAGCTGCAGAGCAAGGGCGGCTACAGCGCTGACACGAAGCCGGGCTCGACGGCTCCGATCGGCCAGGAGAAGAAGACCACCGCCAAGGTGCAGAACGTCAACTTCCCGAAGACCATCGGCAAGGTGTTCTTCGTGAACAGCAAGGGCGAGAAGAAGTGGTGCTCCGCCACTTCGATTCAGTCCCAGTACCGCAACCTGGTCGCCACGGCCGGTCACTGCGTGTACGACACGGCGACCAACTCGGACCTCATGTCCAAGTGGGTCTTCGTCCCCGGTTACTACCAGGGCAAGGCTCCGTTCGGCGTCTACGTGGGCAAGCAGGCCTTCACCCACTACGACTTCGACGTGTACGAGGACTGGGACAGGGACTACGCGTTCGTCACCGTGTACAACGGTGTCAAGCTCGGCAGCGGCAGCCCCAAGCAGGTCTCCAAGTCCGACTGGGACAAGTACGAGGGCATCAAGGACGCCAAGGACGTCCAGATCACCCGCGACGAGTTCCTGAAGGGCCAGCTCGACCCCACCAAGACCGAGGCGTACTGGGTCAAGGAGGGCACGGCGCCCGAGGCGACCGGTCCCGACTACCCGGGTGCCGCGGTCGGCAAGGTCGAGGTGCTCGAGGGCACCTACAACGACGCCAAGATCGGCAAGGGCAACGGATACAAGTTCGGTGAGCCTGTCACCGAGATCGTTACCGACGCCGAGGCGGCTGCCTACAAGGAGAAGCAGGGCGACAAGCCGACCGAGAAGTACCCGGCCAAGGTCGTCAAGGACGAGCGCGGCAACTGGACGATCACGCACTACTACGTCCAGCAGTGGTACAAGCCGGGCACCGAGGCCAAGTACTACAAGACCGTCTTCTACATCATCGAGGGCTACGCCGCCGACGCTGGCCGCCTCGGTGACGTCGTCGGCGGTCAGGGCTTCGCCTGGAACCAGCCCACGGGCAAGGCTGTCCGCGTGTTCGGCTACCCGGCGGCTCCTCACCCCGACGGCAACAAGAACTACACCGGCGTGACTCCGAAGTGGTGCTACGGCAAGACTTCGAAGAAGCTGGTCGGTTCGGCCGCCAAGAAGATCGAGGAGCACGTGGCCCTCAAATGCGCCTTCACCGAGGGCGCCGACGGTGGCCCGTGGCTGTACAACTACAGCAACTCCAAGCGTCTCGGTTACGTGAACGGTGTCACCAGCACCTTCAACGACCAGGACGGCAACGGCCGCGTGGACTACATCTCGTCGCCGTACTTCGACGGCGAGACCAACACCGTCTACCGGTCGGCTGCGGCTTCGTGGTCCGGCAAGATTGTCTGAAGTAACGGATAGCGACCGGTCATAGACCGTTCGTATAACCGCTACAACCAAAGGGCCCGGCATCCTGCCGGGCCCTTTGGCGTTCCCGTCGAAAGTGATGGCGCGTTGGACGCATGACACGCTCAGACGGTGCCATCAATCCAATGTGATCTGCATCACATAGCAGATCCGGGCGGAACCGGACCGACGCCTCAGCCCTGCGGAGAACCCTGACAACGCGCTTATGTTGATCAGGGCAAACGGCGACAAGGCGAGTGTCTTTCGCCTCACGGGCATCAGCCGCTTAAACATCACAGAACGGTCACGCCCGGCTTGTCGCATCTTTTCCTTCCAAAGCGGCTACCGGCTAGCAAGATCGACACTGTATGTTCTGGCTATCCCTTTACTGACGCATGGGACGCAAGAGGCGTTCCACGACAGCGCAAGGAGTTACCTTGAAGCGCATCCTCCTCCCCGCCGGTGGCGCCATTCTGGCCACCGGTCTGCTGGCTGCTGGTCTGGCCAGCACGGCCCAGGCCGACGACACTCTCTCCACCGACGCGCTGGCCACCCAGGCGCAGGCGGCGGAGACCCTGAACTTCTGGACCGGCTCGAACAACGCGGCCCTCAAGCAGGCCACGGCGTTCAACCCGGACGCTCTCGAGGTTCAGAAGATCTCCTCCGGTGGCGGTTATAGCGCGGACACCAAGCCGGGCTCGACCGCTCCCATTGGGGAAGAGAAGAAGGTCGCCGCCAAGGTCCAGAACGTCAACTTCCCGAAGACCACGGGTAAGGTGTTCTTCCAGGGCCGCGACGGCAAGCTGTACTGGTGCTCCGGCACCTCGATCCAGTCGCAGTACCGCAACCTGGTCGCCACGGCCGGTCACTGCGTCTACGACATCGCCGGCAACGACGAGGTCGTGTCCAAGTGGGTCTTCGTCCCCGGCTACTACCAGGGCAAGGCTCCGTTCGGCGTCTACGTGGGTAAGCAGGCCTTCACCCACTACGACTTCGACGTGTACGAGGACTTCGACAAGGACTACGCCTTCGTCACCGTCTACGACGGCATCGGCGGCGTGCTCAACGCTCCCAAGAAGGTCACCAAGGCCGAGTGGGACGCCTACAAGGGCGAGAAGGGCACCAAGAAGGTCGAGGTCAGCAAGTCGGAGTACGACGAGGGCAAGCTTGACCCGAAGCGTACCGAGTACTACTCGATCGAGCCGAAGAGCGACGCCGCGGCCACGGGGCCTGACTTCCCCGGTGCCGAGGTGGCCAAGGACGAGGTGACCTCCACCGAGTACGACGGCGCGGGCACGGGCAAGGCCAACGGCGCGAAGTTCGGTGCGCCCGAGGTCCAGAACGTGACCCAGGCCGAGGCCGAGGCCTACGCCACGAAGCAGGGTTGGAAGACCGGCGAGGCCTTCCCGAAGGTTGGCACCAAGGACGCCCCCGGCACGGTGGCCAAGGACACGGCCGGCAACTACACCATCACGCACTACTACGTGCAGCGTTGGTTCAAGCCGGGCAAGGCTGAGGCCTACATCCGGACCGACTACTACATCGTGGTGCACGAGGTCAAGAGCATCGGTCGCCTCGGCGACGTTGTTGGTGGCCAGGGCTTCGCGTGGAACCAGCCGGCCGGTAAGGTCGTTCGCGCCTTCGGTTACCCCTACGGCCCGCACCTGGACGGCAGCAAGCCGTACACCGGTGTGACGCCGAAGTGGTGCTACGGCAAGACCGCCAAGAAGGCCCTCCTCATCCCGTCCAAGCGGGTCGAGGAGCAGCTGTCGCTGAAGTGCGCCGTGACCGCCGGCTACGACGGTGGCCCCTGGCTCGCCAACTACAGCAACGCCAAGCGCCTCGGCTACGTCAACGGTGTGACCAGCCTCATCGCGGACGTCGACGGCAACAAGCGCTACGACACGATCACCTCGCCTTACTTCGACGGTGAGACCAACGTCATCTACCAGGCTGCTGCCAAGTCCTGGAGTGGCAAGCTCATCCCGTAGTTCGCTGCGGATCGGAACGAAGACTTGTTCGTCGTTCAGTAGCAAAACCGAAGGGCCCGGCATCCTGCCGGGCCCTTCGGCCTTTTTGCTGAGAAATCTGGTGCCTGACTTACCAGAGTGACTAAAGGGTCGATAGTGTCTTTACACCCGTTTTGACAACCGTGGAGCCTCCCCTTGAAGCGCCTGCTCATCCCCCTGGCAACCGCATGCCTGAGCGCTGCCGCCCTCGCCGTCCCCGCCAGTGCCGCCCCCAGCTGGGCCAGTGACAACCTCCAGCCCAAGCCTGCCGACGCGTACGGCGCCGCCTACTTCTGGCTCGATTCCAACGGAGCCGCGCTGCGCAAGGCCACCGAGTACCGCCTTGACACCAAGAGCGTGTCCAAGATCGTGTCGTCCGGCAGCAACGGCGCCCCTGACGGCAAGCCCGGCATGACCGGCCCCACCGGCACGACGAAGCCCACCACCACCAAGAACGTCAACTTCCCGAAGACCATCGGCAAGGTGTTCTTCCTCGACAAGGCAGGCCAGTACCGCTGGTGCTCGGCGACGTCGATCCAGTCCAGGAACCGCAACCTGGTCGCCACCGCCGGCCACTGCGTCTTCGCGAACGGCAAGGACGACGTCTACGACAAGTGGATTTTCGTGCCGGGTTACTACCAGGGCAAGGCGCCCTTCGGCGTTTACACGGGCGCGTACGCCTTCACGGCTTACGACCTTGACACCTACGACGACTATGACGGCGACTTCGCGTTCGTGGCGGTGCACAACGGCTTCGCGCTGGCGGGCGAGAAGGACGTTTCGCGCAGCCAGTTCAAGGCGTGGGGCGGTGACAAGTGGGTCAAGCCGCGTGAGATCAGCGCCACGGACTTCCTCAAGTGCCAGCTGACCCTCGGCGACTGCTGGTCGGAGGGTGAGGACAAGCCGGCCGACCTCGTAGGCCCTGACTACGCCGGCGCCGTCCTGGAGAAGGTGGAGGTCACCCCGGCCGCGTACAAGGATGCGAAGACCGGCAGGGGTCAGGGCTTCAAGTTCGGCGAGCCGGTTGTGGAGCAGGTCGACAAGGCCACCTGGGACGCGTACAAGGGGCCTGGCGACAAGGGCACTAAGCCGGACGAGTTCGGCAACTACACCATCACCCACTACTTCACCCAGAAGTGGGTGAAGCCCGGCACTTCCCGCAAGTTCTACGAGGCCCACTACATGATCGGCATCGCCAAGGACATGGGCCGGCTCGGTGACGTGGTCGGTGGGCAGGGTGTGGCCTGGAACCAGCCGCTGGGCCAGCAGGTGACGGCGTTCGGCTACCCCGCCGCCCCGCACCCCGACGGCGACCGGCCGTTCTCCGGCGTGACGCCGAAGGTCTGCTCCGGCAAGACCGCCACCAAGAGCTACCAGATCAACACGTTCAGGGTCGAGACGCACCAGCTGCTCAAGTGCTCCATGACCCCCGGCGCCGACGGCGGCCCGTGGCTCATCAAGTACGACAACGCCAAGCGCACCGGCTACGTCAACGGCGTGACCAGCCTGTTCCACGACAACGACGGCAACGGCCGGATCGACTACATCAGCTCGGCCATCTTCGACGGTGAGGTGGCCGACGTGTACGCGAAGGCCCAGTTCGCCGAGACCAAGAAGATCGTCGGCCCCAACGGCGAGCTCCTGCAGTAGAAAAACCGGCCCGGGGCGCTCAAGGGCTCAAAGGCGAGCGCCCCGGGCCGCTTGACGTCCCGAAGTGGTCACACCGCCGTGAGCTCGCGCGACTTCTCCCGCAGCGTCAGCACAGCCCGCTCGTTCTTGTACGGCTCCAGCCGCCGCCGCAGATCGGCCGCGTAAGACCGGGTCCGGGCCGACTGCAGCTCCCCGGCCAGCGCGAAAGCGGTGGCGGCGGCGGAGCACGCCTCCTCCAGCTCCCCGCTCTGCAACAGCCCCGCGGCCAGCAGCGACAGGTTGAACATCCGCCCCCGGACATACCGGGAGTCCATGTCGAGCGACCGCCGAGCGTGCCGCACGGCCCGCTCCCCCTGCCCGAGGTCGCGGAAGCAGTGGGCGAACTTGGCGGACAGATAGGCCTCGTCGAAGTAGCTCAGCCAGGCGGGCTCGTCGGCGGCCTTGCGCGCGTCGAAGGCGCTCTCCGCCTCGTGCAGGGATGCGCCGCAGGAGCGGGCGTCGCCCAGGCCCGCGTGGGCGTGGGCCTCGAGGACGTGGGCGGAGGCCAGCAGCGTGTGGACGCCGGCGCGGCGGGCGGACATCTGGGCGGCCCTGGCGAGGTCGAGGGCGTGGGCCGGCTGGCCCATGTAGATGGCCTGGTGTGCCATGCCGGCCAGGATCTCGCCGCCCAGGGTGTGGTCGTCGGCGCCCCTGGCCAGGCGGAGCGCCTGGATGAGGTAGCGCTGGGCGAGGCCGTGCTGCTCCATGTCGTAGGCCATCCAGCCGGCCAGGCGGGTCAGCTCGGCGGCCGCGGCGGCCAGCTGCCTTCCGGTGGCCTCGCCGTACAGGCCGTCCTTGAGCAGCGGCGAGACGGCGGTGTCGAGGTATTTGACCACGGAAGAGCGGACGCGGCCGCTGCCGAAGCGGTTGTCCAGCTCACCGAACGATCGGGTGACCTCCTGGATGGCGGCGATGTCGGCGCGGCCCACCCGCCGCGCGCCCGTGCCGCTCGGGTGTCCCTGGGATGGGGACGTCAGCCAGCGGACGGCTCCTACCGAGCCTGCCCCTATTGCGAAAGTCGAGTCGATGAGGAATCTCCGTCTTTCTACGTCGGCCCGCCAGAGCGCCGTCACGGTCGCCACCCCCTCCTGCCACGTGTGCGTGAACTCCTGCCCGAGATCGAGGGGCGTGAGGATGGCGGGCATGCCCAGGTCTTCCGAGGTAACCGGTCGGCCCAGCCGCATCGCGAATATCTCCGTGAGCAGGCTCGGCACGGGATCACGTGGCCTCTGGCCGCCGATCCAGCGCAGCACGGAGCTGTGGTCGTATTTGAGACCCGGAGTGCCACGCGCAGCTCCCCAATCGTTGAGGCACCTGGCCAGTCCCTTGTGGGAGAACCCTGCCTCCGAGATGAGCTGCCGCAGCAGTCGGTTTGGCTCGCGTTCCATCGCTCTCCTCGTCGCAGGAGTGGGCGCCCACATCCTTACAGAGAGCTATTGTTATATCACCTTGAGTAAAGGTTTAAGGGCGTTTCTCAAGGGACAGCAAAACGGGGGCCCCTACTAAATCAGAGAGGCCCCCGTAATGGGCTGGTCAGAGGCGGGCGACGCCGTCGGCCCGGGCCTGGGCCGAGACGGCGGCCGTCACGGCGGGCGCCACGCGCTCGTCGAACGGGCTCGGGATGACATACGTCGGCGAGAGGTCGTCGCCGACCACGCCCGCCAGCGCGTCGGCCGCGGCCACCTTCATGTTCTCGGTGATGGAGGAGGCACGCACGTCCAGGGCGCCCCTGAACACCCCGGGGAACGCGAGCACGTTGTTGATCTGGTTGGGGAAGTCGGAGCGCCCGGTGGCCACGACCTTGACGTGCCTGGCGGCCACCTCGGGGTGGACCTCGGGCGTGGGGTTGGACAGGGCGAAGACGATGGCGTCGGGGGCCATGGAGGCGATGGCCTGCTCGGAGACGGTGGACCCGGACAGCCCGAGGAACACGTCGGCGCCGGCCAGCGCGTCCTCCGTCGAGCCGGTGTGACGCGCGCGGTTGGTGTCGCGGGCGAGGGCCTCCTTGACGGGGTTGAGCCCCTCCCTGCCCTCGTAGATCATGCCCTTGGAGTCGGAGACCGCGATGTCGCCGATGCCCGCCTCCAGGAGGATGCGGGTGACCGCGACGCCGGACGCGCCCGCTCCGGCCACGACGGCGCGCAGGTCGCCCAGCGAGCGCCCGGTCAGGCGGGCGGCGTTCTGGAGCGCGGCCAGCGCCACGATGGCGGTGCCGTGCTGGTCGTCGTGGAAGACGGGGATGTCGAGCCGCGCACGCAGCCGGTCCTCGACCTCGAAGCAGCGGGGGGCGCTGATGTCCTCCAGGTTGATGCCGCCGAACGACGGCGCGAGGCGCGCGACGGTCTCGACGAGCTCGTCGACGTCGGTGCAGTCGAGGCAGATGGGGACGGCGTCGACGTTCGCGAACTGCTTGAACAGCAGCGCCTTGCCCTCCATGACCGGCATGGCGGCGGAGGGGCCGATGTCGCCCAGGCCGAGCACGGCGGTGCCGTCGGAGACGACGGCGACCACGTTGGAGACCCAGGTGTAGTCGTTGACCAGCGAGGGCGTCTCGGCGATGGCGGTGCAGACGCGGGCCACGCCGGGCGTGTAGGCGAGCGAGAGGTCGTCCGCGTCGCGGACGGGAACGGTCGAGCGGACCTCCAGCTTGCCGCCGCGGTGCAGCGCGAAAGCCGGATCGAGATCGAGTTTCTCAACGGAAGCAGAAGCGGGCGTGACAGCCACAGCGACCCCTGTAGTCATCGGGAGCGGAAGAAACCTTCGGCGAACGAGCGCGAGCGGGCTGGCTTCGGTAGCTGCCAGGATCCCCTCGTCGGTCGTCTCAGAGGGGTACGGGGGTCACCCGTCTCACTATCGTGCCACATGGTGAGATGGTCTCGGTGTCGGCACCGACGCCGTTCCGTTGACGCATCGTTAAATCTCCGATGACGGACCGCTGCGAAACCCCATTTAAACTGCACAAAACGCAAGCTTCGTGGTATTTCACTTCGAGGAGGCCGTACATGGCCCTCAGTCCCAAGGGCCGCCGTGGCTACGCCGCCGGCGCGCTCGCCTTGATCGCTGCTTTCACGCTGTCCGCGTGCGGCGGCGGCTCCGGCTCGAGCTCCGGCAGCACGACCAGCGCGAGCGCCTCCGCGGCAGGCGGTGTCAAGCTGGTGCAGCCCGGGAAGCTCACGGTCTGCACGAACATCCCGTACGAGCCGTTCCAGTTCAAGGACGCCAGCGGCAAGATCGTCGGCTTCGACGTGGACATCGTCGATCTCGCCGCGAAGAAGCTGGGTGTGACCCAGAACATCGTGGACATCGACTTCGCCGTCATCAAGAGCGGCGCGGCCATGGCGGCCGGCAAGTGCGACGTGGCCGCCGCCGGCATGACGATCACTCCCGAGCGCAAGCAGAACATCGACTTCTCCGACCCGTACTTCGACGCCACGCAGGCGCTGCTGGCCAAGAAGGGCACGGGCGCCAAGTCGCTCGAGGACGTCAAGGCCAAGAACCTCAAGCTGGGCGCCCAGGCCAGCACCACGGGCCTCGACTACGTCAAGAAGCAGGGCCTCAACCCCACCGAGTACGCCGACTCGGCCAAGGAGCTGCTGGCTCTGCAGGCCGGGCAGGCCGACGTGATCGTGCAGGACCTCCCGGTCGTGCTCACCTGGCTGAAGAAGCCGGAGATCGCCGCGAAGTTCGAGCTGATCGGCAGCCTGGACACCGGCGAGCAGTACGGCATCGGCCTGAAGAAGGGCGCCGACCCGGCGCTGCTCAAGACGATCAATGAAGAGATCGCCAAGGCCAAGCAAGACGGCACCTACGAGAAGATCTACGTGAAGTGGTTCGGCAAGAAGCCCGGCGAGCTGGGCTGATCCATGGCCGACCAGCCGAAGACGGCTGAGCCTGCCCGCGCCAGGCTCAGCCCTCGGAAGAAGCAGCGGATCAGCCGGGGCGTCCAGTACGTCGTCCTGGTCGTCGCGCTCGTCGCCCTGGTCCTGTACGCGGACTGGGGCGGCCTGGCCCAGAACTTCGCCAAGGCGGACGTCGCGCGTCACGCGCTGCCCGACCTGTTCACGATCGCGCTGCGCAACACGATCATCTACGCGGTCGGGGGGTTCGCCTTCTCGTTCGTGCTGGGGCTGCTGCTCGCGCTCATGCGGCTCTCGCAGGTCCGGCCGTACCGGTGGATCGCGATCGTCTACATCGAGATCTTCCGCGGGCTCCCCGCGCTGCTGATCTTCCTGATGATCACGTTCCTGCCTCTCGCGCTGCCCGGCTTCCAGGTGCCCTTCGGCACGTACGGACAGGGCATCCTGGGGCTGGGTCTGGTCGGGGCGGCGTACCAGGCGGAGGTCTTCCGCGCGGGCCTGCAGGCCGTGCCGAAGGGTCAGACCGAAGCGGCCAGGTCGCTGGGTATGTCGGCCACCCGGGCGCAGGTCACCGTGGTGATCCCCCAGGCCGTGCGCATGGTCATCCCGCCCACCACCAACCAGTTCGTGGCCCTGCTCAAGGACTCCTCGCTGGTGCTGTTCCTCGGTGTCTCGGGCGAGTACGTCGAGCTGGCCAAGTTCGGCAACGACCTGGCTTCCCAGTACGCCAACGCCACGCCCATCATGGTCGCGGGCGTGACGTACCTGATCGTCACGATCCCGCTGGGATACCTCGCGTCCCGGCTTGAGCGACGTAAGGGGAGCGCCCGATGACGCACGCGATCGACGTCAGGGACCTGCACAAATACTTCGGTCAGAACGAGGTGCTCAAGGGCATCAACCTGGCGGTCGAGACCGGGCAGGTGGTCTGCGTCATCGGCCCTTCGGGGTCGGGCAAGTCGACCCTGCTGCGCTGCGTGAACCTGCTGGAGCAGCCCACCAAGGGCACGGTGTTCGTACGAGGGGTCGAGGTGACCGACCCCGACGCCGACATCGACGCCGTCAGGCGGCACATCGGCATGGTCTTCCAGCAGTTCAACCTCTTCCCGCACATGACGGCGCTGCAGAACGTCATGATCGCCCAGCAGCGGGTGCTGAAGCGGAGCAAGAAGGAAGCCGAGGTCGTCGCGAGGGAGAACCTGGAGAAGGTGGGCGTCGGCGACAAGTGCGACGCCCTGCCGGGCCAGCTCTCGGGCGGTCAGCAGCAGCGCGTGGCGATCGCCAGGGCGCTGGCCATGAACCCGGACCTGATGCTGTTCGACGAGCCCACCTCGGCGCTCGACCCCGAACTGGTGGGCGACGTGCTCACCGTCATGCGGAAGCTGGCGGAGGAGGGCATGACCATGCTCGTGGTCACCCACGAGATGGGCTTCGCCCGTGAGGTGGCCGATCGGGTGGTGTTCATGGACGGCGGCGTGATCGTCGAGGACGGCGCTCCCGCGCAGGTCATCGGCGACCCGCAGCAGGAACGCACCCGCTCCTTCCTGCGCCGCGTCCTTCACCCGGAGGAGTAGGCCCGGCCGCGCGCCCCGCCCGCGCGGGGCGCGCGGGCGGGACGTCGGCGGGGGCGATCGTGTAATACTCCGGCATGGACCTCACCTCTTACGCCGAGTGGGCGCTCCGCCTGGTCAACGACCCGGACCCGCCACCCGAGCTGAGAGAGCTGCGGGACGAGCTGGCCGCCGTCTTCGACGCGGCCGAGGACGAGCAGGCCGCGGTCGAGCGGCTGAACGCCCTGCTGGTGCGCTATCCCGTACGCCCCCAGCTCACCGACCACGACGGCCGGGGCTGGCACCTCCACCTGGCCGAGCAGGACGCCGCCGGCGCCGTGATGGGCCTGGCCGCGGTGGTGGCGGAGCTGGGCGTCGACCGGCTCGGCCGGTGCCAGGAGCCGCGCTGCCGGCAGGCGTTCCTGGACACCTCGTCCAACCGCTCCCGCCGCTACTGCTCGCCCCGCTGCGCCAGCCGCGCGAACGTGGCCGCCTTCCGCGCCCGGCAGAGGAACGGCTCCTGAATCAGCGGTCTCGTCGCAGCAGGGGCCAGTAGCGCAGCACGACCCGTCCCACGATGTCCTGGACGGGGCCGAAGTCCCAGCTGTCGCGGCGCCCGCTCGCCCGCTGGTTGTCGCTCTCCAGCCACCAGCCGTCGGCACCGTGCCACTGTGCCCGTTTCACGATCAGGCGGCCGGGGTCGCCGGGGAGCCTGGCCACCACGAGGTCGCCCGGACGGACGGCGGCGTTCCTGCGTACCAGGAGCCAGTCGCCGGGGACCAGCGCGGGACGCATCGAATCGCCCTCGACACGCACTCTCATGATCTCCTCAAGGACGCGCACGGCGGCGGACGGAAGTCTCCGCCCGAACCTGCCGCGGAACAAGCGTAAGACCCACGGGCGCCGAGCAATCCCCCCTCCTCCGCGGTCGTTCCACACCCGAGTAAGGTCGGTTGTGGACCAAGCTGATTCAGCATCAAGGAAGGATTTTCTGATGCTCGCACGACTGCTACGACCCAAGCAGGTCGCCTCCGCGCACTGTGACCTGCCCTGTGGGGTCTACGACCCCGCTCAGGCCCGCATCGAGGCCGAGTCGGTCAAGGCGATCATGGAGAAGTACGCAGGCAACGAGGACCCGGTCTTCCGCGCCCGCGCGCTGACCATCAAGGAGGAGCGCGCCGAGCTGGTCAAGCACCACCTGTGGGTGCTGTGGACCGACTACTTCAAGCCACCGCACCTCGAGCAGTACCCTCAGCTCCACCAGCTCTTCTGGGACGCCACGAAGCTCGCGGGCGCCGCCGGCGCCAAGGGCACCGTCGACGTCGCCAAGGCCGAGGACCTGCTGGGCAAGATCGACGAAATCGCCAAGATCTTCTGGGAGACCAAGGCGGCCTAAAACGGCACATAAGGCTCTGTGCGGCGGCGTCCGCGCAGAGCCTTTTCCGTTGATGGCGAGTCTGAATCGTCCAAGCACCTCCCAGGGGCGGTAAGTTGCAGTTGGCGTCGGAAACGCGAGGAGGAACGTGACCGAGGAAACCGAGACGCGCGCGGAGGGCGTGGCCGGCATCCGCGACGTGGTGAGCATCAGGCTCCCCGCCGCAAGTGCCTACCTGTCTGTGCTGCGTACGGCTACCGCCGGGCTGGCGGCGCGGCTTGACTTCACGCTCGACGAGATCGAGGATCTGCGGATCGCGGTCGACGAGGCGTGCGCCATGCTGCTGACGGAGGCGGTGCCCGGCACCGACCTGACCGCCGAGTTCGAGCTGACCGGGCAGGAGATGCAGGTGAGGGTCGAGGTCGCGACCGTCGGCAGCTCCGCGCCCAAGCGCGACGACTTCGCCTGGATGGTGCTGACCGCCCTGGCGGACGAGGTGGAGGCGGTGGCGCCTTCCCAGGGCTCCCCCGACACAATGGCGATCGTCCTGCGTAAGCGCCGCGGCGCGGCCCAGAGATCGGCAGGGCCGGCGTGACGGAAAGGACTGGAGCCATGGCCACCAGCGAACACGCCGTGCCCGACAGGGTGCGTGCCCGCATGCTCTTCGCCGAGTTGGCCGAGTTGGGCCCTGAGGAGCCGCGCCGCCAGCGCATCAGAGATGAGCTGGTCGAGCTTCACCTTCCCCTGGTCGAATACCTGGCCCGTCGCTTTCGGAACAGGGGCGAGTGGCTCGACGACCTGACCCAGGTCGCCACCATCGGCCTGATCAAGTCCATCGACCGCTTCGACCTCAACCGCGGCGTCGAGTTCTCCACGTACGCCACGCCCACCATCGTCGGCGAGATCAAGCGCCATTTCCGCGACAAGGGCTGGGCGGTGCGCGTGCCGCGCCGTCTGCAGGAGCTGAAGCTCTCGCTGACCAAGGCGATAAGCGATCTGTCGCAGCGCGAGGGCCGCGCGCCGACCGTGGCCGAGCTGGCCTCCTACCTCAAGATGACCGAGGAGGAGGTGCTCGAGGGCCTCGAGTCGGCCAACGCGTACTCGACCGTGTCACTCGACGCGCCCGACTCCGGCGACGACGACGCCCCCGCGGTGTCCGACTCGCTCGGCATCGTGGACGAGTCGCTCGAGGGCGTCGAATACCGCGAGTCGCTCAAACCGCTGCTCGAGCGGCTGCCGCCACGCGAGAAGCGCATCCTGCTGTTGCGCTTCTTCGGCAACATGACGCAGTCGCAGATCGCCACCGAGCTGGGCATCTCGCAGATGCACGTCTCGCGCCTGCTGGCCCGCACGCTGGCCCAGCTGCGCGAGGGCCTGACCGCCGAAGACTAGCCGTCCCCGTAGAGGGCGTGGGTGGTGGGCGGCGCGAGCAGCGTCGCCAGCCCGGCCACGGCGATCACGATCAGCGGGATCCCCAGCTGCGGCTGGCCCGACTGGATCAGCGTGACGGCGACCGGCAGCACGAAGATCTGGGCCAGCACGCCGGGCGACCTGCCCCACCGCTCCATCCTGAACAGCCCGCCCCACGCCACCCAGAGCAGCCCCGCCCCGATCAGCACGCCGAAGGCCGACTCCGCGAGGGCGGTGGTGAGGTTGTCCGGGGTGCTGACGAGGGTCTCGACCCCGACGTAGATCCCGAGTCCGAGCGCGACCAGGCCCTCCAGGGCGACGATGGCGGCGGCGACGACGAGGGTGACCGGACGACTGCTCACGCCCGTACCCTACCGCTCGGGTCCGTCGGCCCGAGAAATGGGACGTTCGGCCGATAAGGCGCACGTGGCCAGCGGATACGCTGGCGATATGCGCGCCATGCTACTGGTGAATCCCAAGGCCACGACCACGAACGCGCGTACGCGTGACGTGCTGATCCGCGCGCTCGGCGCGGCCGTGGAGCTGTCGGTCGAGGAGACCCGCTACCGCGGGCACGCCGCCGCGCTGGCGGCCACCGCGCGGGCCAAAGGCTACGACGTGGTGGCGGTGCTCGGCGGCGACGGGACGATCAACGAGGCCGTCAACGGCCTGCTGAACCCGGTGAACGGCCACGAGGTCCCATCGGAGGATCCCAGCGCCGGGCGGCCCGCGCTCATCGTCATCCCCGGCGGCAGCGCGAACGTGTTCGCCCGCGCGCTGGGGCTGCCGAACGACCCGGTGGAGTCCACGGGTGCCGTGCTGGAGGCGCTGCGGGAGGGCCGGCGCAAGACCGTGGGCCTGGGCCAGGCCCTGTGGGAGGGCCAGAGCCGCTACTTCACCTTCTGCTCGGGGATGGGCTACGACGCAGAGGTTGTACGGGCCGTGGAGGGCCTGAGAGGGACCGGGCGCAAGGCGTCACCCGCACGATATGTGAACACCGCTCTACGGCACTATCTGGCCACGGACAAGCGGCATCCAGCGATGACGCTGACCGGCCCCGGGATACCGACCGTCGAGGGGGTGTTCATGGCGATCATCTCGAACACCTCGCCGTGGACGTACGTCGGCACCAGGCCCGTGCACCCGACCCCGTGGGCCGGTTTCGACACGGGCCTCGACCTCCTCGGCCTGCGGCGCATGGGGCTGACCACGATCGGGGCATTGGTCCGACAGATTCTCACGGAGAGTGACGCCCTTCCGAGCGGCCGGCACCTCGTACAGCTCCACGACGAGGCCGAGTTCACACTGACCGCGGACCGTCCCGTGGCCTTCCAGCTGGACGGGGACTACCTGGGCGAACGCGAAACCGTGACATTCCGGTCTACACCGCACGCGTTACAAGTTTTGGTCTAGATGGTTACAATCGGTCATTGTGTGACGCATCCGACATCCATAACAGCCAAAACTTCCCGCCAACCCTCTTGCGTGCACACAGCGTGGCTGACAGTCTCAAGACTGACGTCGGAACGTAGGACCTTTAACAACCCCAAGGGTTCTCCGAGCGTCAGTGGGCAATCCCGGGTTCTCGCAGGTCCGGGCAATTGTTCGCGCGAGTTAGTGAAACTCTTCACAAAGTAGTAGCCGCACGGAGCCGACCAAAGGCTTCATCTACTAAGGAGTGGACGCATGGACTGGCGCCACCGAGCTGCCTGCCGTGACGTGGACCCCGAGCTGTTCTTCCCGATCGGCAACACCGGCCCGGCACTCATGCAGATCGAGGAGGCCAAGCAGGTCTGCCGGTCCTGCTCGGCCGTCGAGGCCTGCCTGAAGTGGGCGCTGGAGTCCGGGCAGGACGCCGGTGTCTGGGGCGGTCTCAGCGAGGACGAGCGTCGCGCACTCAAGCGCCGCACCGCTCGCCAGCGCGCCCGCCTCACCGCCTGACCTGCTCCTCCGAGCCACTGCCGGCTGACACCGGCGCCTGAGCCGCGACAGACGCTCATGCGCCGCCGCCGGCGCGCGCCCCCAGAGGGAGATCAGGCCGCCGGGAGCGGGATCGACAGCGTGACCTCCGTGCCCCCTTCGAGCCGCGGCTGGATGCTCAGCCGGCCTGACAGTTCGCCTTCGACCAGCGTACGGACGATCTGCAGCCCCAGGCTGGTGGAGCCCTCGAGGTCGAAGCCGGCCGGAAGCCCGCGGCCGTCGTCCCAGACCGTGACGTTGAGCCGGTCGAGCGTGGGCTCGACCACCACCTCGAGCCGCTTGGGCCGCCCGTGCTGCATCGCGTTCTGCAACAGCTCGGTCAGCGCCATGGCCAGCGGTGTGGCGATGAGCGAAGGCAGCACGCCGAACCCGCCGACCCTCCTCGGCATCACGGCCGCCTCGGCCGCCGACACCTCCCCCGTCATCGCGATCACCCGGTCGGCGATCTCGTCGAAGTCCACGAACTCCTCGGGCGCGTGGGACAGCGTCTCGTGCACGATCGCGATCGACCCGACCCGGCGTACCGCCTCCTCCAGCGCCTCCCTGCCTTCGGGCACCTGCAGCCGCCTGGCCTGGAGCCGGAGCAGCGCGGCCACGGTCTGCAGGTTGTTCTTGACCCGGTGGTGGATCTCGCGGATGGTGGCGTCCTTGGTCATCAGCTCGCGCTCACGCCGCCGCAGCTCCGTCACGTCCCTGATGAGCACCAGCGCGCCGATGCGGCCGCCGCCGACGATCAGCGGGATGGCTCTGAGCTGCACGATCGTGCCGCCCGACTCGACCTCGGTCTCCTTGGCCGCGCGCCCGCTGGCCACGATCATCAGATCTTCGTTGATCGGCTCGTCGGAGTAGCAGAGCGCCGCGGTGACCGGGCCCAGCTCGGCGCCGACCAGGTCGGCGTGGAGGCCGAGCCGCCGGTAGGCGGACAGGGCGTTCGGGGAGGCGTACGTGACGCGCCCGGCCCGGTCGAGCCTGAGCAGGCCGTCGCCGACGCGCGGCGAGCGCACCAGGATCGGCTCCTCGCCCGAGAACGGGAAGCGGCCCTCGGCCACCATCTGCGCCAGGTCGGACGCGCTCTGCAGGTAGGTCAGCTCCAGGCGGGACGGGGTGCGGGCGGAGGAGAGGTTCGTGGAGCGCTGGATCACCGCCAGGAAGCGCCCCTCGCCGCCCTCGACGGTCCGCCGCACGGGGATGGTCTCCTCACGCACCGGGACCCCCGTGGACCAGTCGGGGTCGCCTTCGCGGCAGATCCGGCGCTCGTTCCACGCGGTGTCGATGAGGTAGCGCTCGCCCTTGGCGGCGACGCTGCCGACGATGTCGTCGTGATAGACGGTGGGGCCGGTGGTCGGGCGCATCTGGGCGATCGCGATCCAGCCGCTCCCGCCCAGGAGCGGCGCCCACAGGATGAGGTCGGCGAAGGACAGGTCAGCCAGCAGCTGCCAGTCGGAGACCAGCGAGTGCAGCCAGTCGAGATCCGCCTCGTCAAGGGCGGTGTGACGGGCTACGAGGTCGCTGAGAGTCGGCACAGATGCATCATGCGTGCTTTCCGCCGCAACAACCAAACCGACCCCCTGGTTGAATGCGCGCCCGCGTACGAGGGCAGTACTCCGCACAGCACGTCCGCATGCCTGTTCACTCGCACAGTGAGCGCGGACAAGGCGTCGTGCAGCCCACTCGACCTATCGGGAATCTCATATTGTGAGAACCGTCACACGGCCGAACCTGTTCGGCTACCCGACGGAGCAGTACGGAGGTGATCGACACGGGCAGGTGGTTCCACCGCGACACGGCTCACGTATCGGACTCGGTTGTTATCGCGCGCGCTGCTGTGGATATCCTTCACAATCAGCCTGAGCTGCCCGGATCCGTGCGCGCCAGCCGCCGTGCCCACCCGGTGCCGGCCGGCCGCCACGGCCCGCGGTTGACCGCTCGGGCAGAAGTGAGTTCCGATGATCTCGCGGTGATCAGACACGCCCTCACCGCCGTGGCAGAAGTGAAGGTGAGAGCGTGACAGACGACAGCCCCCGAGTACCGAAGTACTACGACGTCAAACGCAGCCTGCTCGAGCTCACCAAGACGCTGTCACCGGGCACGGCGCTGCCACCTGAACGCACGCTCGCCGTGCGGTTCGAGACCTCGCGCACCACGGTCAGGCAGGCGCTGACCGAGCTGGTGGTGGAGGGCCGGCTGCTGCGCATCCAGGGCAAGGGCACGTTCGTGGCGCAGCCGAAGGTGGCGCAGGTGCTGCAGCTCACCTCGTACATAGGCGACCTGCGCACGGCGGGCCTGGAACCGGACACCAAGATCCTGGAGATCGGCTACATCACCGCCGACGAGGCCCTGGCCAGGCGCCTGGCCATCAACCCCGGCGGCCGGGTGCTGCGCATCCACCGCCTCCGGCTGGCCAACGGCGAGCCGGTCTCGATCGACACCACCCACCTGTCCGCGCGCCGCTTCCCGCGGCTGCGGCGGGAGCTGGAGGTGCACGCGTCGCTGTACGAGACGCTGCACAACGCCTACAACGTGCGGCTCACGGACGCCGAGGAGATCATCGAGACCGTGCTGGCCACCCCGTACGACGCCAAGGCCCTCGGCGTCGACGTCGGCCTCCCCATGCTCCTCCTGACCCGCCACGCCTTCGACGCCGACGGCAACCCCGTCGAGTGGGCGCAGTCGCTCTACCGCGGCGACCGCTACAAGTTCGTCACCAGGCTCCGCAGGCCGTAGCACCCCTCGGCCATGCCGACGGGGTTGTTCCTGTGGCTGGGCGGAGCGGCCTGTGGGACAGCTGGGCCCACGTGGCCGTAGGGCCGGGCAGGAGGAAGGCGACTCGCGCCTTGCCGTCATATCGACCAAAGAGAGAACTCCGACGGTCGCGGACCTTCGACGTCAGGCCGGCTCGATGTCGCGACGTTCAACGACGAACAGCCCACGGCCAGGTGCAGTGACCAGAAGACCCTCGTTCTTGAGTACGTCGAGCGCCTTCTTCACGGTGTTCCGGGATAGGCCGGATTCTTCTTCCAATTCCGTCTGAGACGGCACCTTGCGGCCAGGTGGGATTTCGCCTGCCTCGATGCGGGCGCGGAGCGCGTCCGCAAGCTGGAGGTAGGGCGCTCGCAGCCCATCCGGATCGATTCTCACGATGGGAAGGCTAGGCGGCCAGGATTATCCCGAGATAGGCAGGCCCGGCCATGGCCAGCCATGGCCTAGTGCCGCTACCATGCTTTCATCCCTCGGAGCTCGAAGTCCGGCCCACATCAGCGGGCCTCGCTGATCGGGCCCTTAACCGGACAGTGGAGGTGCGGCCATGGCTATCACAACCACAGACCTACGCTTCGATCCCCGCCTGACAGCCGAGATCAGGGCCGTACTCGAGAAGTACGGATACCGGCTACCCTCGGGCGGCGATCACATCCGCGAACTCGTTATGACCCGCGTCGACATCGCGCTCAAGAACCTCGTCGAGGTCTTCGAAGGACGGACCTGGTGACATGGCGCACGAACCCCGCGACTTCCACGGTCCACACGTTGAGCCGCCCCTGCCGGGCCACCTCAGGTTGACCTGGTATGAACCGACCCGCCGGGCACCGCGCATCCGCGTGGTCTCACACACCTGCGAATGCCGCGGGACGACGTACGAACTATGTGGCGCCGCCGGTCAGGGCTTCGTCCGCCGTACCGATCGCGAAAAGCAGACCGTCCACGAAACCGCGTGGACCGTTACTGCGACTGCCAGACGCACCTTCGAGCAGATCCTGCGTGGCGAGGCTCGCTGAAGAGCCTGAGTTGAGTGGGCACCACGTCTAGGCTGGTCACGTGAGTGTTCTCGTCGTCACAGGGACGGACGCGGCGGTGGGCAAGACCGTCGTGGCGGCGGCGCTGGCGGCGCTGGCGTTGGGGCGCGGGTCTTCCGTCGCCGTGGTCAAGCCCGCGCAGACCGGGGTGGCGCCGGGTGAGGCCGGGGATGTGGACCAGGTGATCCGGCTGTCCGGGGTCACCACCACCTTCGAGCTGTGCCGGTTCGCTGAGCCGCTCTCCCCGGCCGCCGCCGCCCGGGTCGCCGGGTTGCCGCCCGCGTCGCTGGCCGGGGTCGCCCAGCTCGTACGTGAGCTGGCCGAGAGCAACCGGCTGGTGGTCGTGGAGGGGACCGGCGGGCTGCTCGAGCGGTTCGACGAGGACGGCGGGACCATCGCCGATCTCGCGCGGTCCTTGAACGCGCAGGTGCTCGTCGTGGCCGGGGTCGGGCGGGGCACGGTCAACCACACCGCCCTCACCCTGGAGGCGCTGGCCCATCGGGGGCTGGAGCCTGCCGGGGTGGTCATCGGGCGCTGGCCGGACGAGCCCGGGATCGTGGAGCGCAGTTGCGTGTGCGACCTGGAGATGCTGGCCGCCCGGCCGCTGGCCGGAGTGCTGCCCGAAGGGGCGGCAAGCCTCGACAGGGAGGCGTTCGCCGAGGTGGCACGCAGAGGGCTGGCCGCCACGCTAGGCGGCACGTTCGATCCCGCCAGCTTCAGGCCGACCCGCTGAAGGGCCACCTGGCTTGCCTGGTTTCCGCACGTGAGCGTTCAGGGGCCTCTCGTGGATCGCTATCGAGGAGATCCAGGAGGTGGAGTCGGAGGCCATCGGGACGTGCCCGGTGCGGAACGGGTTGATGCCGGACGATCTTCGTCCAGGAGACTCGGGCAGGTAGACATCGCTATCACGATGGCCGAACACCCACCGGTCGGTCCTGGAGGCGTGGAGCGGCCCGAAGTACCGATCGATGATCCAGAACTTCGGCTTGTTGGGTGGCTGTGACACGCCCATTTGTAGGTGAGCCGCCACATGTAGTGGTTCAGGGCGGCGAACACCCGGGAGGACACATCCCATGTCAATAGGCCATCCAACCCGCACGATCTGGGGGATCACGAACAGGACCGCCTCCGCGTTCTCACCGCGTAAGCCGCGCATCGCAATCGCCGTCGGGGAGCCCGCGGGCAGTTCCCCCGCCTGGCGGCCGGCGTGGTAGCGGACTCCAGCGGCTTCCTCTAGCCCGCGCAACGCGATGTTCAACAGGCACGGTGAGCTCACTCCACCCTGGCTGTGCCCTCCCTGGTCGGCTCGAACCTCGTGCCTGCCTCGAACAACGCCGGTCTTCAGCCACGCGGCGATCATTCCCTGGCGGAGAATGATTTCGATCGCGTCGAACAGCTGGGAGCCGCCGATGCGGTCGAACGCCGCGGCCAGATTCACATCCAAGATCTACCCCCGCTTGGCCGTGGAGCCCTCGGACGTCGAGTAGATGGCCTGGTCGCGTCCTGGCAGCCACGGCCCTGAACCTACGATCGGGGCTCGAACCCAAGGTATCTCACCCCGATTCGAGCGCCGCCCTTCATCTTGCCCTGGTGACAACGTCCGGCGATCAGCGGCTATATTTCCTAATATAACAACTTTATATCGACGACGGTGTCGAAACAACACGGCATGCAGCAGAGAGCGCTTTCCATGCTTCGGAGGTCTACGCAGATAGGGCGAGCCACCGGCGGAATAGGTGAGGGTGGGCGTGACGTGGCGGCTACACCGCGTTGATCTTGACGGGGCAGATCTTGTGAGATCTTCTCTTTCTTGCCGTATCACCTCCTGTTTGATCGGAGTGTCAATGCAGCTCTCCCCCCGTCTGTTATCCGGCGCGAAGATCCTACGGCAAGCCATGATTGTGCTGTCACTTAACAGCATGATCGCTGGGACCATGGCGATCGTTCCGGAATCTTCCGCGCAAGCCGACCCCACCCCAACCCCCCTGCAACATCAGCGCCGACCGGCAAAACCTTTCCCCGGCCCGACGATCCAGATGAGGCGCTTCGCGCTGCAATCACCGAAGCAAAGAAGTACGGCAAGCCAGTAGAGGTGGCGACCGCAGCCAACTCATCCGGAAGGACATGGGCCTATCCGGACGGCCATCTCACATCCGACATCTATGCCGGCCCTGCCCGAGTGAAGCAGGCTAACGGCGAATGGGCCTGGATCGACAACTCCCTCGTCGAGCAGAATGGCGTTCTGAGGCAGAGGACACCTTCTGCGGCAACCGCAGTCCAGTTCTCGTCAGGTGGCACGGCTCATCCGTTCGCCGTATTAACAAAGGGGGACAAGGGCGGGCAACTCGCGCTCGCTTGGCCTACTCCCCTCCCAAAGCCTGTAGTCAAGGGACAGACCGCGACCTACACTGACGCTGTCGGACCCGGTGCCGATTTGGTGGTCATGGCGCTTACGACCGGTTTTCGGTTTGACATCGTCCTTAGGGAAAAGCTGAAGGGCACATTCCGCCTTCGCCTGCCACTGGCCGCCAAAGGCCTCGATCTGAGTACAACCCCGGACGGGATCCTCCAACTGACCGACGGCAAGGGGCGGAAGATCGGCCATGGTCAGCGACCCATGATGTGGGATGCTGGCCCTGAACATGGGGCGCGCCGTACGGCTGTGAAGGTGAGTGTCGAGAAGGGCAGCGACAACGCCGTCCTGGCCATCGAACCGGACCAGAGCTTTCTGAGCGACTCGACCACCAAGTACCCTGTCACCATCGACCCCACCATCACCCTTGGTTTGCAAGCAGATACGTGGGTCGAAAACTCCACGGCCTATGGCAACTCTCAGCCAAGCGATATCCAGCTTTGGGCCGGGGCCTATGAGGATCCTTTCGAAGGCACGAACCTCGTCGATCGATCGTTCCTGAAGTTCGACTCGTCTGCGCTGGCTGGTCGATGGATCAAGGACGCAGTGCTCGCACTCCGGCAGCACAGTTCCACAGGCTGCGGCGATGCAAGCTCCGCCATAAAGGCTCAGCGGATAACCGCTGAGTGGAACGAACTGAGCCTGACGTGGGCAAATCAGCCGGCAGCCACCGCATCCGGAGAGGCAACGGCCAGAGACACTGCCGCATGTGGCGAGGTCCAGACCATGACGTGGCAGGTGTCCGGCATCGCGCAAGCCTGGGCGAGCGGCGCACCGAATTACGGAATTCTGCTGCGCGGCACAGACGAATCAGCTGCCAGCCCTGATTACAATCGTGTTTTTGGTTCGGCCGAATGGGGCGGCGCGGGCATACCCAAACTGACCGTCACCTACGGGCTCCCGCCCGAAATCCCCGCTGTCACCAGCGACTTCGTCGACTCCATGGAAGAGACCGACGCGATCGTTCGCAGTGGTCTGGTCGGTCTCACCTACTCATCCAGCAGCACCGACGGAAGTGCCATCCAGTACTCGATGGCAATCAGCGAGACCACCGGTCAGCTCACCGCGCCCGCTCCTGTCACTGGAGCGAGTGGCCAGGCCGTACGGCAGAGCGTGACGCTGGGCAATCCGCACAGCTTCAAGTTCGTCGTGAAGGCGTGCGTGGCTCAGAACGTGTGCAATCAGACCCCCGCCTACCGGATCAGCAATGACGCGCCGTTCCCGCCGGTATCCACGGGTGCCGATCTGGCATCCCCGACCAACCCTGTCCTGTACGGCCTGCTGTCGCGACCGTCCAGAGGAGCGGTCACCGGCAGGTTCTACCTCTATGACAGCGCGGGTGCTCCGGTCGGACCAAGCCCCGTGGGCGAGGGTACCGTCCAGGGAGGTCAACGTATCGCCCTGCGACTGCCCGACGGCCTGGTCCAAGCCGGCAAGTCCTACACCTGGCGGCTCCAGTCATGTGTCCAGGATGCGTGCACTGACAAGAGTCCGGCCAACACGTTCACCGTTCCCGCGAGCCCACCTCCTCCGCCCACCGGCTCGGCCACGGTTACCGTGGACAGGTCGTCCATCGTGGTGAAGTCCGCTCGGACGGCACCCGATGCCTGCTCGGGAAGCCCCTGCCCGCTGACGGCCAGCCAGGCGATCGAGGCAGGTGGCAGCGGCTCAGAGGAAAGGCTCTCCCTGATCAGACCCGACCTCGGCTCGGTTCCCGAGGGCGCTCGAGTCACCCGGGCGGTACTGAACCTCGGCACCGCCGCCTGCGTAGGGGGGACCTGCCCCACGAGCGCCGTGGCCGTGGCATACGCCCCCAGCGCGGCCGTCGGCGACGCCGCCACGGGAGTCAGCCTCAGCCAGGCGCTGAACCCGGAATCCAGTTCCCCCGCCTCGGCTTCACAACCCACCATCGATCTGACCACCCTGGTCACCGCCTGGCTCCAACAGCCGAGCACCAATTATGGAGTCGTGGTCCGCGGCTCCGGCGGCCAGGTTCCGATGATCTCGTTCGGCGGTGCTGGAGCGGTCGTCCCGACCTCCCTTGTCATCGAATATCTGCCTCCGAGCGCTCCCGGTGCTGTCTCCACGCCGAAGGTCAGGGCGGGAGATACCGGAGCGCTGGTGACATGGCTCGCGCCCAGCGATCCGGGTACGCTCAGCGGAGTCGACAGCTACGATGTGCAGGCACTTGACACCGGCAGCCGGGTCGTCAAGCAGGTCACCGTCACGGAGACCGAGGCCGTCATCACCGGCCTGACTAACGGCGCGGGCTATCGATTCCAGGTCCGGGCCCTCAACTCCCGTGGCGCGGGTCCATGGGCCCTCAGCAGCACGGCCATACCCCAGGCTGTGCCAGGCGGCGCCCAGCAGTACTTGGACGCCGTCAGGCAGTTCGCCCAGACGGACAACGAGCTTGCCGAGGCCAAGAGCGGCACAGTCGACCAGGCACTGAGCACCAAGTCCCAGGCTGCGCTGCTGCGGGCCGCCGCGTACACGAGCGGGCCGGGCTTCAGCAAGTGGGCGAAGCAGGCAGCGGCCAGAAAGTTCAGTCAGCAGAGTTCAACAGTGACGCTCGCCGACTCGGTGGTCGCCGCAGACGGCACCGGAGCCGTGACAGTGCACAGCACGGTGACAGTCCAAACAGTGTTCGCCGATGCGACCGGGAACACCCCTGTCCAGACCACGACCGACTCGGCCGTCGAGCGCCGCGATTATCTCTTCCGCCCCAACGGCAGCCAGCCGCAGCTCATCCAGTCCATGGACGCGGACGCTGCCGACCCGGGCGTGCCCGTAGGCGAACTCACCGCTGAGCCAGCCGGCAGCCCGCCGATCGAGCCTCCGGCCGAGGCGAAGCCCCTGCCTGTCGACGAGGCGGGGTTCTCCGACTACAGCGCCGGCGCTCCCACTCCCTCGGAAGAGGAGCCGACCAAGGCCAATCTGGCTGGCATTAACCACAAGGGCATCAAGCTTTGGGCCGTCGCCAACGCTCAGAGCAAGGTCGAACGTTTCTCGGACAACGATTGCACAAATTTCGTTTCCCGGGCGATCAACCAGGGCGGTGGAGCACCGAAGGACTTCCACCCGTTCCCATCTCTCCTCACGCGAGGGAACAACAATTATTGGTGGCAGAACGGAGGCCTGGAACCCATAAATCTCCGAACCTCCTATTCGTGGTCGGCGGTGAACAACTGGTTCCGCTACTGGATGGTTAACAAGAAGCGCGCTTCGTGGGTGCCTTCGTGGAAGGACCTCAGGCAAGGAGACATCCTGCTATGGGGAACCGGCCAGGCGAACTCACCTTACGGGCACCTTTCGATCGTGAGCAACATCGACTCGAAGGGTCGTGTCTTCTACGCCCAGCACAGCGGTGACCACGCCTATCGCTCATTCGAGCAAGGCCGCCCTTGGTGGCGGGGCTACTACCCGAACGGTAAAGTTTACGCCGTCCGCATTAACCGCTGATAGGACTTCGCCGTGACTGCCAGAACGACGCGATTCATCTGGATACCGATCGCCGTCGTTCTGGCAGTCGCGACTGTCGCGGTCTCGTTTGAGATGCTGCCGACGTTACAGGTCGAGCGGTGCAAGCTCTTTCCTGAAAAGCGTTCCTCTGTCGCCGTTCCGCCCCTGGACGCCGGTCCGAAACAGGTGGTCGTGGCATATCTCAACGCCGTGGCGGCCAGGGACGACGACACCGTGCGCGCGCTGGCCGCACCCTCCTTCCTGGCGAGGCATGGCGGCGACGGCATCGGCTGCTCCTACCGCCGTCTTGGTCTGACCTGGGTGGGCGAACCCCGTGCTGACACTTCTCCCTACGCCCGGCAGGTGTTCTCCGTTCCCACTCGATACACGGTCGAGATGGAAGAAGCGGGACCAGAGTCGGCCGGAGAACGCCGTTACGACGTCCTGGTCGGCAGAAACTCCCCTGCCGACCGGTGGCGGATAATCGATTATGGAAACGGATAGGAATACTGCGCCTGCCGATAAACGTCATCCACGCAGGTCATCGGCCTTACCCGGCACAGCCCCGGCATGTTGCAGATTTGACGGGTTCGGTTTGGAACGTTGCGCGGTTGGCTTGGGGGCAATCTCTGGGCAAGTCTGGACACGAAGTGGGCATGACTCCTCGAGCGGTGCGGATGAGGACGGGGGGGCATCGCCGATCTCGTGGCCCTAAGCGCGCAGGTGCTCGTCGTGGCCAGGATTGGGCGAGGCACGGTCAACCACACCGCGCTCACCCTGGAGGCGCCGTCCCATCGCAGGCTGGAGCCTGCCAGGGTGGTCATCGGGCGCTAAATGGCGTGCTGCCCGAGGTGGCGCGTAAGGGGCTGGCCGCCACGCTGGGCGGCACGTTCGACGCCGCCGGCTTCCGGCCGGCCCTCTGACCGCTAGCAGGCCGCCTCAGGCAGTTCGCAGATCTTGACGGTCATGCGCTGCGCCTGGTCGATCAGGCCGCGGAACCGGGCGATGGGCAGGCTCTTCGAGGGCCAGGCCGTCTCGCCGACGATGTAGACGGCGGCCCCGCGCCGTACCGCCACCGCCTGCTCGCCGCCCTCGTAGAAGCGGCCCCCCCGCGCGCAGCCCGTCGTCCCCCACGCCGAGCGGCTTGCTGAAGTAGCGGTAGCGGCGCGCGCCCTTGCCGACGTCGGCGCACCTCCTGAGGTCGGCGCGGAGCAGGCGCATCGCGCGCTCGGCGTACCGGACGTCCTTGTAGACCACCAACTGCTCGTAGTTCTTCTCGGCTTCGCTCGAGTGGAGCGCCGCCCGCGTCTCCAGCCGCCCTCCGTCGCGGCGGTGGCGGTAGAAGCAGGGGTTGAGCTGGAGCGGCAGCGCCTTCGAGTCGGTCACCTCGAAGGTGTCCCACCCCTGCTTGGGCGGCGGGTGCGACTCCATGAACAGCATGCCGTCAGGCAGCCCGCTGGACATCATCGTCGCCGCCAGCGCGACGGCGACCCCCGTCTGGATGAACATCGTGAACCTCCCCCGGTTCGTGTCTGTCGATCGATGAGATGCGGTGAAAAGCGGATTTGTTCGCCATGAGAGGGTGGGGAAAACCCCACCCTTCATCAGCACACCAGGCCTATTTCGCGTCCCACCCACCGCTCAATACCGTTGAGCCCATGAAAGTCCCCCGCCCGTGGTCGGCGCGTGCCTGGCTGGACACGGCCCACGTGATGATCGGCCTGCCGGTCGCCGTGCTGCTCGGCGGGCTGACGCTCGTGATGGCCGTGTGGCCGCCCCTGCTGATGCGGAGCGTGCCGTGGTTCACCAGGGTGCAGCGGTCCAGGTTCGAGGCGTTCCTCGACTCGCGCATCCCGCCCGTGCGCTCGCCGAGCAGCTGGCGCAGCCCGGCCACGTGGCGGCAGATCGGCTACCACCTGCTGTCGCCGTTCGTGGGCTTCGCGGCGGCGGTCCTGGTGGCGCTGGCGTGGGGAGGGGCGATCGTGGGGCTGCTGTCCTTCCTGCCGCGGGAGCTGCAGAAGCCGCCGCTGGAGTTCGAGGAGTTCAATCTCAGAGACGGCAGGGTCATCGCGCTGTACGTGGCGGTCGGGCTCGCGCTGCTGCTGCTCGCGCCGGTGCTGGCGCGCGGCATGGCGGCGCTGGACCTGTCGGTGGCGCGTACGCTGCTCGGCCCGAGCCGTTCCGAGCTGGGCCAGCGGATCGAGACTCTGACCGAGAGCCGGGCGGGCGTGATCGACGCCGCGGACGCCGAGCGGCGCAGGATCGAACGTGACCTGCACGACGGCGCCCAGCAGCGGCTCGTCTCCCTCGCCATGAACCTCGGCCTGGCCAGGGCCACCCTCACCGACCTGCCCGAGCCCGCCCGCGAGGCCATCGCGCAGGCCCACGAGGAGGCCAAGCAGGCGCTCAAGGAGCTGCGTGACTTCGTCCGCGGCCTGCATCCGGCCGTGCTGAACGACCAGGGCCTGGACGCGGCGCTGTCCGGGGTGGCCGCCCGCGCCCCGTTCCCCGTGAAACTCCACGTCGACATCGAACGGCGTACCAGTCCGACTATCGAGGCGGTGGCGTTCTTCATCGTGTCCGAAGCACTGACCAACATCGCCAAGCACGCCGCGGCCACCAAGGCCGAGCTGAGCGTGCGGCGCGTGGGCGACCGCCTGCACCTGCTCGTCTACGACGACGGCTGCGGCGGCGCCCGGCTGGACGGCGGCACGGGCCTGCGCGGCCTGGCCCAGCGGATCCACTCGGTGGACGGGACGCTCCGGCTGTCCAGCCCGCTGGGCGGCCCGACGACGATCGAGGTGGAGCTGCCGTGCGAGTAGTGCTGGCCGAGGACTCCGTGCTGCTGCGCGAAGGGCTGATCCGGCTCCTGGACGCCTCGGGCATGCAGGTGGTGGCGGCCGTGGACGAGGCCGAGGGGCTGCTGCGGGCGGCGGAGGAGCACAAGCCCGAGCTGGTCATCACGGACGTCCGGATGCCGCCCACGCACACCGACGAGGGCCTGCGGGCCGCACTCGTGCTGCGCCGCCAGCAGCCGGGGCTGGCGGTCCTGGTGCTCTCGCAGTACGTCGAGGAGCGCTACGCCGCCCAGCTCCTCGCCTCCGCCGCGACGGGCGGAGTCGGTTACCTGCTCAAGGACCGGATCGCGGATGTGTCGGAGTTCATCGACGCCCTGCGCAGGGTGGCCGCGGGCGGCACCGCGCTCGATCCGGAGGTGGTGGCCCAGCTCCTGCTGCGCGGCAACAGCGACCCGCTCGAACGGCTGACGCCCAGGGAGCACGAGGTGCTCAAGCTGATGGCGGAGGGCCGCTCCAACGCCGGCATCGGCCAGGCCCTGGTGCTCAGCGAGGGGGCGGTGGGCAAGCACATCGGCAACATCTTCACCAAGCTCGACCTCTCGCCCGCCGAGGGCGACCACCGGCGCGTGCTGGCCGTGCTGCAGTTCCTCAAGATCCGGAGCCTGCCGTGAGAGCGGCCTGGCTGACGGCGGGCGCCGTGGCGACCGCCATCGCGCTGCTGATCTCCAGCATGCTGCTCTGGCGCGGGTTCGCCAGGGCCAGGATGCCGACGGAGACCTCGCAGAAGTCCATCACCCTCAAGGCCAAGAACGTGCGGATCAAGGTGGGCAAGGGCCGCCAGGTGAGTCTGATGGTCCTGCCCGGCATGGCCGGCACATTGCTGATCGAAAGGTCGCTGCGGTGGTCGAGTGACCGGCCGGCCGCCACCGAGAACTGGGACGCCCGCTCCGGCACCCTCCGACTCGACGCGGCCTGTTCCGACGACCCGGGCGGCGCCGTCTGCCAGGCCGACTACGTGGTGTTCGTGCCGCCGGAGACCGACATCGAGGCCAGTACGACCACCGGCGAGCTCGTCGTCAACGAGGTCTTCGGCAACCTGCGGCTCAGCTCCGTGTCCGGCAGCGTCCGGGTCGACGGCATCTCCGGCTCCCTCTGGGCGAGGACGGGCACGGGCAACGTGCGCGCCAACAGGATCGACAGTGACCGGGCCGACGTGGAGGTCGGCGCGGGGGAGGTGAACCTGTTGTTCGTCAACGCGCCCACGGCCGTCAACGCAGTCGTCAGAACGGCGGGCAACGTCGACGTCACCGTGCCCCCGGCCACCTACCAGGTGACGGCTGACGGCGTCGACACCGACGTGGACGTCGAGCGGAGCGCCGGGTCGTCGCGGAAGATCGTGGCGAGAGCGCCGAGCGGCATCGTGTCCGTCTGCTGCCGATGAAGATCCTTAAGATCTGTTTACTCCGCCGGCTGGAAGGTAAGTTCCGGGCATGGAGTCTGCGAAGCACGCCGGTGACGCCGCCGTCGCCGTGTCCAAGGCCTATGGCGTCGAGACCATGTTCACCCTCTCCGGAGGTCACGTCTTCCCGCTCTACGACGGCGCGGTGCACGAGGACATGCGCATCCTCGACGTACGCCATGAGCAGAGCGCGGTCTTCGCCGCCGAGGCGACGGCCAGGCTGACCAGGAGGCCGGGGATGGCCGTGCTGACCGCGGGTCCTGGCATCACCAACGGCGTCAGCGGCGTCGCGACCGCCCACTTCAACGGCTCCCCCGTCGTGGTCATGGGCGGCCGGGCGCCCCAGTCGCGCTGGGGCAGCGGCGCGCTCCAGGAGATGGACCACCCGCCGCTGCTCAAGCCGATCACCAAACTGGCGTTCACGGCGACCGACGCCGAGTCCGTCGGCCAGGACGTCGAGCTGGCCTTCCGCACGGCGGTCGCGCCCCACCGCGGCCCGGTCTTCCTCGACTTCTACATGGACCACCTGTTCGCGCCGTCCCTGCCGCACGAGGTGCGGACGCAGACGCCCTCACCGCTCGAGCCCGACCCCGACGACCTGGCCGCCATCGCGCGCCTGCTGGCCGAGGCCGAGCGGCCCGTGCTGGTGTACGGCTCCGACGTGTGGATGGACCGGGCCGAAGAGGCCGCGCGCGACTTCGCCGAGACGTGGCGGCTGCCGGTCATCCCCAACGGCCAGGGCCGCGGCATCCTGCCCGCGGGCCACGAGCTGCTCGTCACGCGGGCCCGCGGCCTCGCCTTCGCGCAGGCCGACCTGGTCATCGTGGTCGGCACCCCGCTCGACTTCCGCCTGGGCTACGGCTGGTTCGGCGGCAAGGACGGCGCCCCACTGGCCCGCGTCGTGCACATCGCCGACGCGCCCTCGCAGCTGGCCACCCACATGACGCCCGCCGCGTCCGCCGCGGGTGACCTCTCAGTGGTCCTCTGGAGCCTCGGCACCGCGTGCGGCGACGCGGGGGTCAAGCCCGACGCGTACGCCTCCTGGGTGTCGAAGCTGGGCGACGCGGCGGCTGCGGCCGTCGCGGGCGACGCCGAGCTGCTGGCCTCCGACTCCGACCCGATCCACCCCATGCGCGTGTACGGCGAGCTGGGCAAGGTCCTGGCCGACGACGCGGTGGTGATCGGCGACGGCGGCGACTTCGTCTCCTACGCGGGCAAGTACGTCGAGCCGAAGCAGCCGGGCAACTGGCTCGACCCGGGCCCGTACGGCTGCCTCGGCACCGGGCTCGGCTACTCCATCGCCGCCCGCGTGGCCAGGCCGTCCTCGCAGGTGGTGCTGCTGCTGGGCGACGGCGCCGCCGGCTTCTCGCTCATGGACGTCGACACCCTCGTACGCCACAGGCTGCCCGTCGTCATGATCTGCGGCAACAACGGCATGTGGGGCCTGGAGAAGCACCCCATGCAGCTCCTGTACGGCTACGACGTGGCCGCCGAGCTCCAGCCGCAGTGCCGTTACGACCAGGTCGTGACCGCGCTGGGCGGAGGCGGCGAGCTGGTCACCAAGCCGTCGGAGATCGGGCCGGCGCTGCGCAGGGCGTTCGACTCGGGCATCCCGTACATGGTGAACATCGCGACCGACCCGCAGATCGCCTACCCCCGCAACACGACGGGGGTGTGACGCTCCTACTTCGGTGTGCCGGTGGGGCTGGGGGTCGGGCTGGTGTCCTCCGGGCAGACGCCGTCCACGACCACCAGTTTGACCTCCTTGGTCACCGGCCACGCCGTCCCCGCGTTCGGCACGGTCTGCGTGATCCTGCCGCAGCGCATGCCGTTCGAGGTCGAGGTCCTGTCATCCGGGATCACGTTCTCGAAGCCTGCGGCCAGGACCATCTCCTGCCCCTGCAGGAAGCCCTTCCCGACCACCGGCGGCATGACGACCTGCTTGACGCTCGGCGAGGGACTGCTGCTTGACTTCGGGGTCTTGGTCGGAGTCTTGGTGGCGGGCGGCGTGGTGCTGGGCGTCTCCTTCGGCTCCTCTGCCTTCTCCGTGACCCGCACTGTCGGCCTGGAGGTGGTGGGCTTGGGATCCGGCGTCGTCGGCTCGGCCGTCGCTGTCTTGGTTCGCCTGGGCGGCTTGGTCGACGGTTTGGCGATGTTCGTCGAGTCGTCGGACGCCGGGGAGGCGGTGTTCGTCGACGGCGCGGGATTGGTGATGCCGGTCAGCGCGATCGCCGTGGCGCCCGCGCCGAGCACCACCGCGGCGGCGATGCCCGCGATCAGCCCGGTCCTGCGCGGGGCCTTGGCCGCCCGGCGGCTGCCCCCGCGCCGGTCGGCCACCGTCGTGGTCTCGTCCTGGGGACGTGCCTGATGCGCCCCCGTCTGGTACGCCTCCACCGGCGCCGCCATCGCGGCCCCGGTGGTGAGGACAGGTTCGGGGGCCGCGGGTGTCTGCCCGCTCGCGATGGCCTTGGCCGCCTCGCTCATCGCCCTGGCCGTCGGGTAGCGCCTGGCCGGGTCCTTGGACAGGGCGACCTCGACCAGCGTGCGAACCGCCGGAGGGATCTCGGCGGGCAGCGGGGGCGGCGCCTCGCGGATGTGCTTGAGCGCGATCGTGACCGCGCTGTCGCCGTCGAACGGCCGCTGCCCCACCAGGCACTCGTACGCGACCACACCGAGCGCGTAAATGTCGACCGCGGGCGTGACAGGGGCGCCCTCGGCCTGCTCCGGAGCACAGTAGGCGGCGGTGCCGAGCACCATGCCGGCATCGGTGAGCCGGTTGGCCAGGTCGGAGCGGGCGATGCCGAAGTCGGTCAGCACCAGCGTGCCGTCGCGCTGCACCAGCAGGTTGCCCGGCTTGACGTCGCGGTGCACGATCCCCTGGTCATGGACGGCCTGCAACGCCGACGCCGCCTGCGCGATCAGCTCCATGGCCGCCTGCGGCGGGATCCGGCCCAGCCTGGCCAGCAGCCGGTCGAGCGGCTCGCCGTCGACGAACTTCATCACCAGGTAGACGGTGTCGCCGCTGACGCCGTAGTCGTAGACGTCGACGACTCCGGCGTGGTTGATCGTGGCCATCGCCCGCGCTTCCCCCTGAAAGCGAGCGACGAAGCCGGGGTCCTGCGTACGGCCGGGAAGCAGCACCTTGACAGCGACGGTGCGCGCGAGGACGACGTCCTCGCCCCGCCACACCTCGCCCATGCCACCGGCGCCGATGCGGGTATCCAGCCGATATCGCCCCGCCAGCGTCGTCCCTTGGGCCACCATGACTCCCCCGTTACCCCCCTACACCTGTAACCTCTCGCACCCCGCGGCTCTCCAACAAAGCGAACTTTCGTCGCGTTCAGGTCACACAGTGGTCACGGAACTCAGAGAGTGTACGACTCAGCTGTCCCACATGCCACTCAAGTGTTCTTAAGCCGTACAAACCCTATCCTGGGGCCTTATGGCGGCACTTGTCCGCGTTTCCCGGAAGTCAGCGGACCCGTTAGCCGGTACGGCCGCCTTAGGCTGAGCCCATGACGCTCGCTCCCGGCCTCCGCTCCCAGCTGCTCATCATGGTGGAGATGGAGGACACCGCCAAGAAGATCGGCAGCGGTGACGTGCCCGTCCTGGCCACGCCCCGGCTGCTCGCGCTGGCCGAGGCGGCGACCGTACGGGCCGTCGAGCAGCACCTCGCACCCGGCGAGACGTCGGTCGGCACCCGGGTCGAGCTCGAGCACCTGGCCGCCAGCCCGCTGGGGACGCACGTGCAGATCGGTGTCGAGCTCACCGAGGTCGACGGCCGGCGCCTGGTCTTCGCCTTCGAAGCCCACGACCGGCACGCCATCGTGGGCAAGGGCACGATCGAGCGCATCGTCGTCGATCGCGCCCGATTCATGAAGCGCGCTACTCGATGACGGCGATCAGGTCGCCCTCCTGGATGACGTCGCCCTCGGCCACCTTGATCTGGGCCACCACGCCGTCGTCCTCGGTGAGCACGGGGATCTCCATCTTCATCGACTCAAGGATGACGAGCGTGTCGCCCTCCGAGACGGTGTCACCCTCACTGGCGACGACCTTCCAGACGTTCGCCACCATCTCAGCGCGTACCTCAGCCACCGCAACTCCCCTCTTTCATCACTGTGTTCACCTTAGGCCCCGCATCCGCGCAACCAGGCCCGTGTCGTAGTCGCCGGTGACGAACTCCGCGTTGTCCAGCAGCTCCGCACAGAACGGCAGGTTGTTCTTGGGGCCCTCGACGACGAACGCGTCCACCGCCTTGCGCCCCCGCTCCAGCGCGTCGGCGCGGGTCTCGCCGTAGACGCAGAGCTTGGCCATCAGAGGGTCGTAGAACGGGGTGACCGTGTTGCCCGCGGTGTAGCCCGAGTCCACGCGTACGCCCTCGCCGTCCGGCTCCACCCACTCCGTGATCGTGCCGGGGCCGGGGAAGAACCGCTTGGGATCCTCCGCGTAGACCCTGAACTCGATCGCGTGCCCGGTGGTCACGGGCCGCACCTCGGGGCTCTCCCCCGCGGCGACGCGCAGTTGCAGCTCGACCAGGTCGAGCCCGGTGACGAGCTCGGTGACCGGGTGCTCGACCTGCAGCCTGGTGTTCATCTCCAGGAACACGAAGTCCTGCTTGTCGGCGTCGACCAGGCACTCGACCGTGCCCGCGCCGAGATAGCCGACGGCCTCGCCGGACCGCGCTGCGGCGGCGAGCATGCGCTCGCGCAGCTCCGGGGTGATGCCCGGGGACGGCGACTCCTCGACGACCTTCTGGTGGCGGCGCTGCACCGAGCAGTCGCGCTCGCCCAGCGCCACGACGCGGCCGTCGGGCAGGCCGAGGATCTGCACCTCGACGTGGCGGGCCCGCTCGATGTAGCGCTCGATCAGCACGGCGGGCCCGTCGAGCGCGTCGCCCGCGAACCTGGCCGCCGCCCTGGCGGCCTGCTCGAACGCCTTGGCCAGGCCCTCGTCGTCGTGGGCCACGCTCATGCCGATGCCGCCACCGCCGCCCGCGGTCTTGACCATGACCGGGTAGCCGATGGACTCGGCGGCCTTGAGCGCCTGCGACAGATCGGCGACCGGCTCGCGGGTGCCCGCGGCGACCGGCACGCCGGCGATCTCCATGAGGTTCCTGGCGTTGATCTTGTCGCCCATCTTGTCGATGGCCTCGGGCGCGGGCCCGATCCACACCAGCCCGGCGTCGATCACGGCCCTGGCGAACGCGGCGTTCTCCGCAAGGAACCCGTAACCCGGGTGAATCGCCTTGGCGCCGGTCGCGCGGGCCGCCTCCAGCACCTTGGCGGCGTCGAGGTAGCTCTGCGCGGGATTGGCCGGGCCGATCAGCACGGCCTCGTCGGCCTCGCGCACGAACGGCAGGTCGCCGTCGGCCTCGGAGTGCACGGCGATGGCGCGCAGCCCCAGCCGCTTGACCGTGCGGATGATCCGCCGCGCGATCTCCCCTCGGTTGGCGATCAGAACGGGTCCGAGCGTCTCAGTAAGCACGCCGACCAGCCTATGGCCGCAACCGATCCGGCCCCTTTCCCCCTAAACCACCGATCCGAAGAGCGCGATCTGTAGGAACTCCACAATTGTGAGGGGCCCGAAACGGGACAGCGGTTGTTCGGGCTAGACACGCCCGCGGTCGATCACGCGCGTGAGCGCCTCGATCGCCGAGGGATCGTACGCATTGCCGGACGACAGCCGGATGCGCTCCAGCGCGGCCCCGGCGCGGTCGCGGTCGGTCGAGGGCCCCACGAGGTCGTCGTAGGCGTTGGCGACCTTGATGATGCGGCTCGACAGCGGCGGGTCGTCGGCGATCGGGTCGCACTGCCGCTTCACCACGTCGGCCACCCGGTCGAGCACGCCGGTCTGCCTGATCACCTCGGCGCCCAGCTCGGCGATGCGCCGCGCCTGCTCGGGCTCGGTCAGCACTGTGGCGCCACCGGGTATGGGGTCGCGCAGCGAGAGCTGGCCGATGTCGTGCATCAGCGAGGCGTACTCCAGCTCGAGCAGCTCGGGCTCGGCCATGCCCAGCTCTCTGCCGATCGCCACGGCCAGGCGGCTCACCCGGCGCGAATGGCCGGGCTCGACGTAGCCGCCGACCTCGGTGACCCGCGACAGGGCGCGTACGGTCTGCAGGTAGGTCGCGCGGATCCCGGCGTACTTCCTGAAGGCCACCTGCGTGACCAGCAGCGGCGCGGCGAACACCAGCAGCGCGACCAGGTCCATGCTGTGCGTGGCCAGTGCGAGCAGCACGCCCGACGAGGCCACGGCCGCGCCCAGCGGGAAGGCCATGTTGATCTCGTCGCGTACGGCCACCCTGAACGCCGTGCGCAGTTGCTCGGCCCGGAGCAGCGCGGCGATCAGCACGTCGATCATGAGAGAGATCGCGATGAGCGTCACCATCACCACGAGCGCGGGCCACCAGGTGCTGGTCGGCGGCTTCGTCAGCGCGTAGAGCGGGTCGGCCAGCGGGCGGAACGCGAAGGCCAGCAGCGCGCCGGTGAGCAGCCGCCGCGCCATCGCGTCCAGCCGGGGCGGACGGCCGACCGCCAGGTGCGGGAGCGCGCCGGCCAGCATCCCGACCGCGATCACGGCCACGACCTGCAGCGCCGAGTGGCGGAGCGGGTGCTGGCTGAGGTCGAGCAGCAGCGTGTAGCCCAGGGCGGCGGCGGCGCCGATGGGCGCGACCTCCCTGTTGCCCGGCATGGTGAGCCTGGCCAGCTCGCCGACCGCGATCAGCGCGCCGAACCCGACCGCGATCTCCGGGCGGTCGAGCCCGACGGCGGCGGTGTGGGCGACGCCCGCGACCGCGACCAGCCCCGCCGCGCAGATGAGCAGCAACTGGCCGGAGTCGAGCCGGCGCAGGACCGTGTTGAGCGAGCGCTCTGCGCGCCTCGGACGGCGCTCCGTGGTGATCATTGCCCGGTCACGACCTGGATGGGCATGGTCGGGTCGTCGTGGTCCTTGATCGGGGTCTCGTCCGGCGGCGGCGCCTCCACCTTGCGCGGCGGCTGCCACGGCTCCCGGTCGAGCGCGCGGATGAAGGCCGTGACCATGACCGGGTCGAAGTGGGTGCCGGCGGTCTTGCGCAGCTCGTCGAGCGCCTCCGCGACGGGCCTGGCGCCGCGGTAGGAGCGGTCGGAGGTCATCGAGTCGAACGCGTCGGCCACCGCGATGACCTTGGCAAACTCGGGGATCTCGTCACCGGCCAGGCCCATCGGGTAGCCGGTGCCGTCGTGGCGCTCGTGGTGGTGCATGATCCCGGCGTACGCCTCGTCGAGGAAGCCGATGCCGCGGACGATCTCCAGGCCCCGCATGGGGTGGAGCTGGATCGCGGCGAACTCCTCCTCGGTGAGCGGGCCGTCCTTCTGCAGCACCTTGGTCGGCACCCCGAGCTTGCCCACGTCGTGCAGCATGCCCGCGTAGCGGATGGCCCGCACCCTCTCGGGGCCCATGCCGATCTCCTGAGCGATCATGGACGAGGCGAGCGATACCCGCGTGCAGTGGCCTCGGGTGTAGTAGTCCTTGGTCTCCACGGCCTGGCAGAGCGCGGCGATGGTGGCGTCGTACGAGCGCTGCTGCGCGTGATACTGACCGAACGCCCATCGCGCCACGAACAGCGGCAGCAGCACCAGCACCGCCGAGATCGACTGCACGGTGGCCCAGAGCCCGGCCACCAGCAGCCCGAACGTGCCGTAGCCCAGGTACGACAGCAGGAACTGGGCCATGCCGCGCATCGGCACCTCGGTGGCCCGCACCCGCGTGGCCAGCCCGACTATGATCAGCGTGAGCGCGATGTTGAGCGGCACGAACACGGCGGTGGCCGCGGCGTAGGGGCCGATGAGATCGTCGAACGCGTTGACCTGGGGCACGCCGACCTGCCCGCCGAGGCCCTCGTAGACCCGCCCGGCCGCGTAGCCGCAGATGGCGAACTGCGCGCCGTTGAACAGCCGCTTGATCAGCGGCAGCCCGGGACGCACGCTCAGCACCGCGGTCAGCCCGACCAGCGCGGCGCCCTCCGGCCCGATCAGCACCACCGCCGCCAGCGCGGCGGAGAAGCTGACCGACACCGCGAACTGCTCAACGTTGAGCAGCGTCGGCATCGACTCGCACACCAGGAACAGCAGGGCGAGCACCAGCAGGACGTCCAGGTCCTCCGGCGCCACGAGGGTGCCGGAGACGATCACACTGCGCGCCATGAGAGCGGCCGCCGCCCCGATCACGGCGACCAGATAGACCCTTGCAGGCCACGGCAGATCACGCATTGCGGCCCCCTACGGAGATCAGGTCCAGGACACCCCGGGAGGGAGCGCCTCCCCGATCAGCATGATCACCGGGGTGATCAACAGGATGGCCGTGAGCAGCCGGGCGACCATAACCTTCATCATCCACATGCCTCCACGTCGACTTCTGGAGTTCACGCTACAGAAGAGGACGTCACCGCATGGGCAGAGTCGGAAATCGCAAGCAAAGCGTAATCAAGCAACTACTTCTGGCGACGATTTCTCGCCCATTCGACCGTTTTCTTCACACCGGTCGGCAGGTCCGTACGCGGCTGCCAGCCGAGCCCCTCGTGGGCGGGCACCGGATCGACCGCCATGGCGGGCAGATCGCCCGGGCGCGGCGGCGCGAACCCCGGATGGTCGTGCGCGCCCGCCGCGTCAGCGATCAGCGAGTGGAGCCGCCGGTCGGTGGTCTGGATGCCGGTGCCGAGGTTGAACCTGCGGCCGTCGCCCCGCTGGCCGCACGCCGCGACGAACCCGTCGACCACGTCGTCGACGTAGACGTAGTCGCGCGTCTGGTCGCCGTCGCCGTGGACGACCGTGGGCGTGCCGCCGAGCAGCGCGTCGGTGAAGATCGCGACCACGCCCGCCTCGCCTTCGGGCGACTGGCGCGGGCCGTAGACGTTGGAGAGCACCAGCGCGGTGTATTCGATGCCGTAGAGGGCGCGGAAGGCGGCGAGGTAGGTCTCGCCGCTGAGCTTCGACGCGGCGTACGGCGAGCGCGGGTCGGTGGCCGCGTCGCCGGGCACGGGGATCGTGGCAGGCCTGCCGTAGACGGCCACGGAGGAGGCGAACACCACCTTGCGCGCGCGTCCCTCGTGGGCCGCGGCCAGCACGGCGGCGGTGCCCTCGACGTTGACCCTGGCGTCGCGCCTCGGGTCGGCCACGCTCTTGCGCACGCTGATCTGCGCGGCCAGGTGGCAGACGACCTCCGGCTGCAGCCCGGCCACGAGGCCGGGCAGCGCGGGATCGAGCACGTCGAGGACGTGCAGCCTGAAGCGATCGCTCTCGGCCGCCTCGGCCAGGTTGTCCCTGCACCCGGACGACAGGTCGTCGACCACGTCGACGTCATGGCCTTCGGCGAGCAGACGATCGACGAGATTGGACCCGATGAACCCGGCGCCCCCGGTGACCAGCACACGCATGGTGTGCATCTTAGTCGGACAGCTCCGACCTGACCTGCGCGATGCGCGCCAGCACCTTGGAACGCAGGTCAGCGGGGACAGGGTCGCAGCCGCAGTGCTTGTGCACGAGCGCCTTGACCGCCTTGTCCAGGTCGTATTCCTTCAGGCATGGGCCGCACTCGTCGAGATGCACGCGGATATCCACGATGTCGGTCTCGGTCAGCTCGCCGTCGAGATAGGCGTAGACCTTGTCGAGCACCTCGCGACAGTCGGTGTCATGCGGGTTGCCACAGCTCATTTCGATCCCTCCGCCGGGACCAGGCCACGCTCGCGAGCATAGTCCTCAAGGAGGCCCCGGAGCTGCCTGCGTCCCCTGTGCAGCCTCGACATCACAGTGCCGATCGGAGTGCCCATGATGTCGGCGATCTCCTTGTAGGGGAAGCCTTCGACGTCGGCCAGGTAGACCGCGATCCTGAACTCCTCCGGCAGGGCCGCGAGCGCCTGCTTGATGTCGCCGTCGGGCAGGTGCTCGAGCGCCTCGACCTCGGCCGACTTCAGACCGCCCGAGGTGTGGGACTCCGCCCGCGCGAGCTGCCAGTCCTCGATCTCCTCGGTGCCGGACTGCTTCGGCTCACGCTGCTTCTTGCGGTAGCTGTTGATGAACGTGTTGGTCAGGATCCGGTAGAGCCACGCCTTGAGGTTGGTGCCCTCCTGGAACTGGTGGAACGACGCGAACGCCTTGGCGAAGGTCTCCTGAAGCAGATCCTCCGCGTCCGCGGGATTCCGGGTCATCCGGAGCGCGGCGGAGTAGAGCTGGTCGAGATACGGCATCACGTCGCGCTCGAATCGCTCGCTTCGCTGCTCCAGCGTCTCCGCGCCTGTCGCGGGCACCGGACCCACCCCCCTAAGATCACCGGTGGCCGGCTGTTGCGGAACACCGTACTCAGGGGAGGATACCCGCTGGCCGATGACGCGCCGGTCAGTGGGGAGGGGGTCGACCATGCGAGCGAAGGAGCTCGGCGGGAGTGAGCGAGGAACGAGCCGACGACTGCCGAAGCGGTCGCGACCATCAACAACAGCGAGCATGCTCGTCGCAACACACCCGCGCCCTTGTCTGTTCCCGCAAGATAGAAGGTACGAAGGACCCGGTGCGGGGAACGTCATACGTACCGGCTGGTAGCCCTTTACCCGGAACCCAGGAGTCGCGTGTGCTGCCCATTCCGGCCGAGGAACTGAACGGCTCAGGGACGCTCGGGCCGTACTGGACCTTCTACCGCGCCGTCGCCGCCGAACAACTCAACCGATGGCTCCCCGCCGAACCCTCCGTCATCCTCGATCTCTCCGGCGGTCAGGGGCGCTGGTCCGGCCAGGCGGCCAGGGCAGGGCACAAGGTGATCGAGGTGCTCGACTTCCGCCGTACCGTCGACGGGCAGTCCCGGTTGCGGGATGCCGACCGGGTCCGTCACGTACGCGCCGACGATCTGGCGTTCCTGCCCGACGCGAGCGTGGACGCGGTGCTCGCCGAGGAGCGCGTGCTGTCGATCGAGCTGATGGCGGAGTCCGCGATGAACGACGTGGCCAGGGTGCTGCGGCCGGGCGGGCGGGCGCTGGTGTGCGTCGACTCGCTGGTGCTGGGCATGGCGATCCTGGCCGAGCAGGAGCAGTGGCAGCACCTGCGGCAGACCGGCGAGGTCATGCTCGTGCCGTGGCCGGACGGCAGCATCACGCGCTGCTTCAGCAGCGGGCAGCTGCGCGAGCTGCTGGTCGGCGCCGGGCTGGAGGTTGAGTGGATGCGGCCGCGCACGGTGCTGTCGCCGTCCACGGTGGACCACGTCCTCGGGTCCGACGCGCGTGCGCTCAACTATCTGGTACGCACGGAGCTCGAGGCCCATCCGGACGACGACGACACGGTCGGCATCCATCTCGTGGCCAGCTGCCGCAAGAGCCCGTCCCACCCGGCCTGAGCGCCCCTGGCGTCAGCGGCGCCGCTCCCGCTTGCCTTGGCACTGCACGCAGCGCGCGGCCTCCGGGCGCGCCTCCAGCCGCCCTTCCGGCACCGGCTTGGCGCAGTCGACGCACCGGCCGTACGCGCCTTCCTCCAGGCGCTTGATCGCCTCGATCACGGCACGGCGCTGCGTCGTGGCGACGGCCAGCATGGCCTGCGCGCGGTCGGCGTCGGTCAGGTCCGAGCCTGCGTCGGCCGCCGAATGCTCGCGTACGGCGACGGGATCGCCCTGGAGGACCCCGATCGACCGGTCCAGTTCCGCGAGCATGTCTTCCAGCCGCTCACGAGCGGTCGTGACGTCCACGAATCCGCACCTCCGGGTGAATCACGGCAACCCGCGGCTAGGACTCCCCGGTTGTCCCGCCCGGTGCAATTAGGGGGCATTTATGGCGGTGACATCGAGTGAACGGATGCATCGCTTTCCTCACCGGATGCCCACTTACAGCGCTTCTTACACCTTTAGAAAAGGGCGGTTTCCTCCTCCTCGGGTAGCGGTTTGATGAGGTCGGGGCCGTTGTTTCTGACGTTGTTGACGTCAGTGGAGACCGGATACGCCGTGAGCCGCCCCTGTTCGGCGGGCACCAGCAGCCGGGTCGCCCGGTCGACGTCGTTGAGTTTGGGGTCGAGCCACTCCTCCCAGCGCTCCCGCTCGATCATCATGGGCATCCTGTCGTGGATGCGGCCGAGCTCGTCCTCCGCGTCCGTGGTGATGACGGTGCAGGTCACCAGCCACTTGAGCGGGTCGTCGTCGGCACGCGACGGGTCCTTCCAGAACTCGTACAGGCCCGCCATGGCCAGCACCCCGCCGTCCTCCGGATGGATGAAGTACGGCTGCTTCTTCTTCTTTTCGCCTTCGACGGGCATCCACTCGAAGTAGCCGTCGGCCGGGAGCAGGCATCTGCGCTTGGCGAACGCCTGCCGGAACGACGGCTTCTCGGCCACCGTCTCGATCCTGGCGTTGATCAACCGGGACCCGATCGAGGGGTCCTTGGCCCAGGCTGGCACCAGCCCCCACTTGACGATCCTGAGCTGCCGTACCGCCCGCTCGGCCTCCTTGGGGACGCGGCTGAGCACGGCGTAGACGTTCTTGGTCGGCGCGACGTTGTAGTCGGCGCCGAGCTCCTTGTCGGGGTCGCCGTCCTGCTCGACCTGGAACTCCTCGAGCAGCTCGTGCTTCTTGCGCGCCGAGGCGTATCTACCGCACATAACCCCACCCTGCCATGTACGTCCTTCGCCCGCGCCTCTTGTCCACAGGGGGAGCGAGGAACCCTGCCGCCGTCCACAGGCCGTGAACCCGCCCTGCCACTCCCAGTAGTCTTTGACCATGCCCGCTACGCACTGGCCCGCGCCCACGGCGACCGCTCCGGTGACCGCCACCGTCTCGCTGCCCGGCTCCAAGTCGGTGACCAACCGCGCGCTCGTCCTGGCCGCGCTCGCCGACGGCCCCGGCGTCGTGCGCAGGGCGCTGCGCAGCCGCGACGCGGACCTGATGGTCTCGGCCCTGCGTGCCCTGGGCGCCACCCTGGTGGCAACCGACGAGAGCGTCGCCGGCGTCGACTGGCAGGTGACACCGGGCCCGATCCGGGGCGGCGCGAGCATCGACGCCGGGCTGGCGGGCACGGTCATGCGTTTCGTCCCGCCGATGGCCGCCCTGGCCGACGGCCCGGTCTCCTTCGACGGCGACCCCCACGCCCGCAAGCGCCCGATGGGCCCCATTCTCGACGCCCTGCGTTCGCTGGGCGCGCGCGTCGACAACGACGCGCTCCCGTTCACGATCAGCGGACCGCTGGCGGGCGGCGAAGTCACGCTGGACGCCTCGGGCTCGTCGCAGTTCGTCTCCGGGCTGCTGCTGACGGCGGCGCGGTTCGAGAAGGGCGTCACGATCCGCCACGTCGGCCCGCCCGTGCCGTCGCAGCCGCACATCGAGATGACCGTGGAGATGCTCAGGGCGGTGGGCGTCACGGTGGACGACAGCGAGCGCGACGTGTGGCGCGTCGAGCCCGGCCCGATCGCGGCCAGGGACATGACGGTGGAGCCCGATCTGTCCAACGCGGCCCCGTTCCTGGCCGCCGCCCTGGTCACGGGCGGCACGGTCACGATCCCCGCGTGGCCGGCCCGCACCACGCAGCCGGGCGACGCCCTGCGCGGCCTGCTCGGCGCGATGGGCGCCGAGGTCACCCGCTCCCCCGACGGATCCGACCTGGTGGTCACGGGGCGGCCGACAGGCGAGATCACCGGCCTCGACACCGACCTCCACGAGGTGGGCGAGCTGACCCCGACGATCGCCGCCCTCGCCGCGCTCGCGACCACGCCGAGCCGCATCAGGGGCGTGGCCCACCTGCGCGGCCACGAGACCGACCGCCTGGCCGCGCTGGCCACCGAGATCAACCGCCTGGGCGGCGACGCGGAGGAGACCGAGGACGGCCTGGTCATCCGCCCCCGACCGCTGCACGGCGGCATCTTCCACAGCTACGACGACCACCGCATGGCCACGGCCGGAGCCGTGATCGGCCTCAGGGTGCCCGGCGTGGAGGTGGAGAACATCGCGACGACGGCCAAGACCCTCCCAGAGTTCGTCCAGATGTGGGCCGGCATGCTGGAAGTCCGATGAGCCGGGTCCGCCGCCCTCCAGCGGCGGGTTTCGCGATGAAAACGCCGGGCACGTCGGAAAAGGGCGGCACGTGGGGGTCAGCCGCCCCTATGGCGAGATCCACCGGCACGAGGCCACTGCCGCATGCCCACAGAGGGAGAGCGAGAGAGCGCATGGGAGCAGACCGCTGAAGAAGCGGGAGTACGACGAGGACGACGTACGGGTCCGCCCGGGCAGAGGCTCGAGGCCGCGGACCCGGATCCGTCCTGCGCACGAGGACGCCGTCGAAGGGTTCGTGGTGGCCGTGGACCGCGGCCGCTACACGACACTGGTCGAGCCGGAGCGCCCGAAGGGGTCCGCGCAGAAGCGCAAGCAGCCGCAGAGCCGCCTCGTGGTGGCCATGAAGGCCCGCGAGCTGGGCCGCAAGGGCATCGTCGTGGGTGACCGGGTCGCCCTGGTCGGCGACGTCTCCGGCCGCCCCGACACCCTGGCCAGGGTCGTACGCGTGGAGCCCCGCACGTCGATGCTCCGCCGCTCGGCCGACGACACGGACGACACCGACGGCATCGAGCGCCCGGTCGTGGCCAACGCCGACCAGCTCGTCATCGTCACCGCCCTCGCCGACCCGCCGCCCCGGCCCCGCATGATCGACCGCATCCTGGTGGCGGCCTTCGACGCCGAGATCGAGACGCTGCTCTGCCTCACCAAGTCCGACCTCGCCCCGCCCGACGAGCTGGTGTCCCTCTACGAGCCCCTGGGCGTCCCGCACGTGGTCGTGCACAAGGGCGGTCCTCTGGAGGAGCTCCGCGACCATCTGGCAGACCGCGTCAGCGTCCTGGTCGGCCACTCGGGCGTCGGCAAGTCCACTCTCGTCAACGCCCTGGTGCCGGCTGCCAACCGCGCCGTCTCCCAGGTCAACGCCGTGACCGGGCGCGGCCGTCACACCTCCACCTCGGCCGTCGCCCTGGAGCTGCCGGAAGGCGGCTGGATCATCGACACGCCGGGCGTGCGCAGCTTCGGCCTGGCCCACGTACACATGGAGACGGTCCTGGCCGCGTTCCCCGATCTCGTGGAAGGCACGGTCGACTGCCCCAAGGGCTGCACCCATCTGGGCCCCGAGTGCGCCCTGGACGCCTGGGTCGCCAAGGGTAACGCCGATCCCGTCCGCCTCGAGTCACTGCGCCGCCTGCTCTCCAGCCGCGAAGGCACCCTCGACGACGCCCCCTGACCCGATTGCCGCCGGAACCCGCGGCAATCACCCTTTCCCGCCAAAGAGTGAGCCTCATTCTCTTTCGCGATCATGCGCGTCAAACAGGGGAATCAACTGATCTGAGCCGTCTGGACGTCCTTTTACCTTCACGGCGAAACAGCAGTTCTTGTCCAGTCCCACGGAAAAGTCCGGTTTACCCCCGACCTGAAGCCGGAGCACTGAGGACAATTCCGGTAGCGTGGGCGACCGTGCAGGGTTATAACGATGATCTTCGTCTCGCGCATGTCATGGCGGACGCCGCCGATGACCTGACCATGCGGCGGTTCAAGGCGGTCGATCTCAAAGTCGACACCAAGCCAGATCTGACGCCGGTCAGCGACGCCGACCGTGCCGTGGAGGAGGCCATCCGGGGCACGTTGCGCCGCGCCAGGCCGCGCGACGCGGTCGTGGGCGAGGAGTTCGGGAAGACCGGCTGGGGCGCCCGTTCGTGGATCATCGACCCGATCGACGGCACCAAGAACTACGTACGCGGCGTTCCGGTGTGGGCGACCCTGATCGCGCTCATGGAGTACGGCAGGGTCGTCGTCGGCCTGGTGTCGGCTCCGGCGCTCGGCCGGAGATGGTGGGCGGCGATCGACGGCGGCGCGTGGACCGGCAAGAGCCTGACCAAGGCGTCCAGGATGCGGGTCTCCTCCGTGTCCAGCCTGGAGGACGCGTCGTTCTCGTACTCCAGCTTCGGCGGATGGGAGAAGGCGGGCAAGCTCGAGAACTTCCTCGACCTCGGCCGCGCCTGCTGGCGCACCAGGGCGTACGGCGACTTCTGGTCACACATGATGGTCGCCGAGGGATCGGCGGACCTGTCGGCCGAGCCCGAGCTGTCGCCGTGGGACATGGCGGCGCTCACGGTGATCGTCGAGGAGGCCGGCGGCCGCTGGACCGACGTCGCCGGGGTGCGAGGGCTGGAAGGCGGCAGCCTGGTCTGCACCAATGGGATCCTGCACGACGAGGTGATCAACCGCCTCAACGGCACCTCGTTCACCCAGAGTTCACCGATCCACGGGGCCTAGAGCGCCAGCACCCGCCGTACCGCGTTCATCAACCCGTCGCGGTAGGACCCCCCGAACAGCACCACGTGGACGAGCAGCGGATGCAGCTGGTGCAGCGGCACCCGCTCCCGCCAGCCCTCCGCCGGCGGGTACTCCTCGCAGTAGGCCCCCAGCACCCGATCGAGGTACGGCAGCCCGAAAAGCGCCAGCATGGCCAGATCGGTCTCCCGGTGCCCGCCATGGGCCGCGGGATCGACCAGCACCGCCGACCCTCGCGACCACAGCACGTTCCCGCTCCACAGATCCCCGTGGATCCGCGCGGGCGGCTCTGCAGGCCCCGCCACCGCGGCGAACCGCTCCACGGCCCGCTCGACGAGCGCCAGGTCGGATGAGGGCAGCCCGGCCTGCCGGGCGAAGGGCAGCACCCGCCGGGAGGCGTAGAAGGAGGGCCAGTCGGCGGCGGGCGCATTGTCCATCGGCAACTCGGCGATGAACCCCGGCCACGGCGCGCCGAAGCCGGCGGCCCCCGCCCGATGCAGCCGGGCCAGCGAACGCCCGAACCGCTCGGCCGCCACCGCACTGGGCGCCTCCTCCCGCACCCATGACAGGACGAGCCGATCGGGACCGACCTCGACCACCTCGGGCACCGCGATCGCCTCGCCCAGCCAGCGCAGCCCCGCGGCCTCCGAGGCGAACACCTCCGAGGCGGCCCCAGCGACTGACGCTGTCTTCGCGAACACCTCGCGCCCGTCGTCCAGCACGCCCCGCAGCAGCCGCCATCCGTGGGACGAGCCCAGGCTCTCAGTCGATCTCATCGGCGATGTGCTTGGCCACGCCCTCGGAGGCGGACTCGACCAGCGCGAGCACCTCCTCGAACCCCTCGCGGCCCCCGTAGTACGGATCGGGCACCTCGGCCCCTTCCTCGGCGGCGGGGTCGAACGCGCGGAACAACTGCACCTCCACCCCGGAAGGCGCGATCCGTCGTAGGTTGGCCAGGTTGTCCCGGTCCATGGCCAGCACCAGGTCATAGCGGTCGAACCAGTCCCGGGTGAACTGCCGGGCCCGGTGCGCCGCGCCGTCGTAACCATGCTGCTCGAGGATGGTCAGCGCCCGTTCATCCATGGGGTCACCGACGTGCCAGCCGCCGGTCCCGGCGCTCTCGACGGTGACGCGGTCGCCCAGCCCGCGGTCGGTCAGCGTCTGGCGGAGCACCACCTCCGCCATGGGGGATCGGCAGATGTTTCCCATGCACACCAGGCATACGCGATAGGTCATAACTCCCATCATGGGGGCGACCGGGCGCGTTCACCGAACGTTCACCCTTGTCGGGGGGTTCAAGTCACCTTGGCTGCATACGTTCATGGCGACTAAGGACCAAGTGGGAGGAAACCCAACCGTGAAGTATGCAGGCCGGCTCGCCGCTGTCGCCGTCGTCGGCGCGCTCTCCCTCGCTGCGTGCGGCACAGACAACAATGCCCCCGGCGGCGGCACCACGGCCGCCAGCGCGCCCGCCGCGGGCAACGACAATGGTCTGAGCGGCACGATTCAGGCCGCGGGCTCCTCCGCCCAGGCCAACGCGATCACCGAGTGGACGAAGAACTTCACGGCCACGAACTCGGGTGTGACCATCAACTACCAGCCCAGCGGCTCCGGCGCGGGCGTGCAGTCGTTCATCCAGGGCACGGTCTCCTTCGCCGGCTCGGACTCGGCGCTGAAGCCGGAGGAGGCCCCGCAGGCCGACGCCCGCTGCAAGACCGGCAAGGCCATCAACATCCCGATGGTGACCGGCCCCATCGCAGTGGTCTACAACCTCCCCGGCGTCGAGGGCCTCCAGCTCTCCCCCAAGACGCTCGCCGGCATCTTCAACAGCAAGATCGTCAAGTGGGACGACGCCACCATCAAGGCCGAGAACCCCGACGCCAAGCTGCCGTCCACCCCGATCCAGGCCTTCCACCGCTCGGACGAGTCGGGCACCAGCGACAACTTCACCAAGTTCCTCAAGGCCACCGGCGGCTGGGCGTACGAGCCCGCCAAGGCGTGGCCCGCCGAGGCCAAGGGCCAGGGCGCCAAGGGCTCCGACGGCATCGCCTCCTCCATCAAGGACACCGAGGGCGCGATCAGCTACGTCGAGCTCTCGTTCGCCGAGAACTCCTCGCTGCAGAAGGCCAAGGTCGCCAACGGCGCGAACGAGTACGTCGAGCTGACCCCCGAGAGCGCGGCCAAGACCATCGAGAGCGCCCAGATCAAGGGCACCGGCAACGACCTCGCCCTGTCGATCGACTACGCCACCAAGACCGCGGGCGCGTACCCGATCGTGCTGGTGACGTACGAGATCACCTGCGAGAAGGGCCTGCCGGCCGACCAGTCGAAGGTGGTCAAGGCATTCCTCACCTACACCGCCAGCGACGAGGGCCAGTCGGCGCTGAAGGAGCTCGGCTACGCCCCGCTGGCCGGCACCCTGCTCACCAAGGTCCGGTCCGCTGTCGAGGCGATCTCCTGATTGCAGATGACCACAAATCTGAAGACCCGTGACGGCGGGCCGGCCATGAGCCGGTCCGCCTCGCGGCGCACCCATGGTGAAGGCCCTTTCCGCTTCGTCTCCACCGCGGCCGGCGTCATCCTGCTGGCGATCATGGCGGCCATCGCCGTGTTCCTCATCAGCGAGGCGATCCCCGCCCTGCAGGCGAACAAGGCGTCCTTCTTTTTCGAGCTGACCTGGGACCCCAACGGCCAGAAGGTGTTCGGCATCGCCGCCCTGGCCTTCGGCACGGTGCTCAGCTCGGCACTCGCCCTGGTCATCGCCACCCCGATCGCGGTCGGGGTGGCGCTGTTCATCTCGCACTACGCGCCCCGCCGCCTGGCCTCGCCGCTCGGCTACCTGGTCGACCTGCTCGCCGCCGTGCCCAGCGTGGTCTACGGCCTGTGGGGCCTGGCGTTCCTGGTGCCGCTGCTGCGCGAGCCGTCGAAGTGGCTGAACGAGAACCTCGGCTGGTTCCCGCTGTTCGCCGGCGAAGGCGCCGTCGGCGGCAAGACCATGCTCGCCGGCTCCGTCGTGCTGGCCATCATGATCCTGCCGATCATCGCGGCCATCTCCCGCGAGGTGTTCCTCCAGGCGCCGAAGATGAACGAGGAGGCGGCGCTCGCGCTCGGCGCCACCCGCTGGGAAATGATCAGGATGGCCGTGCTGCCGTTCGGCCGCCCGGGCATCATCAGCGCCGCCATGCTCGGTCTCGGCCGGGCCATGGGCGAGACCATCGCGGTCGCGCTGATCTTCCCCGCGACCTTCGACATCACCTTCGAGATCCTCACGCCCCACGCCAACAGCATCGCCGCGAACATCGCCAACGGCTTCGGCGAGGCCACCCAGATCGGGCGCGGCGCGCTGATCGCCTCCGGTCTGGTGCTGTTCGTCATCACGCTGCTGGTCAACATGGGCGCCCGCCTGATCATCAACCGGCGCAAGGAGTACGGGAGGGCCGGCGCATGACGGGAATCCAGCACATCTCGACCGGCCGCCGGATCAAGGACAAGTTCGTCCAAGGGCTGGTCTACCTGGCGTTCGCGCTCGCCGTGGTGCCCCTCGTCTCGGTGCTCTGGCTGGTCATCTCCAACGGCCTGGCCCGCTTCGACCTCGAGTTCCTCACCCACTCGATGCGCGGCATCGGCGCCCGCGACGCGGGCGGAGGCGCGTACCACGCGATCATCGGGACGCTGGAGCAGGTCCTGCTCGCCTCGCTCATCTCCGTCCCCATCGGCCTGTTCACCGCGATCTACCTGGTCGAGTACGGCAACGGCGGCCGGCTCAGCCGCTCGATCAGCTTCTTCGTGGACGTCATGACCGGCGTCCCCTCGGTGGTCGCCGGCCTGTTCGTCTTCGCGTTCTGGATCCTCGTCCTCGGCTTCCAGTTCTCCGGCTGGGCGGGCGCGCTCGCGCTGTCGATCCTGATGATGCCGACGGTGGTCAGATCGGCCGAGGAGATGCTCCGGCTGGTGCCCAACGACCTGCGCGAGGCCTCGTACGCGCTGGGCGTGGCCAAGTGGCGCACGATCCTGAAGGTCGTGCTGCCGACGGCGTTCACCGGCATCGTCACCGGCGTGATGCTGGCCGTGGCCAGGGTCGCCGGCGAGACCGCGCCGCTGCTGATGACGGTGTTCTTCACCAACTCCATCAACAACGATCCGTTCACCGGACCGCAGATGGGCCTGCCGCTCTTCGTCTTCGACCAGGCGGCCCGGCCCAACGACACCGCCATCGACCGGGCGTGGACCGGCGCCCTCACGCTCATCCTGATCGTCATGCTGCTCAACCTGGTGGCGCGTCTGATTGCCTGGTGGCGCGCGCCCGCCAGGGGCCGATAGGGGGTTATCGACGCAATGTCCAAGCAGATCCAGGTCTCGGGTCTCGACGCGTACTACGGGTCGCACAAGGCGATCGAGGACGTGTCCATGACCATCGAGCCCCGCTCGATCACCGCGTTCATCGGCCCGTCCGGATGCGGCAAGTCGACGTTCCTCCGCACGCTCAACCGCATGCACGAGGTCATCCCCGGCGCCCGCGTCGAGGGCAAGGTCCTGCTCGACGGCGAGGACCTGTACGCCCCCACCGTCGCACCCGTCTCGGTGCGCCGGATGATCGGCATGGTATTCCAGCGCCCCAACCCGTTCCCCACGATGTCGATCGCCGAGAACGTGGCCGCCGGCCTCCGGCTCAACGGCCGGGTCAGCAAGTCAGAGCTCGACGGCATCGTGGAGGAGTCGCTCAAGGGCGCCAACCTCTGGAACGAGGTCAAGGACCGCCTCAACAAGCCGGGCGCCGGCCTGTCGGGCGGTCAGCAGCAGCGGCTCTGCATCGCCCGGGCCATCGCGGTCAAGCCGCAGGTCCTGCTGATGGACGAGCCGTGCTCGGCGCTCGACCCGATCTCCACGCTGGCCATCGAGGACCTCATGGCCAAGCTCAAGGACCAGTACACGATCGTCATCGTCACCCACAACATGCAGCAGGCCGCCCGGGTCAGCGACAGGACCGCGTTCTTCAACCTCGCTGAGCAGGGCAAGCCCGGCAAGGTGATCGAGATGGACGAAACGTCCCGCATGTTCACCAACCCGTCTCAGAAGGCCACAGAGGACTACATCACGGGGCGCTTCGGCTGATGACCCAACAGCAGGCGGCACTCACGGTGAACGGGGACACGCGGACCAAGCCCGTACTGCTCATAGCCGACCCCGACGACGCCGTCGTGGAGGACCTCGCCACGGCGCTCGAACGCGAGGGCGTGGCCGTCACAGGCGCGCCCGACGGTGCTCAGGGCCTCCTCCAGGCGGGGGCCCTGCAGCCTGACGTGGTGCTCGTCTCGGCCACGCTCACGGTCATCGACGCGGTGGAGTTCGTCCGCGCTGTACGCCTCGCGCGCGCCGTCCCTGTGCTGCTCGGCGTCGGCGAGGGCCACGCCGAGCAGGCGGTGCGCGCGCTCGCGGCCGGCGCGGCCGCCTGCGTGGCCAGGCCCTACCGGGTGACGGAGCTGCTGCCGTTCATCCAGGCGGCCTCGCCCGGGTCACGCCAGCTGCTGGCCGTGGGCGGGGTCGAGCTGGACGTGCAGGCCTATCAGGTACGCGTGGACGGGCGGGCCGTGCACCTGCCGCTGCGCGAGTTCGAGTTACTGCATTACCTGATGCGCAACGCCGACCGCACGGTCACCCGTGAGCAGATCATGCGTCACGTGTGGCACGCGGCGGCGACCACCTCGACCAACACGATCGCGGTGCACGTCAAACGCCTGCGCGCCCGGCTGGGCGACGAGGACGACCAGCTCATCCAGACCGTGCGGGGCGTCGGCTACCGCCTGGTCACGCCGGGCACTTCCGGAAGTCCTGCATGATCCGCTTCGCCACGCCTTCGACGGTCGCTATGCCGTACCCCACCTGAGGGCTTCCCTCGGTGAGTACGGCAATGGCGTAGTCGTGGCCGTCGCCTCTGAGCAGGCCCACGCTGATCGTGGCCCAGAGCTTGTTCGAGACGCGCTTGAGCCAGCCGTTCTTCAGCGCCACGCGGTCGCCTTTGCACGCGGCGGCGCTGATCCCCCAGTTCTGGCCGTCGATGACCCGGCCCATGAGGCTGAGCACCTGGTCGCGGTCCTTGGCCCTGAGCGGGCTCTTGGGGGCCACCAGGGCGCGCATGAGGCGGATCTGGTCGTCCACCGACGTTCGGGTGATTCCCCAGCAGTACAGGTCGACGCAGTTGCCCGGGACGCCCTGCGTGTGCTTGAGCCCGAACTTCCTGCCGGCCTTCGTGAAGCCCGGCGCGCCGCCGAGGCGCAGCCAGAGGCGGTCGGCGGCGTGGTTGTCGCTGTAGCGGATCATGATCTCGGCGTCGTGCCGGACGGCCTGTGGCAGTTTCTTCCACGGGGTCTTGAGCAGCAGGCCCATGAGGATCTGCGCCTTGGCGGTGCTGGCGGTGATCATCCGCTCGCCCGGGTGATAGCGGTAGAGCCGCCCGGTCGCCAGGTCCTTGACCATGGCGGTGACCTTCCCGGACCGGCCCGCGAGATAGCCGTCGAGCCGCTTGCTCATCCGCTTGGCCGGGACCGGCGCCAGCGTCTCCTCGGCCGAGACCTGCTCCAGCCGGGCCCCGGCGGCCTCCTCGCGGATCCCCAGCAGCACCGGAGCCCGTCGTGCGAGGGGTACCTTTGCGGGGGCCGGTAATCGCGGGGCTCCGGATGCCGGGACGAGGGCGGCGAGCAGGGCCAGTGCGATGACCGCTCGTGGTACTGCCTGTCCTCGGCTCGCCACCATTGACGCATTATCACGAAAAATTGCGACAGGCCGCTAGACGGCGGCGGCGATGAGTTTCGCGATCGAGTCGTCGTCACACGTGTCCCAGAAGTCCCCCACGACGTCTTCCAGGTGCTGAAGGGAATCGGCCCGGAACAGTACGTCCTGATATTTCGTGATGTCGTAGTGGGTCGTGCCCATCGCCGACAGGTCCAGCGGCCGGATGTCCATGCCGCGGAACTCCTCGATCTCCCCGTACGAGGACAGGATGCCCGCCCCGTACGCCTTGAGCTCGCCCGCCTCCCGCATGACCCCGAACTCCAGCGTGAACCAGAACACCTTCGACACGAACTCCAGCGCCTCGTCCGACTGGACCCGGCGCGCGGCCTGGCCCGCCAGCCGGTAGAGGGCGGCGTACCGGGAGCTCGCCAGCGCGTTGGCGTGCCCGATCACCTCGTGGATGACGTCCGGCTCCGGCGTGTAGAAGGGCACGGAGTGGTGCCGGATGTACTGCGTCGAGTGGAAGTACCCGTCGGCCAGCACGCCGTAGAAGTCCCGCAGCGGCACCAGCCCCGCGGCCGGCAGATAGCGGAACCCCGTCAGCGGCTCCAGCAGGCGCGAGACCTCCTCGAGCTGCGGGATCCGCTCCTGGGGCAGCCCCAGCCGGTCCACGCCGTCGAGATACTCGGCGGTGGCGTACTTGGCGTGCTTCACCGCCAGCTCCCTGGTCACCAGGGCCCAGACCTCGTGCTCCTGCTCGGTGTACTCGGCGGCCGGGATGGGCGTGCCCGGGCGGTAGTTGACGGCCAGCCCGGCGATCGCGTTCCGCCGCGCCCGATACACCGGATCCGCGAACCCCGGGTGGGACGCGGACAGCTCGACCACCACCGATCCGTCCTGCTGGGCCGCGACGGGGGCGAAGTACTGCGCTTCCTCAAACATGTCCAAATGACAGCAAACCCCGGTTTTCCTGGCAAGAGCGCCCAGTTCTGCTAAGCGATACGCTAGATTTCGCACTCTAAGTCGCGAAATTTCTGGTCGAATCGCCCAGCATGGGAGGGGCAGGCCATGGACGATCTGGACGCGAGGTTGCTGGTGACCATGCGTGCCCATCCCCGGATCGGGCTGACGGAGCTGGCCCGGCTGCTGGGCGTGGCGCGCGGCACCGTACAGGCTCGGGTGGAGAAGCTGACGGCCAGGGGCGTGATCGAGGACTTCGGCCCGACCGTGTCACCAGCTCAGGCCGGATACCCCATCCTGGCCTTCGTGTGGCTGCAGATCGCCCAGGGCCGGCTGGTGGAGGCCGTGGAGGCGCTGCGGGCCGTCCCGCAGATCCTGGAGGTTCACGGTACGAGCGGCCAGCACGACCTGCTGTGCCGGGTGGTGGCGCACACAACGGACCATCTCCAGGAGATCATCGCCCACATCCTGGCGTCGCCGGCGGTGCAGCGGACGGACACGACCATCTCCCTGTCCACCCAGATCCCCTACCGGATCGAGCCACTCCTGAACATCCGCTGAGTGCCATACAAAAAAGAGGGCCACCCTTCCGGGTGGCCCTCCTTGTTAAATATTGTGCGGCGGTGACCTACTCTCCCACACCCTCCCGAGTGCAGTACCATCGGCGCTGGGAAGCTTAACTTCCGGGTTCGGAATGTAACCGGGTGTTTCCTTCCCGCCATAACCGCCGCAACCCCTCGAGCAGCAACTGTTTGCTGTCTCAGAATTGCCTAGTGGACGCGAGCAAGAACGACTCGAAAAGTCTGCTTTGTGGTCAAGTCCTCGGCCTATTAGTACCGGTCAGCTCCACACGTTACCGTGCTTCCACCTCCGGCCTATCAACCCGGTCGTCTACCGGGAGCCTTACCCACTCTCGTGGTGGGAGACCTCATCTCAAGGCAAGCTTCCCGCTTAGATGCTTTCAGCGGTTATCCCTCCCGAACGTAGCCAACCAGCCGTGCACCTGGCGGTACAACTGGCACACCAGAGGTTCGTCCGTCCCGGTCCTCTCGTACTAGGGACAGCCCCTTTCAAGTCTCCTGCGCGCGCAGCGGATAGGGACCGAACTGTCTCGCGACGTTCTAAACCCAGCTCGCGTACCGCTTTAATGGGCGAACAGCCCAACCCTTGGGACCTACTCCAGCCCCAGGATGCGACGAGCCGACATCGAGGTGCCAAACCATCCCGTCGATATGGACTCTTGGGGAAGATCAGCCTGTTATCCCCGGGGTACCTTTTAGCCGTTGAGCGACACCGCTTCCACACGCCGATGCCGGATCACTAGTCCCAGCTTTCGCTCCTGCTCGACCCGTCAGTCTCACAGTCAAGCTCCCTTGTGCACTTACACTCAACACCTGATTGCCAACCAGGCTGAGGGAACCTTTGGGCGCCTCCGTTACTCTTTGGGAGGCAACCGCCCCAGTTAAACTACCCACCAGACACTGTCCCCGATCCGGATCACGGACCAGAGTTAGACATCCAAAACGACCAGAGTGGTATTTCACCAATGACTCCACCCGAACTAGCGTCCGAGCTTCCCAGTCTCCCACCTATCCTACACAAGCCGTTCCAAACACCAATGTCAAGCTGTAGTGAAGGTCCCGGGGTCTTTCCGTCCTGCTGCGCGAAACGAGCATCTTTACTCGTACTGCAATTTCACCGGGTCTGCGGTTGAGACAGCGGGGAAGTCGTTACGCCATTCGTGCAGGTCGGAACTTACCCGACAAGGAATTTCGCTACCTTAGGATGGTTATAGTTACCACCGCCGTTTACCGGCGCTTAAGTTCTCACCTTCGCCCAACAAGTTGAGCTAAGCGGTCCCCTTAACGTTCCGGCACCGGGCAGGCGTCAGTCCGTATACATCGTCTTACGACTTCGCACGGACCTGTGTTTTTAGTAAACAGTCGCTTCCCCCTGGCCACTGCGACCCCCACCAGCTCCGAGTGCAAAACTCATCACCAGCAGAGGTCCCCCTTCTCCCGAAGTTACGGGGGCAATTTGCCGAGTTCCTTAACCACAGTTCACCCGATCGCCTTGGTATTCTCTACCTGACCACCTGAGTCGGTTTAGGGTACGGGCCGCCACAACACTCACTAGAGGCTTTTCTCGGCAGCATAGGATCATCCACTTCGCCACAATTGGCTCGGCATCACATCTCAGGCATAAAGAACGCGGATTTGCCTACGTTCCGCCCTACATGCTTACCCCAGGACAACCATCGCCTGGGCTGGACTACCTTCCTGCGTCACCCCATCGCTTACCTACTACCCGATCGGTTCGAGCGTTCACTCTGACCCCAAGCCCGAAGGCTCAAGCGAGTTAAGGACTCTTAGCATCACGAGGTTCAGTATGGGCGCATTGAAGCGGGTACGGGAATATCAACCCGTTGTCCATCGACTACGCCTGTCGGCCTCGCCTTAGGTCCCGACTTACCCTGGGCGGATTAGCCTGCCCCAGGAACCCTTGGTCATCCGGCGCGAGGGTTTCTCACCCTCGATTCGCTACTCATGCCTGCATTCTCACTCGCACAGCTTCCACAACTAGATCACTCTGCTGCTTCACCAGCTGCACGACGCTCCCCTACCCACCAACAGCTCATAGCTGTCAGTGCCACGACTTCGGCGGTGTACTTGAGCCCCGCTACATTGTCGGCGCAGAATCACTTGACCAGTGAGCTATTACGCACTCTTTCAAGGGTGGCTGCTTCTAAGCCAACCTCCTGGTTGTCTCTGCGACTCCACATCCTTTCCCACTTAGCACACGCTTAGGGGCCTTAGTCGGTGATCTGGGCTGTTTCCCTCTCGACTACGAACCTTATCGCCCGCAGTCTCACTGCCACGCTCTCACTTACCGGCATTCGGAGTTTGGCTGACGTCAGTAACCTTGTCGGGCCCATTAGCCATCCAGTGCTCTACCTCCGGCAAGAAACACGCGACGCTGCACCTAAATGCATTTCGGGGAGAACCAGCTATCACGGAGTTTGATTGGCCTTTCACCCCTACACACAGATCATCCCCCAGGTTTTCAACCCTGGTGGGTTCGGTCCTCCACCCAGTCTTACCTGAGCTTCAACCTGCCCATGCGTAGATCACTCCGCTTCGGGTCTACAGCATGCGACTCAAACGCCCTATTCAGACTCGCTTTCGCTACGGCTCCCCCACACGGGTTAACCTCGCCACACACCATAACTCGCAGGCTCATTCTTCAAAAGGCACGCAGTCACATCACACAACAGCAAGCTGCTGTAAGCTCCTACGGCTTGTAGGCACACGGTTTCAGGTACTATTTCACGACCCCTCACCGGGGCACTTTTCACCTTTCCCTCACGGTACTCGTGCACTATCGGTCATCAGGGAGTATTTAGGCTTACCAGGTGGTCCTGGCAGATTCACACAGGATTTCTCGAGCCCCGTGCTACTTGGGATCCCCTCCGAGAGTCCATCCAATTTCGCCTACCCGGCTCTCACGGTCTACGGCGCCCCTTCCCAGAGGCTTCAACTATCAGATGGATTTATCACTCTCCGAGACAGCGGCAGCTACCTCAAGAAGGTCCCACGACCCCGGACATGCAACGCCTGCCGGCTATCACACACGCCCGGTTTAGCCTCATCCGCTTTCGCTCACCACTACTCACGGAATCACATATTGTTTTCTCTTCCTACGGGTACTGAGATGTTTCACTTCCCCGCGTTACCACCAACCGCCCTATACATTCAGGCGGAGGCAACACCACATGACTGGTGCTAGGTTTCCCCATTCGGACATCCCCGGATCAACGTCTGGTTGGCGACTCCCCGAGGCTTAACGCAGCCTCCCACGTCCTTCATCGGCTCCTGATGCCAAGGCATCCACCGTGTGCCCTAAAAAACTTGGCCACAAAGATGCTCGCGTCCACTATGCAAATCTCAAACAACAAACAGCAACCGCATCCACAACTCCGAAAAGCTGCTTCAGCGGCCCTGTCATCCAAGAAGAACCAGGCACGCATGCCCGTTCCTTCAGGACCCAACAGTGTGTCCAACCAGTCCGCACCCTCGCGACCCCGTTCCCACTCCCTTACGGGCGGTACTAGCAGTCCGACTGTTACAGCCTGGTTGAGTAGCCAGTGCTCCACTAGTGAGCTGTCACCCCACCGATCGTGCGCCGGTGACGGGCGAGTGTGCTCCTTAGAAAGGAGGTGATCCAGCCGCACCTTCCGGTACGGCTACCTTGTTACGACTTCGTCCCAATCGCCAGCCCCACCTTCGACCGCTCCCCCCCCTTACGGGTTGGGCCACGGGCTTCGGGTGTTGCCGACTTTCGTGACGTGACGGGCGGTGTGTACAAGGCCCGGGAACGTATTCACCGCAGCATTGCTGATCTGCGATTACTAGCGACTCCGACTTCATGGGGTCGAGTTGCAGACCCCAATCCGAACTGAGACCGGCTTTTAGGGATTCGCTCCACCTCACGGTATCGCAACCCTCTGTACCGGCCATTGTAGCATGTTTGCAGCCCAAGACATAAGGGGCATGATGACTTGACGTCATCCCCACCTTCCTCCGAGTTGACCCCGGCAGTCCCCCATGAGTCCCCACCACCCCGAAGGGCGTGCTGGCAACATGGAGCAAGGGTTGCGCTCGTTGCGGGACTTAACCCAACATCTCACGACACGAGCTGACGACAGCCATGCACCACCTGTCACCCAGTCCGAAGAGGGCCCCATCTCTGGAGCTTTCCGGGTGATGTCAAACCTTGGTAAGGTTCTTCGCGTTGCGTCGAATTAAGCAACATGCTCCGCCGCTTGTGCGGGCCCCCGTCAATTCCTTTGAGTTTTAGCCTTGCGGCCGTACTCCCCAGGCGGGGCGCTTAATGCGTTAGCTCCGGCACGGAGATCGTGGAAGACCCCCACACCTAGCGCCCAACGTTTACAGCGTGGACTACCAGGGTATCTAATCCTGTTCGCTCCCCACGCTTTCGCTCCTCAGCGTCAGGTAAGGCCCAGCAAGCCGCCTTCGCCACCGGTGTTCCTCCTGATATCTGCGCATTTCACCGCTACACCAGGAATTCCACTTGCCCCTACCTACCTCTAGCCGGCCCGTATCCACCGCAGACCCGCAGTTAAGCTGCGGGCTTTCACGGCAGACGCGACCAGCCACCTACGAGCTCTTTACGCCCAATAATTCCGGACAACGCTTGCGCCCTACGTATTACCGCGGCTGCTGGCACGTAGTTAGCCGGCGCTTCTTCTGCAGGTACACGTCAACTTCGTCCCTGCTGAAAGAGGTTTACAACCCGAAGGCCGTCATCCCCCACGCGGCGTCGCTGCGTCAGGCTTCCGCCCATTGCGCAATATTCCCCACTGCTGCCTCCCGTAGGAGTCTGGGCCGTGTCTCAGTCCCAGTGTGGCCGGTCGCCCTCTCAGGCCGGCTACCCGTCGTCGCCTTGGTAGGCCACTACCCCACCAACAAGCTGATAGGCCGCGAGCCCATCCCCAACCGAAAAACTTTCCACCACCACCCGATGCCAGGGGCGGTCATATCCGGTATTAGACCCAGTTTCCCGGGCTTATCCCAGAGTCAGGGGCAGGTTGCTCACGTGTTACTCACCCGTTCGCCGCTCGAGTACCCCGAAGGGCCTTTCCGCTCGACTTGCATGTGTTAAGCACGCCGCCAGCGTTCGTCCTGAGCCAGGATCAAACTCTCCAAACAATGTCTCGTCTGGATTGTGAATCCAAGCAATAACCGTCAATCATGACGGGGTCATGCATGTGTATCTCATGCACTGGCTTTTAACACACTGTTGAGTTCTCAAGAAACGGACGCGTACATCCTCACTCGAGCCGTTCAGGCTTTTCGCTCGGAGGCGTTCATTTCGTTGTGTCTTAATTCTTTCAGCCGTTCAAGTCCCTGTCAAATTGACCCGACTTGCTCGACCTGCTGGAATTAATCCGCGCCCCGCTTCCGGGACAACCCCTCTAACTTACCAGCCCATCCGGAGTGTTACGAACACCCAAGGGCGAGCCTGAAGGAAGTGGGATCCGCCGGGCATCTCCGGAGGTTCGAGGAACCTCTTGACCGCCCTGCGGGAAGCAACTCTAGCAGCCCGCAGCGCCCACTTCTGCCTCTTAGGTAATCCCTAGACCCTTCCCTCACCACGCAACGCTCAAACCTTCCCAAGAACCCCCTGGTCGGCAGGCGCGACATCAAGCCGACAGCAAGTCATCCGCAATCGTCACCAGGTACGAAGTAGCTACGAGCAGACTGCGCTCTCGGAGGTGTCCGCTATGACCCGCTCGGAGTTCGACGACATCCGTGCCTTCCTCGCCGATGAGGCGACTCATGCCGGAGACCTGCTGAGAATCGCCAGGACCCTGATCGACGACCTCGAACACGCCCGCCTACACGAGGCCATGCTTCGCACCCACTACCTGCGCCTCCTGACGGCCGCGCGGGCGACGGTGGCGGCGGACATCGTGGGCGCGCCCGACCCCCTGGCGTTCCTCAAGCATGAGCTGGGCGAGCGTGGCCAGCTGCCGGAGGACGGCGAGGCCGTTCAGCGCATCCTGGCAGACGCCCGGACGGCGGCGGCGCTGCTCGAGTGCCTGGAGAACGCCACCCCGCAACGCCCGCGCGCAATGCGCCTGCGCCGCCGCTGCGTATCCATGCGGAGGACCCTTCCGCGTTAGCCGCTGACCTGATGACGACTCAGGGCATACCCCGCCTTGGCCGCGCGGCTGTAAGACTTCGCATATGTGGCAGCGGGGGTTGAACTGGGCGGCGATCGCACTGGTCGGGATCTTCGGCCTCATGTGGATCGGCGTCGTCGTCTACGCCGACCAAGGGTCATCCCTGCCGATCCGGATCGTACAAGTGGTCTTCGGGCTCGTGCTCTTCGGCTGGGCCGGGTACAAGGCGTTCTCGATGGTCAGCAGGACCTACGACGAAGAAGGCTGGAACCGGTAGCCCATCCCGGGCTCGGTCAGCAGGTGGACGGGATGGGATGGATCCCGTTCGAGCTTGCGCCGGAGCTGGGCCATGTACTGGCGTAGGTAGTGGGTCTCCTTCTCATAGACATCGCCCCACACCTCCCGCAGGAGCTGACGCTGGCTGATCAGTTTCCCGGGGTTACGCAGCAGGATCTCCAGGAAGTGCCATTCCGTGGGCGTCAGCCGTACGCCACCTGAGATCGTCTTGTTGGAGAGGTCGATCAGGTGATCGCCCAGCCGCACCGTGGCGGCCTCCTCCTCCGGCTGACCCGTGCGGCGGGTCACCGCGCGGACGCGTGCGAGCAGCTCGTCGATGCTGAACGGCTTCGTCACGTAGTCGTCGGCGCCCGCATCGAGCGCGTCCACCTTGTCGGTGCTGTCGGAGCGCCCCGAGAGAACGATGATCGGGACCGCGGTCCAGCCGCGCAGCCCCTGGATGACCTCCACGCCGTCGAGGTCAGGCAGGCCGAGGTCGAGGATGACCAGGTCGGGGTGCCACTCGGCGGCCTGGCGCAGCGCCGTGCCGCCGTCGGGCGCGACCGCCACCTCGTACTGCCTGGCGGCCAGGTTGACGCGCAGAGCACGCAGGATCTGCGGCTCGTCGTCCACCACCAGCACGCGGGTCATGCGTGTCTCCGCAGCGAGACGGCCATGGTCAGTCCCCCTCCGGGCGTGTCCTCCAGCACGAGCGTGCCGCCCATCGCCTCGGTGAGGCCCCGCGAGAGCGCCAGGCCGAGCCCCACGCCCGTGTGGCTGTCGCGGTCGCCGAGCCGCTGGAACGGCATGAACACCCTTTCATGCGCCTCGGGCGGAATGCCGGGACCCCGGTCGATGACGCGGATCTCCACGTTCTCGCCGTGCCAGCTCGCGGTGACGAGGACGGGCTCGTCGTCGGGGCTGTAGCGGACCGCGTTCGCCATCAGGTTGACGAGCACCCGCTCCAGCAGAGCGGGGTCCGCCGTGATCTCGGGCACCATGGGCGGCAGGTCGCTCCGGATCCGCTCACGCGAGGGGCCGAGGTCGTCGATGGCGCGCGGCAGGACGTCCTCGATCGCCACGGGCTCCAGATGGACGCCGAGCACGCCGGCCTGGAGGCGGCTCATGTCGAGGAGGTTCGAGACGAGCCGGTCCAGCTTGATCAGTGACTCGTCGGCGGTGGCGAGCAGCTCCGCCCGATCCTCGTCCGACCACATGACGTCGGTGCCGCGCAGGCTCTCGACCGCGGCCTTGGCCGAAGCGAGCGGGGTGCGCAGGTCGTGGCTGACAGCGGCGAGCAGGGCGGTGCGCATCCTGTCGGCCTCGGCCAGCGGCTCGGCCTGCTCCGCCGCCTCCCGCAGCCGCTGCTCGCGCAGCGCGACCGCCGCCTGCGCCGCGAACGCCTCCAGCACCCGGCGGTCGCTCGCGTCCAGCAGCCGGCCGTGGGCGGCGAGCACAAGCCCGTCGTCGATCACGACATCGGTGTCGGCCGTCCCAGGGCTCGTGCACGGCACGCCACCCGAGGTCGCGACGATCTTCCAGCCGTCCGAGCGTTCGAGCAGGGTCACCGAGGTCAGCCCGAACGTCTCCCGCATCCGGGCCAGCAGCGACGGCAGCGCCGCCTCGCCCCGCAGCACGTGCCCCGCCAGCGTGGACAGCACCTCGGCGTCGGCCTGTGAACGCGCCGCCTCCCTGCTGCGCCTGGCCGCCAGGTCGACGACCGCGCTGACCATGGCCGCCACCAGTACGAAGATGACCAGCGCGAGCACGTTCTCGGGCTGGGAGATCGTCAGCGTGTGCAGCGGCGGCGTGAAGAACCAGTTGAGCAGCCCGAACCCGAGCACCGCCGCCGTGAGGGCCGGCCACATGCCGCCCACCAGGGCGACCCCCACGACGAGCAGCAGGAACAGCAGGATCTCGCTGGGCAGCGACAGCCTCAGGGGCAGGAGCGCGGCGGTGAGCAGGGGCATCCCGAGCAGCGCCAGCCCCCAGCCGGACAGCCGGCGCCCCCGGGTGAGCGCGGCCCCCGACTGCGCCGGCTCACGCGCCTTCCTGGTCCCCTCGTGCGTGACCATGTGAACGTCGATCGGGCCCGACAGCGCCGTCGTCGTCACGCCCACGCCCCGCGAAAGGATCTGGGCGAAGCGCCCTCGCCTCGAGGCTCCCAGCACGAGCTGGGTGGCGTTCACGCCACGGGCGAACTCGAGCAGCGCGCGCGGGATGTCCTCCCCCACCACCTGGTGGTAGGAGCCGCCGAGGTCCTCGACGAGGGTGCGCTGGCGGATCAGGCTCGCGGGGTCGCCGCCGAAGGCGAGCCCGTCGGCCCGGGTGACGTGCACGGCCAGCAGGTCCGCGCCCTTGCTCCTGGCGGCGATGCGGGCCGCCCGCCGGACGAGCGTGTCGCCCTCCGGGCCTCCGGTGAGCGCGACCACCACCCGCTCCCGGGCCTCCCAGGTGCCCGCTATGCCGTGGCTCGCTCGGTAGTGGTCGAGTTCTTCGTCCACTTTGTCGGCCACCCAGATCAGTGCGAGCTCTCGCAAGGCGGTCAGGTTGCCGACGCGGAAGTAGTTGGCCAGCGCGGCGTCGACCCGTTCGGGCCGATAGACGTTCCCATGGGCCATCCTGCGCCGCAGCGCCTCCGGCGCCATGTCGACGAGCTGGATCTGGCCCGCGCGCCGCACCACCTCATCCGGTACGGTCTCCCGCTGCGGCACGCCGGTGATCTGCTCGACCACGTCGTTCAGCGATTCGAAGTGCTGGATGTTGACGGTCGAGACCACGTCGATCCCCGCGTCGAGGATCTGGTCGATGTCCTGCCAGCGCTTGACGTTGCGGGAGCCGGGAACGTTCGTGTGGGCGAGCTCGTCGATCAGCGCCACGGCGGGAGCGCGGGCGATGACGGCATCGACGTCCAGCTCGGTGAATGTCGCGCCCCGATGGGTCATCGTCCGTCTCGGCATGATCTCCAGCCCTTCGAGGAGGCGGGCGATCTTGGCGCGGCCGTGGGTCTCGACGAAGCCCACGACCACGTCCTTGCCGCGTTCGCGAGCGCGGTGCGCCTCGCTCAGCATGGCGTACGTCTTGCCCACTCCGGGCGCCGCCCCCAGGTAGACGCGGAGCATCCCGCGGGACGTGGCTCCCATTCCTCCAGGTTACGGCTGATACGGCGGCGCGACCCCCCAGCCCCAGTGCGGCACGGGAGCCTCGAGCGGAGGCTCGGCGTCCGGCTGGGAGTTGTGCCTGGCCAACCTGGTGCCCCACTCGATGTAACTCGCGAACGCCGCCCTGAACTCGGGGTCGTCCGGCAGGCCCGCCTCGTCGGCCGCGTCCATGAGCAGGCTCACCCACCTGCGGCGCTGCGGCTCGGTGATGGCCTTGCCGAGGTGGTGGCGGAGCATGTTCGGATAACCGCCGCGCTCCTTGGTGTAGCGGTCCGGCCCGCCGAACACCTCGCTGAGCCACATGGCCACGTGTTTCGGATGGTCCGGGTCCATGTGGGCGAAGAGCGGGCCGATCACGTCGTCCTTGACGACAGTCCGGTAGAAAACCTCGGTCAGCCGCTCGAACGCCTCGCTGCCGCCCGCCCACTCATACAGCGTGGGCACTGGTTTGTCAGTCATGTAATGATGTAATCATCGACGCGGCAAGCCGGGCAAGATCCAGAAACGACGAAGTCCCGGCTACCGGATGATCCGGTGGCCGGGACTTCGACGATCAGTAGCGGGGACAGGATTTGAACCTGCGACCTCTGGGTTATGAGCCCAGCGAGCTACCGAACTGCTCCACCCCGCGTCGGTGTGTCTTCAATAACTATACAGGCCCCCAAGCAGTGCTCGGTACGTCCCGTGGTTCTTGCCGGGAAACGCACAGAAGCCCGGGTTCCGTTTCCGGATCCCGGGCTTCTGGGAGTGGTAGCGGGGGCAGGATTTGAACCTGCGACCTCTGGGTTATGAGCCCAGCGAGCTACCGAACTGCTCCACCCCGCGTCGCGTTGTGTCTAAAGACTAGTGGGCGGCGCGGGGTGGGCGCAAACCGAATAGCTAGGACGTGCCTCCCGCTTGCGATCCCGTAGGCGATGGCGACGGCGCGACCGAAGTTGCGGGCGTGGCCGACGGCGAGGCGGACGGGGTGGCCGAGGGCGCCGTCGAAGGCGTCGTCGAGGGCGCCGGCTGCTGGGCCTTGGTCCCCTCCAGCGCCTTCAGCGCCTCCTCCAGCCGCTTCTGGGCCTCGCCGTAGGCGTCCCAGTTGGGCGGAGTGGCCTGCAGGGCCTTCTGCGCGTCCTCGTACGCCTTCTTGGCGTTGGAGATCGCCGTGTTGAGCGCCGAGTTGGCCTGGTTGGGGACGGTCACCTGCTGGTCGTTGGGCGGCTTCTGCTGTTGCTGGCCGCCGAAGACCTCCTGGAGCGCCACGTCCAGGGTCGGTCCGACACCGATCTTGCTGCCATAGGACACCAGGACCCGCTGCAGGATCGGGTACGGCTCCTGGCCGCCGCCCGCTGTCGTCTGGACGTACACCGGCTCGATGTAGACCAGGCCGCCCGCGTACGGCAGCGTCAGCAGGTTTCCGTAGCGCAGCGACGAGCTGCCGACGCCCATGACGTTGAGCTGGCCGGCGAGGCGGCTCTGGAAGGCGTTCTGAATCTGCCCGGGGCCCGGGATGGGTGTGTTGGACGGCATGCGCAGGATGCGCAGCCGCCCGTATCCCGAACCGCCCGACGAGTCGACCGCCATGAACGCCGACAGGTTGGCCCCGCCCTGGCGCGGCACGAACGTGGTCGTCAGCGAGAACGTCGGCGTGGCGCCTGGCCCCGGCATCGTGGTGGTCAGGTAGTAGGGCGGCTGCTTGATGTTCTTGTCGCCCTGCGTCGGGTCGCCGGGGACGTTCCAGAAGTCCTGGCCGCTGTAGAAGGCGGACGGATCGGTGATGTGATAGCGCGACAACGTGTAGCGCTGCACCTTGAACAGGTCTTCCGGGTAGCGGATGTGGTTGCGCAGGTCGGGGCTCATCTCCGAGGCCGGGCGGATGACGCCGGGGAAGGCCTTGCTCCAGGTCTTCAGCATCGGGTCGTTGGTGTCCCAACCGTAGAGCTTGACCGTGCCGTCGTAGGCGTCGACCGTGGCCTTGACGGAGTTGCGGATGTAGTTGATCTTGTCGGTCGGCTGCTGGGCGATCACGCGGCGGTCCGTGGACGTGTCGCGCGTCATGTCGCCGAAGCTCTCGCTCTGCGAGTACGGGTAGTCGTTGGACGTGGTGTAGCCGTCGATGATCCAGGTGATGCGCCCGTCGACGATCGCCGGATAGGGGTTGCCGTCGAGCGTGAGGAAGGGCGCGACCTTCTGCACCCTCTCGCGAGGGTTGCGGACGTACAGGATCTTGGAGTTGTCGTTGATGTCGCCCGACAGGAGGATGTTCGCCTCGCCGTACTTGGCGGCGTAGACGAGCCTGTTGACGAACGACCCGACCTGGACCCCGCCTCCGGTGTAGGTGGTGTTCTCCTGGCCCGTGCCGCCGGTCTTCGGGTAGTCGAGCTCCTGCGGGTTCTTCGGGTTGCCGCCCGCGATGACGTACTCGGCCGAGGCCGGGTCCTCGCCGAAGTAGACGCGCGGCTCCCGCAGCTTGGTGCTGGTCGCCAGCGGGCCGGTGACCGGCATGTCCTTGGCGTCGTACGCGGGCTGGCCACTGGTGTCGACCTGGTTGCCCGGCGCGGCGACGAAGCCGTAGCCGTGGGTGTAGACCAGGGCCCGGTTGATCCAGTTGTTCTGGCCCTCGGGCGGGCCGGTCAGCTCACGGACGCCGACGACGTGGTCGATCAGCTTGCCGGTGCTGTCGGGGTAGCGGTCGACGTCGAGCGAGTCGGCGAACTTGTAGAAGCCGCGGATGCGCTGCGTCTGCTCGTACGTCGAACCCACCAGCGCAGGGTCGAGCAGGCGGACGCCCGAGACCGAGGTGTCTCCGTCCTTCTGGACCTTGGTGGGGTCGGACTCGGCCTCGTAGGTCTCCACCTCGGTCTTGTCGACGTTGTACGCCTCCCGCGTGGCCTCGATGTTGCGCTGGATGTAGGCGGCTTCCTTGCCCTGCTGGTTGGGCTTGACCTGGAACTGCTCGACCAGCGCCGGGTAGACGCCGCCGATCAGGATGGCCGAGAGCACGAGCAGGCCGGCCGAGACGCCGGGGAGCATGCCGCCGGGGCGCACGACGCCGGCGAAGAACAGGGCGGCGCAGATCAGCGCGATGATCGCGAGGATGGTCTTGGCCGGCAGGACGGCGTTGACGTCGGTGTAGGAGGCGCCGTTGACGAAGCCGCGGTCGGAGAAGACCAGGCCGAAGCGGTCGAACCAGTAGGCGACGGCCTTGAGCAGCAGGAAGATGCCGAGCAGCACCGACAGGTGGGTGCGCGCCGCCCTTGAGGCGTGCACGCCGGGCGACTGCAGCCGGAACCCGCCGTACAGGTAGTGCGTGATCGCCGCCAGCACGATCGAAATGATCACGGCGGTGAACAGGAAGTTCAGCACCATCCGGATGAACGGGTAGTCGAACATGTAGAACGAGATGTCCAGCCCGAACAGCTTGTCCTGCTTGCCGAACGACGCCCCGTTGACGAACTCGAGCCACGTCTGCCACTGCCCGGCGAACGAGGAGCCGGAGAAGAGCGCGAGCAGGCCCATGCCGACAATGAAGATCAGCTTGCGGTGGGGGTCGAGCGCCATGCGGTAGCGGTCGGCGCCGCTGCCGCCGCCGAACATCGCCGGCCCGAACATCGGGCGCACCCGGAAGGCCAGCAGCATGTTGCCACCCGCGATGCCGACCATCAGCACCGCGCCGATCAAGAACAGCACGATCTGTGTCAGCAGCACACCGGTGAAGACCGACGTGTAGTTCGTCGCGTCGAACCACAGATAATCGGTATAAAACCCAGAAAATAGGAAAAACAACGCCACGATCGCCACAAGAGCGATCGCCACAGGCAGAAGAAGTCGGGGTCGGCGGGGCAAGCGCATCGCCCTACCGGCTCCTGGGGTCCGGAAGCTCAAGGCCAACCCCTCGTCGTGATGAAAAAACGGTCCGTGTCTGGCAACCTACACCGCAGTGCCGGCGCTACGGCTAACGCACGGCAAGGGCCGAAAGTTTCATCCGGCCTCACACGCGGGCACGTTTCCCTTGCCTGTGCGCAGCGCGTCCAGCGCCAGCACAGCGTCATGCATCGTCTCGGCCTTGACCAGCCGGAGCCCGTCGGGCACGGCTTTCATGGCCTCGGCGCAGTTGTCGGCGGGGGTGAGGAAGACGGTCGCGCCGGAGTTCTTGGCGCCCACCATCTTCTGTGCGATGCCGCCGATCGCGCCGACCTGACCCGACGGCTCGATCGTGCCGGTGCCGGCGATCCGCTTGCCGCCGGTGAGCTCGCCTGGCGTGAGCTTGTCGAAGATGCCGAGCGAGAACATCAGCCCCGCGCTCGGCCCGCCGACGTCGCCGACGTTGATGTCGACGTCGAACGGGAACTTGTACTTCGCCTGCATGAGCACGCCCACGAGGGGCTGTCCCTTGGGGCCCGCCACCGTCGGCACGGTGACGTCGAGCTTCTTGCCGCCCCTGGTGACGTTGAAGAGCACGTTCTCGCCGGGCTTGTGCGCCTTGACCGCATCGCCCACGACATCGACGTTCTTGGCCGGTTTGCCGTCGACGGCATTGATCTCGTCGTCCTTCGCGAGCTTGCCGTCGGCGGGCTTGCCCTTCTCCGTGGACACCACCGCCACGACGGTGGAGTAGGGGATCTTGAGCTCGTTGAGCGCGGCGGCGGTGGCGGAGTCCTGGGAGTTGGTCATCTCGACCGTGTTCTCCTCCTCGACCTCCTTGGGGTCGCGGTCGGGAGCGAAGATGGTCTCCTGCGGGACCACCGCGACAGTCGGGTCGATCCAGCCGCGCAACGCCGTCAGCAGGTCGATCTGGGCGGCCGGGCCGCCCTGGTAGGCCACCGTGACGAGGCTGAGCGCGCCGCCCGTGGGATAGGTCTGCCGCCCATTGATCGTGATCACGGGCTTCTTGTCGACCTCGCCGATCGTGTTCTCCGTCGGGCCGGGGCTCAGCACGACGTACGGGACCGGACTGAACGCGCCCACCACGCCGAGCGCGAGCACCAGGAAACCCGCGAACAGCAGGGTCAGGGCGCGTCGTGACATGTCGATGAGCTTATTCGCCGGCGCCGACCCATTCGGTCTCGCCGTCGGCGAACACCTGATGTTTCCAGATCGGGACCTGCGCCTTCAGGTCGTCGATCAGCCGGCGTGAGGCCTTGAACGCCTCGTCCCTGTGGGGCGCGGCCACTGCGACGACGACGGCCGCCTCGCCCAGCTCCAGGTCGCCCACGCGGTGCACGGCGGCAAGCGCCGTGACGGGGAAGTCGGCGGCGATCTTCTCGGCCACCCGCCGCAGCTCCGCCTCCGCTGAGGGGTGCGCCGAGTAGGAGAGCCTGGTCACCGGCTTTCCATGGTCCTGCTCGCGTACGGTGCCCACGAAAAGGGTGGTGCCGCCGGCGGCGTGGTCGCCCACGGCGGCCAGCACCTCGTCGACGGAGAGCGGCGTGTCACGAATGCCGAGCAACCGGATGACGTCCACGGAAAGTGAGCCTACCCAATGAGAAACCCGCTCGTACGGCTGCCGCTTACAGGCGCCGCTTCTTACGCACCTGCCGGACGATCGCGGCGGTGCCGATGACGGCGACGGTGGCGCCCGCGGCGGTGAGCGTGGCCTCCTTGACGGGCAGTCGCCGGCCGACCACGGTCGTCCTGTTCTCGCGCAGCTCGAGGAGCTGGGCGAACGCGGCCTCGTTGGTCCACGACGGCTTCCAGCCCGCCTCGCGCAGCGACGTGCAGTCGACGACCCACGGATAGACGACGTAGTGCAGGTCCGTCGCGGGCGCGGGGGTGACACCGAGCCGGTGGAGCCGCTGCGCCGTGCCGAAGGTCAACCCTGCGGGCAGTTCGAGGCTGCGGATGCCGGACAGCTCCTCGACCTGTTCGTGCCCCAGCCAGCCGTCGGAGCCGACGGCCACCACGCCGGTGACCGCGCCGCGCGCCGCCAGCTCCAGCGCCGAGATCAGGTCGTCGATGTGGCAGAACTGCCAGTGCGGGTTGCAGCCCTTGACGGTCAGGAGCCTGGGCGACTCGAAGTGACGGGTGATGACGGTGTCGACTCCTGGGCCGACCACGGCGGCCGGGCGGAGCACGGTGATCTCCAGGCCGGGGTGGGAGCGCAGCGACCTGCGTACCAGGGACTCGATCTCCAGGTAGTCGCCGACGACGCCGGTGTCGGGCTCGGCCGCCACCGGGGCGTCCTCGGGCAGCGGGACCTCGTTGTCGGGCGCGGCGCCGTACACCATCGCGCTTGTGACCAGCACCACTCTGCGCACGCGCGCCGCGGCGCTGGCCGTCAGCACCGTCTGGGCGGCCCGGAGGTTGTACGCGCGCCGCTCACCTGGGTCGGAGTCGACGGCGTAGTCACCGGCCAGATGGACCAGGACGTCGATGTCGGAGATCCGGTTCGCCAAGAGCGGATCCCGTACGTCGAGCACTCTCCACGTGGCTTCCCCAACGTCGCCGCGTTGCTCGTCGATGGCCACCACCCTGCGGAAATCCGCGGAGGATACGAGCCTCGCGAGCAACTCGCGGCCTAGGCCGGAAGCCGCTCCCGTGACGGCTACTACGGGTTGGCGCGGGCGTTTCGAGGTAGGCACCAGGTCCTCACTTTGCACTGATCCGCCGTAGGACGACTAACGTGGCGGATGTGGACTCCTCCATCCTGCACGAGGTAGAGCGGTGACTGACCTGCCAGGTCGCGAAAACGACCCTAACGAGAACCCGTTCGCCATGTTCGGCAACCCTGAGCAGATGGCTCAGGCGATGCGCCAGTTCGCCGACATGCTGTCGGCGCCGCAGGGTCCAGGCCCTGTCAACTGGGACATGGCCAAGAACATCGCCCGTCACGCCGTGGTCGCCCAGGGCGACCCCAGCGTCATGGAAGGCGAACGCCGCCAGATCGTCGAGGCGCTGAGCCTCGCCGACCTCTGGCTCAACGAGGCGACGACGCTGCCGAGCGGCGTGTCCAATCCGCAGGCCTGGAGCCGGTCCGAGTGGATCGAGAACACCGTCCCGATCTGGCGAAAGCTCTGCGAGCCGATCGCAGAGCGCATGGTCGAGACCATGGGCGGCGCTCTCGGCGGCTCCGGGCTGCCTCCGGAGGCCCAGCAGATGGCCGGGCCGCTGCTCGGCATGCTCAAGCAGATGGGCGGCATGATGGTCGGCCAGCAGATCGGGCAAGCGCTCGGCTCGCTGGCCCGTGAGGTGGTCGGCACCACCGACATCGGCCTGCCCCTGTCCGACACGGCCGCGCTGCTGCCGGGAGGCATCGCCTCCTTCAGCGAGGGCCTGGAGATCCCGTCCGACGAGATCAGGCTCTATCTGGCGCTGCGCGAGGCCGCGCACCACCGGCTGTTCCAGCACGTCCCGTGGCTGCGCTCCCACCTGCTGGGCGCGGTCGAGGAATACGCCAAGGGCATAACGGTCGACACCTCGGCGCTCGAAGAGCAGATCCGCGGTCTCGACATCAACAACCCCGAGGCGATCCAGGAGGCGCTGAGCGGGGGCAACCTGCTCAAGCCCGAGGAGACCGAGCGGCAGAAGGCCGCGCTGTCACGGCTGGAGACGATGCTCGCCCTGGTCGAAGGGTGGGTGGCCACCGTGGTCGACCGGGCGGCCGAGGGCAAGCTGCCCTCCGCCGTGGCGCTGGCCGAGACCGTACGCCGACGGCGCGCGACCGGTGGGCCCGCCGAGCTCACGTTCGGGACGCTCGTGGGCTTGGAGCTGCGGCCCCGGCGGCTGCGCGAGGCGGCGGCGCTGTGGCGCGCGCTGGAGAACGCGCGCGGGCTCGACGGGCGCGACGCGCTGTGGGGTCACCCCGATCTCATGCCGACGGCCGACGATCTCGACGACCCCGACGCCTTCGTGCTCGGCGAGACGGCCTGGGACATCTCCGAGCTGGAGAAGAAGCCGGACGACAAGGGCGACGAGAGTTGAGCCTGCATGCCGACGCGGTGGCGGTGCTGTCCGCGTGGGACGCGCCGACGCCTGAGGAAGAGGCGTTGCGGGCGGAGTTCCTGGAGCATCTGCGCTCCTACGACGACGCGATGCTGCGTGAGTGCGTACCAGGGCATCTGACGGCCACGACGGCGGTGCTGTCGCACGACGGCTCGCAGGTGCTGCTCACGCTGCATCCGAAGGCCAAGATGTGGCTGCCCATGGGTGGCCACTGTGAGGTTTCCGACATGTCGCTCGCGGAGGTTGCTCTGCGGGAGGCGTGGGAGGAGTCGGGAATTCCCGGGCTCGAGCTGCTGCCCGGGCCGCTCGCGGTGGACAAGCACGTCGTGTGGTGCCATCCACCGCACAGCTGGCATCTCGACGTCGAATACGCGGCCGTGGCCCCTCCCGGCGCCGAGGCCGTGATCAGCGAGGAGTCGCTGGACCTGCGCTGGTTCCCGGTCGACGGCATTCCTGAGCTCTCCGACGAGGCGACGCGGCGATTGGCCGCACGTGGACAGGCGAAGCTCCGGTCGGGCTCGCGCGCCCTCGGCTAGAGTCCTTTGCGTCGTTCCAATGGGGGGGGTGGCGTGGAGACTTCTGCCGTCGGCGGCACGATCGTGACGCCTGGGCGCAAACGAGTGAAGTTCCCCGGGACGGCGTTGACGTGGCTGGCGGTGACGCCGTTCGCCGCCTGGGCGGTGGCCAGGGTGGCCGGGCTGGAGCGGGGGTCGCTGCCCACGCAGATCATGACCGCCACCCCGTACGCCGCGGCGGGTTCGCTGGTCCCCCTCCTGATCGCGGCGGTCGGGCGCAAGCGCGCCGCGACCGCCGTGGCGCTGCTGGCCACGACCGCGCTCGGCTTCAGCGTGCTGCCCAGGGCGCTGGGCAGCGCCGAGACGACGGCGGGCAGGCCCTTCCGGGTCATGACGATCAACATGCTGTTCGGCAGGGCCGACGCGGTGACGATCATGAAGCTGGTACGCGAGTTCGACCCCGACGTGCTGAGCACGCAGGAGCTCACGCCCGGGGCGGTCTCCGACCTGGACGCGGCCGGCCTCGAAGAGGTGATGCCGCACCGCGTGCTGCTGCCCGAGTGGAGCGCCGGGGGCAGCGGGCTCTACTCCAGGCACCCGCTGGAGCCGCTGACGGGCGTGATGCCGCCGGTCGGGCATCAGATGCCCGCCGCGCTGATCTCCCTTCCCGGCGGGAAGCCGGTCGAGTTCATCGACGCGCATCCTTTTCCGCCGCTGGGGGACTATGTCACCGAGTGGAACGAGGCTCTCGCCGCCTTCCCGTCCGCCTCGCCGGACCGGATCCGGATCATCGCGGGCGACTTCAACGCCTCGCTCGACCACGCCGCCCTGCGCGGGCTGCTGGCCCGCGGCTACAAGGACGCGGCCGACACGGTGGGGGCCGGGCTGATACCGACGTGGCCGGCGAACAAGCGGGTGCCGCCGATCATCACGATCGACCACGTGCTGGTGGATCGGCGGGTGGGGGTGGAGGAGGTCAGCGTGCGGGACGTGCCGAGGACCGACCATCGCGCCGTGCTGGCCCAGCTCACCGTGCCCTGAACGGCCGAGCATGCTGCGCCATGAACGGCCGAGTTCGCTGTGCTCTCCTCGGCCGAGCGTGCCGTGGCCTGACCGGCCGGGCGCATCGTGCCCTGACCTACCCGCCTTTTGCCCTGACCGGCTGAGGTCACCGTGCCGCGACCAGGGCCCTCGTGTTCTCCCAGCCTTCCAGGCCGGGGTCGAGGCGTTCGACGTCTTCGTGGGTGCGCAGGCGGTGCCAGCCCGGGGTGGTGGCGACCCGACGCGGTCCGGGGGCCTGAGCGCGCAGGGTGGCCACGATGTCCGCGTCGTCGAGGTCGGGATCGGCCCAGGTGGGGGCGGGGAGCGCGCAGGCGATGGCCACCGCGCCGCCGTTCTCGGCCGGGCAGATCGTGATCTCGGCTCTGCCCAGCTCCCTGAAGAGCTTGCCGACCAGCAGGGGCGGCAGGTCGGGCGCGTCGGCGCTGATCACGGCTGCGTGGTCGGCGTTGAGGCGCTGGAGGATGATTTTTAGCGGTTCGTCGTCTTTTATCGTGATTACTTCGGTGCCGGGCCAGACGATCTCCTCCAGCTCCGGGATACTGGTGATCAGGACCGGAGTGACGAGCTCCAGCCCCGCGACCATCTCGTAGGTGTCCTCCGCCACCGCTTCGAGGAACTCACGGGGATCCACGCCCGGGGGCGCCGCCTGTGCCATGCGCTGTCGTACGAGAACCGCGGCGATGCGCGTCAACACTCCTCCGGTGCCGTATGGGCCGCGGCCGAGAATCCCTCCAGAAACCCGCGCGCGCGTTCTGCCTTGGGATACTGTTCTACCAGCGCCCAGAACTTGGCTCCGTGGCTGGGCACCAGCAGGTGCACCAGCTCATGGATGATCACGTAGTTGATGACCCATTCGGGCAGGCCCTTGAGCCTGGTCGAGATCCTGATCGTGCCGTTCTCCGGGGTGCACGAGCCCCAGCGGTGCTGCTGGTTGTCGACCCATCGCACGCTCACCGGCTCCGGCTTGCCGTCGAGGTATCTCGTCGACAGCTCCTTGGCCCGCTCGAGCAGCGCCTCGTCGGTGGGCCTTCGTCGGCTTTCCTTCGCCGCCAGCCGATCCAGCATCCGGCTCACCCACTCATCCGCGTCTTCACCACTCAGCCAGGCGGGCAGGAGCACGATCGTCTTGTCGCCGTCGCGGTAGGCGGAGACCGTACGCCGGCGACGAGAACTGCGACGAACCTCGACTGTCTCGGGGGGCACATATGCACGGTAGCCGACCCCGGCGAAATTCCACAGAGGGTGGACGTTGTTTCTGCTGGTCAGATGATTAAGAGCCGGTGAATTTGGGCATGCGCGGTTTCCCGATGCGCGGGCTGACCTGGATCGACCTGCTGGAGGCCGTGGTCAGGGGCATGTTGAGGATTCCCACATCAGTACGCCTTCCTGGCGTTGATGGTCTTGGTTGTGAGTGCTTTGGCGGGTCTTGTGGGGTTGGCACGTTCTAGGCGATCTTCGCTGCGATCACATCCGCTTCCGACATTGGGTCATTTTCTGGGAAAGAGTGATTTACCAGATCTTTATCTCTCCTCGTCCGGGCCATCGTCTGTCCACAGGCGCCCGCCCGGGGCCACGGTTGTCCACAGCCCCTGCCGAACCGGCCCGGGATCTTGCTCGGGCATGAAATCTTTCCCGCCATGAGGCCACGTGTGAAGCCCGCCCTCCGGCGCATCATCCGCGACGAGCACACCCTCCAATACGGCGCGCATCCCCTGCGGGCCGTCATGCTGAGCGGCCTGACCCCGGCCGTCCGTCGGTGGATAGAGAGGCTCGACGGCACTCGCGAGCTCGAGTCTGTCCTGGCGGAGGCGGCCACCGCGGGCCTGGACGAGATCCGCGCCCGCTCGTTGCTGGAGCAACTCGCCGCACAGGGCGTTCTCCACGACGCCGCCACCAGCCCCACGCCGCTCGCCGATCTCTCACTGGCCGAGAGAGACCGCCTGAGACCAGACATCGACGCCCTCGACCTCGCCTCCACCGCCCCGGACGGCGCGATCGCCCTCTTCGGCCACCGCAGGGAGCAGCGGGTGCGCGTCTATGGGGCAGGCCGGGTGGGCGCGCAGGTGGTCGCCCTCCTCGCCGCCGCCGGGGTCGGCAACATCCGCGTGTTCGACCCGGGCACCGCCCGGCCGTGCGACATCACACCCGGCGGGCTGACGTGGGCGGAGGTCGGTCTTCCCCGGGAGGTCGGCGCGGTGGCGGTCGTCAGGAGGCTCACGTCAGGAGGCCACACGTCAGGAGGCCACACGTCACGTGGCCACACGTCCGTGGAGTCGGCGGACGCACCGCAAGCCGTCGATTCTCGAGGCACCGCACGTCCGCCGGCCGCGTCATCTGCCCGATCACCGCAGACCGCGCGGGTCACCAACACACCAGCAGTGCCACGCTCGGGCCGTCCAGCACAGGGCGGTCGCCCCGGCATCCAGGGCGGTCATCCAGGCATCCCAGCACAGGGCGGTCACTCCGGCATCCCAGCGCCGTCGCCACGCTCCGGCCGCCCAGCACAAGGCAGTCACCCCGGTGACGCAGCACCATCCGCGCGCTCCAGCCGCCCAGCACAAGGCGGTCACTCCGGTAGCGCGGCGCCATCTCCGCGCTCCGGCAACCCAGCACCGCCTGCGCGCTCCGGCAACCCAGGGCAAGCCGTACGCTCCGGCAACCCAGGGCAAGCCGTACGCTCCGGCAATCCGGGAGAAGCCGCACGCTCCAGTATCCCCACCCAGGCCGCGACCTCCGGCGACCCGGCGCAGGCGGCGCGCTCGGCCCTTGCCCCGAATCGGAGGGCCGCCGCGGGCGCTGCGGCGCCCTCCCGGCCCCCCGCAACGTCCACCGCGGGCACCGCAACGTCCTCCGCGGGCACCGCAACGTCCTCCGCAGGCACCACAACAGCCGCCACGGGTGCCTCGGCATCCTCCACGAGCGCCGTGACGTCCGCCACGGGTGTGGAAGCGTGCCACACCGCCACTGGGTCGTTGCAGCAGGTACGCCCCCTTGAGAGGCGGGCCGGCCCGTCGGGTGGACCGTCTGTTGCGACGTCCGCCCGGCGGCGTCCGGAGGCTGGCGGGGACGGTGGTGAGGAGGCGAGACCGTCCGTCAATGCCTTGGCCGGAGGTCCTTATCTTGGGGACAAGTCGGATCGGCCCGATCTCGTCATACTCACGCCCGTCACACCCCTCGACGGAGTGTTGGTCAACGAGCTGGCCTCGCTCGACATCCCGCATCTCCTGGCATCGGCATTCGAGGGGCACGGTACCGTGGGGCCACTGGTCATACCGGGGAAGACGGCGTGCCTACACTGCCTGGACCTGACGCGCCGGGATGGCGATCCCGGATGGCCGATCGTGACCGCCAGGCTGGGTGGTTATCCGCCGGGCGAGATCGCCTGTGACGCCACACTGGCGACGCTGGTGGCGGCCGAGGCGACCGGCCATGCCCTCGCCTACCTGGACGGCAAGGAGTCGGCTGTGACCAACGGCACATTGGAAGTTACGCCTGATTGGCGCTGGAAAAGGCGGTCGTGGAAGGCACATCCGCAATGTCGTTGTATGCGAAACAATCCGTATTCGCTAAGAATGGTCATGTCTCCTAACCGCGACTGACGTGCTCAGAGGATGACCATGAAGGGGGGAAGCGGTATCTCGCCGAGATTCCGCGCATCAGTGTGAGCGATCTTCCGCGTCGTGCTGTCACGCGCTCCGCCAAGCTGGCCGCCCTTCCGCTCGGATTCGCCGGCCGCGCCGCCCTCGGGTTGGGCAAGCGGCTCGGGGGCAAGTCCGCCGAGATCGTGGCGCAGGAGGTCCAGCAGCGTACGGCTGAGCAGATCTTCAAGGTGCTCGGCGAGCTCAAGGGCGGCGCGATGAAGCTCGGGCAGGCCCTGTCCATCTTCGAGGCGGCACTGCCGCAGGAGATCGTCGGCCCCTATCGCGCCACCCTGACCAAACTGCAGGACGCCGCTCCCCCGCTGCCCGTGTCCACCGTCCACAAGGTGCTCACCGAGCAGCTCGGCGACGACTGGCGGGAGAACTTCCTGTCGTTCGACGACCAGCCGACGGCTGCCGCGTCGATCGGGCAGGTGCACAAGGCTGTGTGGCATGACGGCAGGGAGGTGGCCGTCAAGATCCAGTATCCGGGGGCGGGTAAGGCGCTGCTCGGCGACTTCGCGCAGCTGGCGCGGCTGGGCAAGCTGTTCGGCGCGCTGCTGCCAGGGCTCGATATGAGGGCCGTGCTGGCGGAGCTGCGCGAACGGGTCGCCGAGGAGCTCGACTACCTGCGGGAGGCGGAGGCCCAGCACGCGTTCGCGCTCGAATTCGACGGTGATCCCGACTTCCATGTCCCCGACGTGGTCGCGGCCAACGAAATGGTGCTGGTCAGCGAGTGGATGGACGGCACCCCGCTGTCCCGCATCATTGCCGACGGCACCAAAGAGGAGCGCGATCGCGCCGGCTTACTCTTCGTCCGCTTCCTCTTCTGCTCCCCCGCGCGGGTCGGCATGCTGCACGCCGATCCGCACCCCGGCAACTTCCGGATGCGGCCCGACGGGCGGCTGGGCGTACTGGACTTCGGCGCGGTCAACCGCCTGCCCGACGGCTACCCCAAGATGTTCGGCCAGCTGACGCGCATCTTCAACGAGGGCGACATGGACACCGTCATGGCCGGCCTGCGCCGGGAAGGCTTCATCCGCGACGACATAGAGATCGATCCTGACGTGCTCCGAGGCTTTCTGGCGCCGTACGTCGAGCCGACGGCGGTGGAGGAGTTCACGTTCAGCCGGGAGTGGCTGCAGGCGCAGGCGGCGAGCGTCACCGATCTCCGCCCCACGAACGTGGTCCGCCAGCTGAACCTCCCGCCTTCGTACGTGCTCATACACCGCGTTCATGCCGCCGGGATCGGCGTCCTGTGTCAGCTGGGCACCACGGCGCGCTTCCGCGACGAGGTGATCCGCTGGGTCCCCGGTTTCTCCGACGACCCCGACGACGAGGCCCTGGCCGTCAACTAGCGCGTCCACGGATCATCCTGTCGTTGGCGGGCCCACGGGTTACTCGTTGACGGGCACAGGGATTTTACTGACGCCGTATTGATTTTCGACTGCTCTGTGTAATGATACGAGTGCAAGCCGTTACCGAACGGAGGGGATCCGGATGCGTCGTTCCGCGCGCCTGTCCACCCCCGCCACTCCAGCGACCGCCGGTCTCTTCATGGCCGCTCCCACCGTCGCCGGGGCGCGGGGATCACAGGCGTGGGTACCGTCTGCATGGATTCTCGCCCGGCTCGACTTAGCACTGCCCGTAGCCGGCATAGGCCCGTGACCCGCCGGTCCGGTCCGTGACACCCGAGGTCGGTCCGAGACGGTGATGCTTGTGGCCGGTTCAGGACTGAGACATCTGAAGCCGGCCAGAGGCGGTGACGCCTGTGGCCGGTTCAGGACTGAGACATCTGAAGCCGGCCAGAGGCAATGACGCCTGAGGCCGGTTCAGGACTGAGACACCTGGAGCTGGCCAGAGGCGGTGACGTCTGTGGCTGGTGAAGCGGGTGTCGCCCGTGGCCGGCTTGGGTCGTGACACCCGCGGGCCGGTCCGGGCCCAATGCCCGTGCACGCGCGTGTGCTCGTGCACGGTGAGCCCACCGGCGCCGATGATCAGCGCACTCCCCTCCAGGGTGCTGAACAGGCGCCGGTGGGCTCACAACAGCCGTGGCAATCTGAGGCCGGCCTGCTCAGTACGCCGAGTTCTTTCGGGGTGCTTACATCTCTCGGCACGCTCTCACCATCTCGGGCGATAACGCGCACCATAACGAGCGTTATCGCTTGATGTCGGCCGAGGGAAAGGACTCCAGACATGCACGTCCATCGGGTCACGGCGGCGGCCGGGTTCGTCTGCGCCGCGCTGCTCGTGGTGAGCTCCGCCCGCCGTGCCGGGTTCCTGCCGGAGACGGCGTTCACGCACGCCATCGCGCCGTTCGGGGCGCTGACGGGCTTGCTCGCGATCACGGGCATCTACCTGCTCATCCGGAAGACGGCTGGTGGTCTCGGGCTCGTCGGGTACGTGCTCAACTCGGCCGGTCTGGCCGGAGCGTTCGCGATCGAGTACATACTGCATTTCGTCTTCCCCTACCTCAGCGGGGGCACGGTGAACGAGCTGCTGGCCGGGGGCACCGGGCGGGCGTTCCTGGTCACGTCGGTGGTCCTGCTGGCCGGGGTGCTGACGTTCAGCGCGGCGGCGATCCGGAGCGGGGCGATGCCCGCCCTCGGCGTGGTGCTCTATGCGGTGGGGATGGTGCCCGGGTCGCTGCGGAACGTGGTGCCGCTGCCGGTCTATCTGATCGGGCTGGTGGTGGCGTCGGTCGGGGTCGCCTGGATGTCGGCTCGGCTGTGGGCCGCCGAAGAGGAACTCGTCACGAGTTCGCCGCGAACCGGCGTACGTCCCACGGCTTGAGGTGGGACGTACGGTATCGGCGGAGGTGGCCAGCGTACGAGCCGGGAGGGCGGGCGACAGCCAGCCTCGTGCGGTGTTACACCTCGGCAGAAAGTGGCCCGCTGTAAGAGCCGAGGAGGAGGCCGGCTAGGACGACAGACAGTCAGCCTCTCGATGGGCGAGCGCAACGCCTCGGTCGAAGGCGGTCCCGTACGGGCCGGGAAGGCAAGGGAGCGGGCGAGCGCGACAGGCAGTCAGCCTTTCGACGGGCGTGACGCCTCCGCCGAAGGCGGTTCCCGCTTCCGCCGAAGGTGGTTCCGTACGAGCCGGGGAGGGTGAGGGAGGGCGGTGCGCGACGGTCGGCCCTTCGAGAGGGGCAATGTGCTGAGCCTCAGTGGTCGCGCACGAGCCGAGGAGGCGGGCTCGCAAGGAAAGAGCCGGGCGCTGGGAGCGCCCGGCTCTTTTGGAGGATCGCGGGAGATCCTGCGCCGGCGGCAGGATCTCCCGGATCAGATCTGGCGGCTCAGGGCCTCGCGGAGGCGGTCGTGCGCCCGCTTGACCTCGCGCCGCGCTCGCTGCACGCGGCTGACGCGCAGGATGAGGCGTTGGTGCTCCGCCTCGCGGTGGAGCGTTTGTATTCGGTCATTTACCAGGTCATGGATGAGATCCGGCACTGCTCGGCTCCTCGTGATCTGAGTGCTCATTCGTCTGTTCGCTTTCTGGTGGTAGGTGCGGTGTTCACGCAGCGACCGGGTGCTTGCGGGGACGCCCGCGCGGACGCTTGCGGGGAACGATCGTTCCCCTGAGGATCAGTTCGCCGCCCCAGACACCCCACGGCTCCTCGCGCTCGAGCGCGCGGGCCAGGCAGGCCTTCTGGATGGGGCAGCCGCCGCAGAGTGCCTTCGCGAACTCCACGTCGTCCGGCGACTCGGCGAACCACAGGTCAGGGTCGGTACGGCAGGGGATCTTGGCTTCGTCGATCAGGTCCATGATCGTCTTCGCCCCCATCTGCTTCTCCTTTTGATCGATCTTTTTGATCTTGGTCGGGCACCTCGTAGGTGGTCGGGATCACGGACAAATAAGTAAGGCCGCGGATCCGTCTGTGGATCCGCGGCCTGGGGGGCTGCTATGTGCCGGTCAGGTTATGACCGGTACATCCCTCCAGGGCTGCGGACCCCACAGTCCACCCTTGGTGAGCTGGTTGGCCGGCAGTTCAATACGTGCGGTGTAGGCAGGGGCAGCTTGCGCAGCGGCCCCGTAGTGGGCGCGCGCGTAGTAGGCAGCCGCCTGGCTACGGGCAGACCTCTCCTGCCGCGGCTTGGCGGGACCATCGACGAGCCTCACCGAGTCACGGCACGCGGAAGCGAGCCACTGCGTGGCCGACATCTTGATGCTCATCACTGGTGACTCACCTCCACTCGAGATCGTCGGGACTCTGCGTCCCGACTCGCTTGACCAAGACCCTAAACCGGGAACCCGGGAACCGGCAACATATTTTCTACCTGCGATTTTGTAACAAGTGGCTGTCTCTGACGGCCGTCGCAGGCGGTGACTTCGCGCCTACTTCGTCAGGCGGATCATGGCCTCCTGGACGACCGAGACCACGAGCTCACCCGACGCGGTGAACATCTCACCGCGCGCCAGTCCCCGAGCTCCCCCCGACCAGGGGGATTCCTGAGCATAGAGCAGCCAGTCGTCGGCCCTGAAGGGGCGGTGGAACCACATGGCGTGGTCCAGCGACGCGCCCATGACGTTCGAGGCGCCCCAGGCCATGCCGTGGGCCAGCAGGATCGTGTCGACCAGCGTGAAGTCGGAGGCGTACGCGGCCAGCACCACGTGCAGGAGCGGGTCGTCGGGCAGGTCCGCGTGGTAGCGGAACCACACGTTGGTCTCGGCGCTGCGCAGCTCGGGGTTCTTGAACGCCTCCCAGGTGAGCGGCGAGACGTACCTGGCGTCCACGGGGCGGGGCCGCGAGAGCCAGTCCCGGAGGCCGGGGTTGTCGCCGGCCAGCTCGTACATCCTGTCCTGGAAGGTGGGGAGCGTCTCAGGGTCGGGCACCTGCGGCATCACGGACGCCTGATGCGTCACGCCCTCCTCGGGGATGTGGAACGACGCCGACATCGTGAAGATCGCCTTGCCGTGCTGGATGGCGACGATCCTGCGGGTGGTGAACGAACGGCCGTCGCGCAGGCGCTCCACGTTGTAGACGATCGGGACGGCGGGGTCGCCGGGGCGGATGAAGTACGCGTGGAGGGAGTGCACGTTACGGTCCTTGGGGACCGTACGGCCGGCTGCCACCAGGGCCTGGGCCGCCACCTGGCCACCGAAGACGCGCTGGATGCGTTCCTCCGGGCTTCGTCCCCGGAAGATGTCGAGCTCGATCTGCTCCAGGTCGAGCAGGTCCAGGAGCTCCTTCAGCGCCTCGTTCACGTGTCCGTCCCCCCTTTGGTGCTGTGCAGTATTGGGACAAGTCTGACGTGTCTCCCGTATGCGGCCAAAGGTGGGCCGGGCTTGTCCGATGATCCCGGGCGCTGGTTTCCCTCTTGTTACGGCGCTGCGGCCTTTGTGAATGGTGATTCCTTGGGCCGAGGGCGGCGCCTTTCACGGGCGAGAGGGCACGGCGGGCGGTGTGGGGTGAGAGTGGGCGAGAGACGGGTGCGGGGATCAGTCGGTGCGGCAGAGGGAGAGGACGGCCTCGCCGTAGCGGTCGAGTTTGACCCGGCCGACCCCCGCGATCGACAGCAGCTCCTGCTCGGACCCCGGCGCGCGCTCCGCGATGGCCTGGAGGGTCACGTCCGTGAAGATGACGTACGGCGGGATCTTGGCCTCTTTGGCCGTGGCCGTGCGCCAGGCCTTCAGGCGCTCCAGGAGGGCCTCGTCGTAGTCCGCCGGGCACGTCGAGCAGCGGCCCAGCTTCTGCTCGGCGGCCGCCACCAGGGTCTTGGCGCACACCCGGCAGCTCACCGGGGCCGCCACCGGGCGGCGCTCGCGGGAGGACGGCGCGAGGCGGGGCGGGGACGAGGTGCGGCCGTTGAGGCCGTCGAGGAAGCGGGAGGGGCGGCGGGTCTTGCGGGCGCCGGGGGCGCGGGCACCGGCCCAGGAGAGGGACAGGTGCTCCCTGGCGCGGGTGATGCCGACATAGAGGAGACGGCGTTCCTCCTCGATCTGCTCCGGCGTCTCGGCGTAGATGATGGGCAGCATGCCGTCTGTCAGGCCGACCAGGAACACGGCGTCCCACTCCAGGCCCTTGGCGGCGTGCAGAGAGGCCAGGGTGACGCCCTCCACGGGCGGGGCGTGCTGTTCGGAGGCGCGGCGTTCCAGCTCGGCCACGAAGGCGGGCAGGTCGGCGCCCTCGGCGGCCATGTCCTCCGCCAGGTCGGCCAGGGCCTTCAAGGACTCCCACCGCTCCCTGGCCTTGCCACCGCCCGGAGGGACCGGCGTCAGGCCCACGCCGCTGAGAATCTGGTGGACCTCCGAGGCCAGCGGCTCTCCGGCCGAGGAGCGGGCGGCGCCGCGCAGGAGCACGACGGCCTGGCGTACCTCGGGGCGGTCGAAGAAGCGCTCGGCGCCGCGCAGCACGTACGGGATCTCGGCCTTGGACAGCGCCTCCTCGTAAGACTCCGACTGCGAGTTGACGCGGAACAGGATCGCGATCTCCCGCGAGGGCACGCCCTTGTCCAGGAGCTTCCTGATCGCGCGGGCCGCCCCCGCGGCCTCGGCGGGCTCGTCGTCGTAGTCGGAGAAGGACGGCTTGGGGCCGTCGGGGCGCTGTGCCACCAGGTCGAGCCGGTGCGGCGACCTGGCGACCATCCGGTTGGCGAGGTCGACCACCTGCGGGGTCGAGCGGTAGTCGCGGACCAGCTTGATGACGGTGGCGTTCGGGTGCTCCACGCCGAAGCCCGTCAGGTAGCGCGGGGAGGCGCCGGTGAAGGAGTAGATCGTCTGGTTGGGGTCGCCGACCACGCAGATGTCGTCGCGGCCCCCGAGCCAGGTGTCGAGGAGGAGCTTCTGCAGCGGGTTGACGTCCTGGTACTCGTCCACGACGAAGTAGCGGTACTGCTGGCGGATCTGCGCCGCGACCTCCTGGTGCTCGGTCATCACGGCCGCGGTCAGCTCGAGGATGGTCTCGAAGTCGACCAGGTGGCGCTCGCGCCTGATCTGCTCGTACGCCTCATAGATCCTGGACACCTCCTCCGGGGGGACCGGCGGCGTGCGGTGGTGTTTCGCGGCCGCGGCCACGTAGTCCTCCGGGCCGATCTGGGTGACCTTGGCCCACTCGACCTCGGCCGCGATGTCCCGCAACTCGGACCGATCCGGATTTTTCCGCATCTGGCGGCAGGCCTCCGCCAGCACCGGGAGCTTGGACTCGATCACCGAGGGCGCCTCGCCGCCGATGACCCGCGGCCAGAAGTACGTGAGCTGCCGCAGGGCCGCCGCGTGGAACGTGCGGGCCTGCACACCCGGCGCCCCCAGCGCGCGCAGGCGCTGACGCAGCTCCCCCGCCGCGCGAGTGGTGAACGTCACAGCGAGCACGCTCGGCGCGTCGACCACCCCGCTGCGCACCGCGTACGCGATGCGATGGGTGATCGCCCTGGTCTTGCCCGTGCCCGCCCCGGCCAGCACACACACCGGCCCGCGCACGGCCTCGGCCACCGCGCGCTGCTCGGGGTCGAGGCCGGCCAGGACGTCATCCATGTTGTTCACCCGTACATACTCCCAGGTGTAGCGGAAGGACTCTTTATTCTGGCAACATGCGGGCCGACGTATGTTGATTGTCAGCCACAGATGCAAAGAACTGGTCTCTTCCCCCACAATGGGGCCGACCATCTGCATGGGGGAAAGGAAAGCCGTGCGAACAGCGGTTTCCGCGAGCGTGCTCGCGCTCGCCGCCGTCGTGCTCACACCAGTCGCCGCCAGTGCGAACAAGGAGCCGACGCCCGCCCCCACCTCCGTCATCGACCAGGAGGGTCTGGGTGGCTTCGCCAATGAGACCATCTCGTACGGCTCCCACGTACGTCAGAGCATGGACGTCTGGTGGACCCCCGACGGCCAGCAGCGCCCCGGTGTCTTCCTGATCCACGGCGGCTGGTGGTCGGGCGGCGACAAGCGCTACATGAAGGAGATCGTCCGCCAGTACGCCGACCTCGGCTACACGGTCTTCAACCTCAACTACCGGCTCTCCGGCGACGCGGCCTGGCCCGCGCAGCGCACGGACGCGCTGGCCGCGATAGCGCTGGCCCGCAAGCACGCCGACCGGTGGGCGTTCGACCCGGGCAACTACGTGGTGGTCGGCTTCTCGGCCGGGGGCCACATCGCGGCGGCGGTGGGCACGTACGGCGACGGTATCCACGGGCTCAAGGGCGTCGTGGGCCTGTCGCCGATCATCTCGCCCCTCCGCGCCTACTCCGACGGCGAGAAGTCCACCGACGCCAGCAAGCGCAAGCTCCGTACGGCCGCCATCCGCCTGGCCGGAGGCTGCGAGCCCAAGGGCAAGTGCTCGCGGGTCTGGGCCAGCATGGAGGTGGCCTGGCACGCCAGCAGCAAGGACGCTCCGATGCTGACCGTGCACTCCGAGGACGAGTTCGTGCCGCCGGTGCAGAGCCAGCTGCTCAAGACGATGCTGGGCCAGGTTGGCGTGCCCGTGACCGTCATCACCCAGCCGGGCATCAACCACAGCAACCCGCTCTACCGCGAGCCGGGCGTGGCCGAGCGCGTGCAGGCCTGGGTCGCCGAACGCCTCGGCGGGTGAGAGCCGCCTGCCGGGGGGGATTAACCCGGCACGCGGCGTTGTTGCACCGAGCGCCTGTTTCCTGACCTTGGAGGGATCTCCCAACATGGCGCTCACGGTCTACAGCACCACCTGGTGCGGCCCCTGCAAGCGACTCAAGTCTCAGCTCACCCGCGAGGGCATCAGCTTTCGAGAGGTCGACATCGAGCGCGACCCGTCGGCAGCCGAGTTCGTCATGAGCGTCAACAACGGCAACCAGACGGTGCCGACCGTGGTGATCGACACCCCCAACGGCCGCATCGTCCGGACGAACCCCTCCGCCCTCGAGGTCAAGGCCCTGCTCGAAGCGGCCTGATCACCAGTCGCCGGTCAGCTCGCCGCCGTACCAGGTCTCGATCAGGCGGCGGGCTATCGACACCGGCGGCGGCAGGCGCAGCTCGCCGGAGTCCAGCGCCTGCACCAGCTCCTCACGGGAGTACCAGCGGGCCTCGGCGATCTCCTCCGCGTCGGGCGTGAGGTCGGTCGAGGTGGCCTCGGCGAAGAAGCCGAGCATGAGGCTGCGCGGGAACGGCCAGGGCTGGCTGCCGAGATAGCGCGGGTTGACGACGGTGATGCCGACCTCCTCGGCCACCTCGCGCGCGACGGCGTGCTCCAGCGACTCCCCCGGCTCCACGAACCCCGCCAGGATCGACAGCCGCCCCTCCGGCCACTGAGGGCCGCGGGCGAGCAGGCAGCGGTCGTCCTCGTCGCGTACCAGCATGATGACCGCGGGGTCGACGCGCGGGAAGTGCTGGCTGGCGTCCTGCGGGCAGACCCGGATGTGGCCTCCGGCCCGGATGTCCGTACGGGTGCCGCAGCGCGGGCAGTATTCGTGGGTCGTGTGCCAGGCCTCCAGCGCCACGGCGTAGACCAGCAGGCCCGCGTCGCGGTCGCCGAGCAGGCCGCCCACCTGGCGCAGCCCGGCCGCCACCAGCTCGCCCTCCGGCGTGTCGAGCAGGCTCATCGGGATCGTCACGCGGCCGTTGGCGTCGCCCTGGGGGATGCCGGGCAGCGGCGCGGCGACCGCGAAGTACGCGACCCCGTCCTCCAGCCCGAGCAGATAGCGCGGCCCGGCCGGCGCGTCCTCGGGCGGGAAGAGCACCGCGTGCACCTCATCGCCCGTCCGCCGCACCAGCGTGTGGCCGTTGTCGATCACCAGCACCCGGCTCGACGGATCGGTCCACGCCCGCTCGAGCCATCCCTCGTTGGCACGCAGCGCCGATGATCTGTCGATCGTGCCGCGCGCCAGAAGCAGGGGTCCGATGAGTTGCTCTTCCGCGGTCGTCTCCACAAGCCGCCCCCTCCCCAAATCCCCTGTCATCCTATGACCTCGCGGTTAGCCGCCGATTACGGTATCCGGGACCCGCGGCGATCTTTCTGGGGCTAGGATCAGTGAGTTAGGTTAGCCTTACCTGATTACCCGGGGGTGCCTTCGCGTTGCGGCTCTATCTGACCGCGCTCAAACCAACAGATTCCGTGACGGATGGCTTCCTGCCTGCGGCTCAAGCGCTGGACTGTGAGGTGACGATCCTGACGGATCGGCCGGAGCACCATCCGCACGCGGTGGCGTGCGACGTACGCGATCCGCGGGCCGTGATCGACGCCGTCGAGCACCTCGGCAGGCCGGACGCGATCTTCACCAACTCCGACCACCTGCAGGCGGAGACCGCGCTGGCGGCCGCCTATTTCGGGCTGCCCGGCAAGGACTGGCGGGCGTGCGTGGCCGCCAAGAACAAGTTCCTGATGCGCCGCAGGCTCCTCGAGGCCGGGATCGAGCACGTGTGGTCGGCGCGGATCGGCCCCGGCGACCCGGTGCCCGAGGGCCTGCCGTACCCGGTCGTGCTGAAGCCGCGCGAGGGTGTGGCCAGCGAGGACGTCATGCTCGTCGAACGCGATCTGGCCGGGGCGGTCGCCGAGGTCAGGAAGCGGCGGCCCGGGGAGGCGCTGGTCGTCGAGGAGTACCTCGAGGGGCCGCTGCGGACGCTGGAGACGCTGGGCGACTCCTCCGGCCTTCGGGTGCTCGGGGGGTTCGAGACGACGTTGGGGGCGCTGCCGTACTTCATCGAGGAGCGGCTCGACTGGGCGCCGGCGGACGGGTCGCAGGAGCACGTGCTCGGGGCGTTGCGGGCGCTGGGGGCCGGGTTCGGGGCCTGTCACACCGAGTACGTGGTCACGTCGCGCGGGCCCCGGATCGTCGAGGTGAACTACCGGGTGATCGGGGACCACTGCGACTTCCTGCTCGGCGACGTGCTCGGCGTGCCGCTGTTCGAGTGGATCCTGCGGGTGCACCTCGGCGAGACCGTGCCCGGCGTCCCGGAGACCTCCGCGCACGGGAGCGCGGTCAGCCTGGTCGCGGACCGGCCGGGGACCGTCAAGGACGCTCCCGGCACCGAGGTCCTGGACGAGGGCGACGTGCGGCTGTGGCACCGGCCCCTGCGGCAGGTCGGGGACGTCGTCTCCCTCACGCACACCAACCGGGACTATCTCGGCGTGGTACGGGCCGTCGGCCCCTCCCGGGAGGCAGTGGACTCGGCGATCGAGGCCTACCGGGCCTCACGGCCGTGGGTGATCGAATGAGCGGTCGGGAGGCCTATCTGGCCGCCCGGGTGCTGAACGCGCTGCTGCGCGAGGACTACGGCGGGCTGTCGTCCCGGGTCAGCCGGACCAAGGACGGCACGGGGCTGCTGCTGGCGGACGGGCGATGGGTGCGGCTGGTCCCCGGGGCGCTGTTCCAGGACTTCGTGGTCGCGGAGGACGAGCGGCTGGGGCTGGAGCAGGTGCTGGAGACGCTGGCGGAGGTCGCGGACCCGGCGGACGCGGAGGGGGTGGCGGCCTTCTTCGAGGAGTGCCTGGCCGCGTTGGGCGCCCTGGAGCTGCACGACGCGCACGCCGTCGAGGTGCTCGCGCGGAAGCCCTCTTATGAGACGCTCGCCGCGTTCGTTGATCATCCCGTCTATCCGACCTCCCGGGCTCGTGTGGGGCTGTCCGAGGCCGACCTGCTGGCCTACGCGCCGGAGTTCGCGCCCTCCTTCGAGCTGCGCTGGGCCGCGGTGACGGGCGCCGTGCCCGGCGCCGCGCGCCTTCCGGCGGACGTGGCGCCCTGGGAGAGCGACGAGGTGCTGTTCCCGGTGCATCCGCTGACCGTCGGCGAGGTGCGGAAGATCGACGGGGTACGGGTCCTCGACGAGGCAAGGGTGACCGTGCGCCCCACCCTGTCGATGCGCACGGTCGAACTCGACGCCCGCACCCATCTCAAGCTCCCCCTGCCGATCAGCACCCTGGGCATGCGGAACCGGCGCTCGATCAAGCCCGGCACGCTCGGCGACGGGGCGGAGGCCGAGCTGCTGCTGCGCGAGCTGGCCGATCCGGACGTCCTGCTGGCCGACGAGCAGACCTACGCGCACGCCGGGCACGAGTACCTCGCCTGGATGGTCAGGCGGCTGCCCGAGGGCGAGATCGTGCCGGTGGCCGCGCTGGCCGCGCCCGGCGTGCTCGCCGAGCTGGGCGACGTCGTCCCCGCCTATCTGCGGGTGCTGCTGCGGTGGAACGTGCGGCTCTTCGTGCGGTACGGCGTCGCGCTCGAAGCCCATCAGCAGAATCTCGCCCTGGTCTTCCAGGGCGACCGGATGCGGCTGCTGGTCAAGGACAACGACGGGCTGCTGGCCTCACCCGCGAGGCTGCGCGCCGCCGGGGTCGCGGTGCCGGAGTTCGCCGACGGGCGGATGCTCGACGACGACCCGCACGCGCTGGCCGACGTGTTCGTGACCATCACGCTGCACCTGGCCGCCGCCGCCGTGGCGTTCGCGGCGATGCCGGGCGACCGGGCGGCCGCGCTGCTGCGCGCCACGCTGGCCGAGGCGCTCGACGAGTACGGCGACGACCCCATGGCCAGGATCCTGCGCGCCAGGACCCTGGACGCCGCCAGGCTCACCGGCAAATCCATGATCACCGCTGGGACGCTCGTGGCGAAGGAACGTTCCGGCGCACGCGACGTCAACAAGTTCTACGGCACCAGCGGGCCCAACTACCTGAGGAGAGCCTGATGCGAGGACTGGCCATCGACGCGGCCTCCGCCCTGGCCGAGGAGGCGACGCTGGCGGCCCTGCTGCGCTGCTGCGTGCGGGAGGTGGCCGGGCCGCGCGGGCTGGTGTGGCCCGCTTCGCCGTACCTGCTGCTGCGGGTGGCCGGCACGCTGCTGCGGGCCCGCACGTACGGAGGCGCGGCGCTGCGCTTCGAGGGCCCGCCTGAGCGCCTGGAAGGCGGCGCCTGGCAGCGGTTGACGGCCGACGAGCTGGTAAGGCTGGCCGAGGCCGACCTCCACGGGGAGAACGGCGAGTTCGGCGGCCAGGTGGCGGCCAGCCGGGAGGCCGTGGCGGCGATCCTGCGGGCCAGGGAGGAGGCCGCGCCGCCCGCCGATCCGTGGCTGGCCTCGGAGCAGGCGCTGGTGTACGGGCATCCGTTCCATCCCAGCCCCAAGGCGCGCGGCGGGGACGGCTGGCTGCGGTACGCGCCCGAGGCGCACGCCCGGTTCCCCGTCAGGCTGCTCGGCGTGCGCGAGGACGTGCTCGCGGAGGGCGGCGACGTGTCGGTGCTGGACGCGATGGGCGCGGCGCCGGCCGGGTACCGGCTGCTCCCGGCGCATCCGTGGCAGCTCGAGCTGTTGCGGCCGGCGTTCGGGCCGGGGCTGGTCGATCTGGGGCCGGGACCGGCCGTCATGCCCACCTCGTCCGTGCGGACCGTCTACGCCCCTGAGTCGGAGGTCTGCCTGAAGTTCTCCCTGGACGTGCGGATCACCAACTGCGTGCGCAAGAACGCCTGGTACGAGCTGGCCGGGGCCGTCGAGCTCACCTCCCGGCTGACACCGATTTTTGAGGAAATATCCGTCAAGCACCCCACCACCCGCTGGCTCCCCGAACCCGGCTACCGCTCGGCCGCCCTCGGCCCCCGGCTCCACGAGGGCCTGGGGGTGATCGTCAGGCAGAGCCCCTGGGCCGCCTGCGACCCCGGCGTGACTCCCGTGCTGGCCGCCGCGCTCGCCCTCGACGTGTCGGCGAAGGATCCGCTCTCCTGGTGGCACGCGTACGTGACGGCGGTCGCGCTGCCCGTCCTGGAGCTGTACTTCACGCACGGCGTGGTGCTCGAGCCCCATCTCCAGAACGTCCTGGTCGGCCTGGACACCGACGGCCTGCCCGCGCAGGCCGTCTTCCGCGACCTGGAGGGCGCCAAGCTGGTCGCGGGCCGCCACGACCTCACCGGCCTGCACCCCGAGGTGGCCGGAGCGCTCACCTACGACGCTGAGCGCGGCTGGACCCGGGTGGTCTACTGCCTGCTCGTCAACCACCTCACCGAGATCGCCGCCACGCTGGCGGGGCAGGACGACGGGCTGCTGCGCGAGCTGTGGGGGACCGCCCGCGACCTGCTCGCCCGCCAGGCCGAGGACCTCGGCCGGCCGCTGCCCCTGTCGGACCTGCTGGCCGGGGCGCCGCTGCCCGCCAAGGCGAACCTGGGCGTCCGCTGGGCCAGGGCCGCCGACCGCGCCGCCGGTTACGTCCCGATCGCGAACCCGCTCGCATGATCGCCGACCGGGTCCGGGACGCCGCCCTGAGCCTGCCCGAGGCCCCCGCCTACCTTTACGACCTGCCCGCGCTGGACGAGCACGCCGCGTCCGTACGGCGGGCGCTCCCTGGCATCGAGCTGTACTACGCCGTCAAGGCCAACCCGGACGCCGAGCTGCTGCGCGTGCTTGCGGGCCACGTGGACGGGTTCGAGGTGTCGTCGGGCGGCGAGCACGCGCATGTCACGAGCCTGTTCCCGGGCGGGCGAGTGGCGCTCGGCGGCCCCGGCAAGACCGACGCCGAGCTGCGCCTGCCCCACCACCGCATCCACGTCGAGTCCCCGAACGAGCTGCGCCGCCTCCTCGACACCGGCCTGGAGGCCGACGTGCTGCTCAGGCTCAACCCCGACCTCCCCGTCGAGGGCGCCGCGCTCACGATGAGCGGGCCGTTCGGCATGGACGAGCAGGGCGTGGCCGAGTGCCTGCCGCTGTTCACCGACCGGGTACGGCTGCGCGGCCTGCACACCCACCTGGCCAGCGGCCTGGACGCGGCCCAGCTCCTGACACTGGCCGGGAGCCTGCTGGACAACGGGTACGACGAGGTCAACCTGGGCGGCGGCATGGCGGTCTCGTACGCCGCGCCCGGGTCGCGCTTCGACTGGGCAGGCTATGGGCGCGGCCTGGCGGCGCTCGGCCGGGGGCGGACACTGCGCATCGAGCCCGGCAGGGCGCTGACCGCGTACTGCGGCTACTACGTGACCAGGGTCGTGGACGTGAAGCGGGTGCGCGGCGAGGCGTACGCGGTCCTGCTGGGCGGCACCCACCACCTGCGCACCCCGGCGACGAAGGGCCACGACCAGCCGTTCACGATCCTGCCGACGGGCAAGGGGCAGGGCGTGGCCGACGAGCCGATCACCTTCGTCGGCCAGCTATGCACCCCAAAAGACGTTTTTTCCCGAAAAATCGTGAGCTCGGCGTACATCGGGGACACGGTGGTGTTCGAGATGGCCGGCGCCTACGCCTGGAACATCTCGCACCACGACTTCCTCATGCATCCGAAGCCGGCGTTCCGCTATCTAGGAGCCTGACGCCCTCGATGAGCGCGACCAGGCCGTCGGCGTCGAGCAGGTTGACGGGCCGTACGGTGCGGTTGGCGCGTACGTAGTGGAAGGCCGCCCGCACCTTCTCCAGCGGCACGCCCGCCAGGTGCGACCAGGCCAGCCGGTACGCGGCCAGCTGCACCGACGCCACCCTGGCGGCCTTGCCCTTGGGCGGCTGGCCGGTCTTCCAGTCGACGACCTCGTAGCCGCCGTCGGGCAGCTCGAAGACCGCGTCCATCCGCCCGCGCACCAGCCGGTCGGCGATCATGGTCTCGAACGGCACCTCCAGGTCGACCGGCCGCCGATCGGCCCACTCGCTCGCCTCGAACCGCTCCTGCAGCTCGGCCAGGCGCACATCGGCCTCTTCGAGCTCCTCGTCGTACAGCTCCAGGTCGTCGATGAGGCGCTGCTGGTCCCACCGCGTCTCCAGCCACTTGTGGAACGACGTGCCCCGGCGCGCCAGCGGCGCGGGCTGCACCGGCACGGGGCGGCGGATCCTGCGGGCCAGCTCGCGCGGGTCGCCGGCCAGCGTGACCAGCGACGACACGGTCAGCTTCGTCGGCAGCTCGACGACCGTGGCGGGCCGGCGGCGGTTCAGCTCGCGCTCGCGCAGCAGCAGGTCGGTGTCGCGCTCCCAGGCCCGTAGGCGCTCCTCCTCGAACGTCCGCAGCGGCTCGTCCTCCTCCTCCGCGAGTGCGCCCGCCAGCGCGTCCTCGACGAGCCTGGCGCCGTCCAGGACGGACTCGTAGCGCAGGCCCTCGGGCGTGACCGGCCAGACGGCCTCGGCGGGCTCGGCGAGCAGCGGGTTGGTGGCGCCCTCCGCCTGCCGGTCGGCCCAGAACGAGACGCGGTCGGCGGTGTCGCGGATCTCCAGCAGGAAGTCGGACGGCTCCAGGGGCTTGGTGGCGCTGCCCCACCGGTAGCCGGAGGCGATCAGGTGGTAGTGGGCGCGGGTGACGGCCACGTACGCGAGCCTGCGCTCCTCCATCAGGTCGCGCTCGCGGCAGTGCTCGTCGAACGCGGCCAGCTCCTCCTTGCTCAGCCCGCTCAGCCTGGGCAGGTCGGCGGCGTCGCCGCGCAGGGCGTAGGGGAGTTTGCGCGGGTTCTCGGTCCAGCGGCTGTTCATGACCGGTGTGGCGGGGAAGATGCTGCCGGTCGCGATCGTCCCCTTGGAGCTGACGAGCTGCGACAGCCCCGGCACGACCACGATGGGCCACTCCAGGCCCTTGGAGGCGTGCACGGTCATGAGCTTGACGCTGTTGCTGTCGCCGACCCGGCCCGCCTCCAGCCCGAACTCCTCGCTCTCCGCCGCCTGGAGGTAGGCCAGGAACGCCCCGAGCGTCGGATCCTCGGCGTCGCCCGCGAACCTGGACGCCGCGTCGATGAACGCGTCCAGATCGGCCCGCGCCGCGAACGCGCTCGCCGTCCCGCTGCGCGCGGCCACCTCGACGTCGAGCCCGAGCGTCCGCTCGACCTCGGTGATCAGGTCGGGGAGAGGCTGCGCGGTGTGCGCCCTCAGCCGGCGCAGCTCGTGGGCGAGCGCGACGAGCCTGGTGCGGGCCAGCGGCGAGAACGGCTCCAGCCACTCCTCCCTGTCGGGCAGCTCGTCCAGCGCGTCCACCAGACTGCCGCGCTCTTCGGCCAGGTCGGCGACCACCTGGTCGAGCGGGTCCTCCTCGCGCCCGCTCTCGCTCAGCTCGCGGGCCAGCTGCCTGGCCTGCTCCCCCAGCACCCGCAGGTCGGCCGGGCCGATCCGCCAGCGCGGCCCGGCCAGGAGCCTGGCCAGCGCGTCGCCCGCTGTCGCGTCGTACAGGACGCGGAGGGTGGCCACGATGTCGGTCACCTCGGGCACGGTCAGCAGGCCGCCGAGCCCGACCACCTCGACCGGGATGTCGCGTTCTTCGAGCGCCCTGCGCAGCGCGGGGAACTGCGATCGCTTGCGCGCGAGGATCGCCACGTCCTGGGGCTGGATGGCGAGCGTCTTCTTGCGCTCCTTCTCGCCCCAGGGCATGCCGTCGGGTGCGACCTCCTGGCCGAGGATCTTGGCGATGCCGTCGGCGATCCACCTGGCCTCGTCCTCGGCGGTCTCGTGGAAGGCGCACGTGACGCGGCCCCGGTCGACCCGGTTGGGGCCGGGGACCAGGACCGGCACCTCGCGGGCCTCCATGCGCAGCGGGAGCTGGACGCGGGCGGCGACGTCGAGGACGCGGTCGCCGTTGCGGAAGCTGACGCTGAGCTGGCGGACCTCGGCGGCGTCGCCGGTGCTGGTGCGGAAGTCACGCGGGAAGCGACGGAGGTTGCCCGCGGAGGCGCCGCGCCAGCCGTAGATCGACTGGCAGGGGTCGCCCACGGCGGTGACCGGGTGGCCGCCGCCGTACAGGGAGCGGAGCAGGACGAGCTGGGCGTGGCTGGTGTCCTGGTATTCGTCGAGCAGGACCACGGAGTAGCGGGCGCGCTCGATCTCGCCGACCTCCTTGTGGTTGGCGGCGATCCGGGCGGCCAGCGACATCTGGTCGCCGTAGTCGATGACCTCACGGGCGCGCTTGAGCCGTTCGTACGCCTCCACCAGCGGCAGCAGCTGCTCCCTGGCGGCCTGCACGCTGAGCGGCTTGCGCTGGGCCACGGTCGTCCTGCCGGTCAGCGCGTCGTGCCGGTCCTGGAGCCACTCCCCCACCCGCCGCACGTCGCCGGACGCGCGCAGGTGCTCCGACAGCTCCCCGGCGAGCTCCAGCACCGCCGCGGTGACCGACGGCGGGCCCAGCTCGATGCGGTCCATCGGCCCGTCGTACATCGCCACCACCCGCGAGGCGAGCTGCCACGACACGGCCGGCGTGACCAGGCGCATGGTCGGCTCGAGGCCCTCGCGCAGGGCGTGGTCGGTGACCAGGCGGGCGGCGTAGGCGTGGTAGGTGGACACGGTCGGCTCGTTGTCGAGCGCGCCCGGCTCGACCAGGCCGGCCTCGGCCAGGCCGGTCAGCCGCTCCCTGACCCTGGTGGCCAGCTCGGCGGCGGCCTTGCGGGTGAAGGTCAGGCCCAGCACGTTCTCGGGCTTGACCAGGCCGTTGGCGACGAGCCAGACCACGCGCCCGGCCATGGTCTCGCTCTTGCCCGAGCCCGCGCCGGCCATGACGACCATCGGCTCCAGGGGGGACTCGATGACCGCGGCCTGCTCACGGGTGGGCGGCAGGATGCCGAGCTTGCCGGCGAGTTCGGCGGGGGTCAGCACACCTGGCCCCCGTTGTCGTTGACCGGGCAGCTGGCCCTGGCCGCGCAGGTGCGGCAGCCGTCGTTGACCTTGGCCTGGAAGAACGGCCCCGACATGCCGGTCGCCACCGTGTCGACCAGGTCCTTGGCCCAGCCGGGATCCTTGTCCTCCGACAGCGGGGGCTGGGCCTGCTCCAGTGCCTCCTTCTTGCCCGCCGCCTTGCCGACCTGGACCAGTGCGGCGCCGCCCGGCTCGGTCATGCCGTGCCGCGCGAACGCGCCGAGCAGCGCGGCGAGCTGGTAGACGCCGAGCTGGGGATGGCGGTCGAGGTCGCCGGGCTTGGGCTTGGAGCCGCCGGTCTTGAGGTCGATGATCACCGCGCGGTTGTCGGAGTCGCGCTCGACCCGGTCGACGCGGCCCTTGATCTGGACGCCCTCCGACACCATCGCCGTGAACGCCTCCTCCAGGGCCACCAGTTCGCGCGGATTCTCCTTGTGCCAGCGCAGGAACTTGCCGATCATCTGCTCGGCGACCTGGCGCTGCTTGCGGTTGTACCAGACGCCGCCGAAGTCGAGGTCGTTCCAGACCTGGTCGAGGCGGTCGCCCAGGAGGTCCTCGCTGGGCAGGTCGGTGGAGGCCAGGACGGCCAGGGCATGGATGATGTTGCCGAGGCCCTGGGCGGTGCTGGTGCCCGCGGCGCCGACGGCCGTCTCCAGGAGCCAGCGCAGGCCGCACTTGGTGAAGCTCTCGACCGCCGAGGGCGAGATGTTCACGATGTCGTCGGGCCAGCTCAGGGGGCGGTCGTCGGAGATGGGCGTGAGGGCGTACCAGTCGTTGGGGTGGGCGCCCTGGACGCCCGCCGCGGCGAGCCGGGCGAGCTGCTTGGCGGCACTTTGGCGGATTTTTCGGGGTTTGGTGGGATCGGTCACCGCGCTGCGGAGGTCGGCCACCAGCGCGGACATGTTCAGCCAGCGGGCCCGGTCGTCGACCGTGGCCGAGTCCACCGCGCCCGGCATCAGCTCCGACAGGAACCTGGAAGGCCGCTCGTCGGTGTCCTCGCCGCCCACCGCGGTCACCACGAGCCTGCGCCTGGCCCTGGTGACGGCCACGTAGAACAGCCTGCGCTCCTCGGCCAGCAGCTTGGAGACCAGGGAGGCGGCGTTCGGCTCGGTGCCCTCGACCACCTCGACGAGGTCCTCCACGCCGAGCAGGGAGCCGCGCAGGCGCAGGTCGGGCCAGACGCCCTCCTGCACGCCCGCGACGACCACGACGTCCCATTCGAGGCCCTTGGAGCGGTGGGCGGTCAGCACGCGTACGGCGTCGCCGTCGGGGGCCCGGTCGGCCAGCGTGTCGCCGGGGATCTCCTGGGCGGCCAGGTCGTCGATGAACACCTCGGGACCCGCCTTGGGCATCCGGTCCACGAACCTGGCCGCGTGGTCGAACAGCGCCACCACGGCGTCGAGGTCGCGGTCGGCCTGCGCTCCCCTGGGGCCGCCGTGCATGCTCAGCTCGGTCCAGCGCCCGGCCAGGCCGCTGGCGTGCCACACGGTCCACAGGAGGTCTTCGGCGGTGCCCTCCTGCGCCGCGGCCTCGCGGGCGGCGGCGAGCAGCTTGGCCACGCGTTCGGCGGGCAGGGCGATGTGAGGCTCCACCCGGGTCAGCTCGCGGACGTCCTGGACGGCCGCGACCAGCAGCTCCCCTGACGACCGTGTCCCCTCCGCCTCGTTCTCCGCGATCTTGAGTGCGCGGCGGAGGCGGCGTACGCCGATCATGTCCGTGCCACCGAGCGGCCCCGTCAGCAGCTCCTCGGCCACGCCCTCGTCGAGCTGGGCCGCGTCCAGGGCCACCCGCAGCATGGTGAGCAGCGGCCGCACGCCGGGCTCCTGCGCGATCGGCACCTCGTCGCCCGCGATCATCGTGGGCACGCCCGCGTTGACCAGCGCCCGCCGCAGCAGCGGCACCTGGCGTTTGGCCGAGCGCACCAGCACGGCCATCCGGTGCCACGGCACCCCGTCGATCAGGTGGGCGCGGCGCAGCGTGTCGGCCACGATCGCCGCCTCCTGGCTGGTGCTGTCGGCCAGCAGCACCCGCGTGTCACCCGGCTCCGCCTCGGACAGCGGCACCAGGTCGCGATGGTCGTGCTCGTGCCCGTACGCGTGGTCGGGCATGGGGGCGACGGGCAGGCGGGCCGCGACCCGGCGGGAGGCCTCGAGCAGGTCGGCCCCGCTCCTGCGGCACACCCGCAGCGCCAGCACCGGCGCGTCGCGGCCGTCGCGGGTCTTGAAGCGCTCGGGGAACTTCATGATGCCCTGCACGTCGGCGCCCCTGAACCCGTAGATCGACTGGTCGGGGTCGCCCACCGCGACCAGGTCGCGGCCGTCTCCCGCCAGCTGGGCCAGCAGCAGCTCCTGGGCGGGGTCGGTGTCCTGGTATTCGTCCACGAACACCACGTCGTGCGCCGCCCGCTCCCGCTCCCGCACCTCCGGCCTGGCGAGGAGCGCGGAGGCGGCCCCGATCAGCTCGGCGTAGTCGTAGGTCTCCTCCGGGTCGAGGTCGAACCTGTCCTGGTAGCGCTCGGCGAACCTGCCGGCCGCCATCCAGTCGCTCCTGCCGTGCAGCCTGCCGAGCGCGACCAGCCGCTCGCCGTCGAGCCCGCGCTCGTTGGCCCTGGACAGGAAGTCGCGCAACTCCTCGGCGAACCCCCGCGTCTTGAGCGGCTCGCGCAGCGACACCGGCCAGTCGAGCGCGCCGCTCTCCAGCTCGCCGTGGAGCAGCCGCCGGATCTCCAGCAGCTGCTCGGGGCCGGTCAGCAGGCGCGGCGGGGCCTTGCCCTCGAGCACGGACTCCCGGCGCAGCAGCGCGTACGCGTAGGAGTGGAAGGTCAGGGCCAGGGGCGAGCGGGTGGTGCGGCGCAGGCGGGCGGTGACGCGCTGGCGCAGCTCCTCGGCGGCCTTGCGGCTGAAGGTGAGGATGAGCACGCGCTCGGGGTCGAGGCCGCGCCGGTCGATCCTGTCGACCACGCTCTCCACGATCGTGGTGGTCTTGCCGGTGCCAGGACCTGCGAGAACGAGCAGCGGGCCGCTCTCGTGGGCGACCACGGCACGCTGGTGCTCGTCGAGCGCAGGGGGCACAACAGGGCCATCGCTGCCACGCCGCACCAAACGCCAGGTCTGACCACTCACAGCACTAGATTCCACCAGACCACAGGGACAGATCGTGCCGACTTGCCCGGTCTCCCCACGCGATCCGCCTACCGTATCGGGGCAAATCTCCACTTCCTCGCGCGACACGCCGCCTGATTTTCGCCATGGGCGTCTCGAGATATGTCTTGACAGTTCATATACGCGATATATCGTGTTTTTCATGACGAAGACCGACAAGGGATACAAAGGCGTAGGCATGAAGGGCCCGATCGCCCGCTGGTACGCCACGAGCACCGGCAGGTCGCCCGACAGGTTCGCCGAGCAGGTCGTCCAGGTGCGGGAGCGCACCGGGCCGGGGAGCGAGATCCTGGAGGTGGCCCCCGGGCCCGGCTACCTGTCGATCGCCCTGGCCAGGACCGGCGACTACACGGTCACGGGGCTCGACATCAGCGAGACCTTCGTCGAGATCGCCCGCACGAAGGCGGCCGAGGCCGGGGTCGAGGTCGACTTCCTGGTCGGGAACGCCTCCGCGATGCCGTTCGAGGACGAGAGCTTCGACTTCGTCGTCTGCTGCGCGGCGTTCAAGAACTTCTCCGATCCCGTCGGAGCTCTCCAGGAGATGCACCGGGTGCTGCGGCCCGGCGGCCGCGCCCTCATCAACGACCTGCGACGTCCGTCTCTCGCCGCTGTCCCTGGAGGTCGACCTGCGGAAATGACCGCCGCGGAGCTCTCGCGCACGGAGCGTTGACCCTTGTAACGTAAGGTCAACATCTCGCCTTGGCGCGGAGGTCGATCGCATGCGGTGGAAGGTCCACTCCGAGAGGTCGCTCTATGCCGACCAGTGGCTGGACATCCGCGTCGCCGATGTGGAGCTGCCCGACGGGCGCCGCCTCGACCACCGGCTCGTCCGCACGGCGCCCGGCGCGGGGGCGGTCGTCACCGACGACCGGGACCAGGTGCTGCTGATCTGGCGGCACCGCTTCATCACCGACAGCTGGGGCTGGGAGATCCCGCTCGGGCGGGTGGAAGAGGGCGAGATGCCTCGGGACGCGGCGGCGCGCGAGGTCGAGGAGGAGACCGGCTGGCGCCCCGGGCCGCTGCGCCCGCTCCTGTCGATCCAGCCGGTGAACGGCATCGCCGACAACCTCCACCACGTCTACCGCGCCGACTCGGCCACGCGCATCGGGCCGCCCACGGACCCGTGGGAGGCGGAGCGGGTGGAGTGGGTCCACGTCTCGGGGCTGCGCAAGCTCATCGAGAACGGCGAGATCGTCTGCGCCACCACCATGTCGTCGCTCCTCTACCTCATGGTGGAGAGCCTCCCCGCCGTCGGCCTGCGCCGGGCCGAGGACCTGCCCGGCGATCTGGGCTACGACCCCGATCGCCGGTTCCTCCTACCGGACCTCCCGGACCTCTTCTGACGCCGTACGGACAGCCGCGGGCTTCCGACCACCCAGCCGGTCGAGAAGACGCGTCGTCACGGCGGGCGACCCGTGGGCCTTCACGACCGGCCATGACAGCCGGCCGCTGACGTCGGCGCGTGCGGCCCGCCGTGCGGAGCCGTACAGGGTGATCAGGAAAAGAGGTGGTCGACGACCCGCGCGGTCGCCTTGCCGTCGTCGCGGGGAGCGAACGTCGCCCGGAAGGACTCGTAGCGGTCCCTGTGGGCGGCGGCGACGGAGTCGATGGACCGCAGGGCCTCGACCACCTCGGCCGACGTCGACAGCACCGGCCCCGGCGCGAGCTCCGCCAGGTCCAGGTAGAGCCCCCGCTTCGACGAGTATTTCGCCAGGTCGTACCCGTAGAACACGATCGGCCGGCCCGTGCACACGAAGTCGAACATCACCGACGAGTAGTCCGTCACCAGCACGTCCGCCACCAGCAACAAGTCCGCGATGTCGGGATAAGTGGTGACGTCGTGGGCGATGTCGGGGACGGCGGGCATCGCCTGCATCGGGTGCGCCCGCACCAGGATCTCGTGATCGGCCCCCAGCGCCTCGCGCGCCTTGGCCAGGTCCAGCTTGACCATGGCGTTCTTGCGGTCGTAATCCCGCCACGTGGGCGCGTAGAGGATCACCCGCTTGCCCTCGACGAGCCCCAGCCGCTCGCGCACGGCGGCCGCCAACTCCTCCCGGTCGGGAGAGTGGAGCACGTCGTTGCGCGGCAGCCCGCTCTCCAGGATCTCGCCCTTGTAGCCGAAGGCCTTACGCAGGATCGGCGTCGCCCACGGCGACTGCGACAGCAGCAGGTCCCAGCCGCGCACCTCCGCCGCCTGCCGGTGCCAGATCGGCGGCCTGGGGTCGCGGGCCATGTGGGGCAGGTCGTTGCCGACGCGCTTGGCCGGGGTGCCGTGCCAGGTCTGCAGCACCACCTGGTCCTCCCGCGCCCGGAACCAGGCCGGCAGGAACGAGTTGGTCACGATGTGGCGGGACCTGGCCAGCGCGGCGTGGTGCTCGCGGCTGCCCGCGCGGATGACGGTCGCGCCGCCGGGCGGCACGAAGGCGCCGTCCTTGACGATCCAGATGTGCTCGCGGTCGTCGCCCCGGCGCAGCCGCTCCTCGTAGATCGCGCGGACGCTGTCGGCGTAGAGCCGCCCGTCGTTGACGACGTAGACGGTCGCGTCCGTCAGCGGCTCCGTGCGCTGGGCCGGGTAGAAGACGCGGCGCAGCACGTGGGTGCCCGCCACGCCCCGCTCGTCCGCGGGCCGTGCCTCCTCGACCGTCACGACCGGCACGTCGAAGCGGGTGGAGATCATCCGGTACGTGCGCCCGTCGAACGCGCGCGGATCCTCGTCGAGCCCGGCCAGGGCCGCGTGGTCCATGCGCAACGGCACGATCTCACCCGACGGGTGGCGGATCGACATGTTCCAGGTGCCGGAGGCCAGCGGCACGGACTCGCCGAAGCGGTCCATGGCCGACGGCTCGACGCGTACGGAGAACTCCTCGCCGGAGCGCTCCATCGGCAGCCAGTAGCACAGCCCGGACCGGTGCCGCAGCGTCAGCGTGCGGGGACCGGCAGCGTCGGGATAGCTGCCGCGCAGGACGAGCGCGGAGCCCTCCCAGACCGCGGAGGTGATCACGGGGCGGATGCGGTGGGCCGAGACGACCACGCGGTCGCGGCGGTCACCGAGCACGGTGATCTCGCGGTCGCCCACCGGCGTGCGGGTCTCCACCAGGTCGCCGAGCATGACAGAAGCCGCGGGATCGCCCTTGGGCTCGACCCAGAGCCGCCGCCCGTCCTTCTCCTGCAGCAGCGCGGACACGGCCAGGCCCACCACGACCTGCGTGCCGTCGCCCGCGGGCGTGAAGTCGGCGGCGATGCGGTGGCCGCCCAGCCGGGCGTGGCCCTTGGTCACCGTACGCCCGCGCAGGAAGATCTTCAGCTCGAGGCGCTCGCCCTCGACGGACACGCCCGTCAGCTCGGCCCTGTTGGGCTGGAGCACGACCTGCAGCGCCCGGTCGGACGTCCACACCGGCCTGATCCACCAGCCCGGCTTCAGCTTGAGCCCGGCCGGGCGCTCCGGCCGGCCGACGGAGGAGCCGCGCAGCAGGCCCGTGGCCCGCGCGCCCCGGCTCCAGAACACGATCTCGGCCCGCCACGTCGTGGCGTCGGGCACCGACGGCCGGTGGCGCATCCGCCGCCGCACGGCGGACACCACGCCGCGCACGGCGCCGCGCCAGCGCAGCGGCCACGGGCTCAGCTCGGCGCTGAACCCGGACCAGTCGTAGTTGCAGCCGGGCTCGCGCGCGCCGTGCGTGGCCTCGGGCGCGAGCACGCGGTGCGTGCGCATGCGGATGGGCGGCAGCCAGCGCGGTCCGCGCAGCACCACGGTCGCCCGGTTGAACCTGCGGCTGCGGACGGACAGCCCCGCCAGATAGGCGAACCCGGTGACGCGCAGCCTGCCGTCGGCCCAGACGATGTCGTCGATGTGGGTGACCGGCACGAGGTCGGCCCGCCGCAGGCGGTAGAGGTCGGGCGGGAGCTCGTCACGGAAGGGCAGGTCGGCGTACCAGCGCAGGCCCTTGCGGATGCGCTTGGACGGCTCGGCCGCCGCGGTCACGACCTTGACGAGCGTCTCCCCCTCGACGAGCTCCTCGTCGGGCCGGTGCTCGATCAGGTGGACGATGACGCGCCGCGCGACCGGCAGGTCGTGCTTGACGCGCGCGTCGACGGCCGCCAGGTAGGGCCGGACGAGATCGAGCATCTCACGCCGCCGCGCGGCGCCACGCTTGACCGCGAGGTCCATGCGCGCCCCGAGCGGGCCGCTCAAGACCTCGGTGTCGAACGCGGCGTCGCGACCGCCTGGGCCGAGCGCTCGCATGACCGCTTCGAGAGGCTCTCCACGGTCGCAGAGATCCTGGACAGCCTTGAGGCGGTCGGCGAGCGAGTCGCCGCCCTGGCTCTGGGCTGTGACGCCGGTGGCCATAGGGTGGCACCGCCTTTCGGGCCGCCATCAGTGTTCTGCCCATGGTAATGGGAGTCACATGTCATGGATTCGCCGGTTCGGCGAAACAGCAGGTCAGACCCCTTTCTGAAAATCCGCTGAACGCCCGTCCCAGCGCGCCCGACGCATGTCCACCCGCTCGCCCCGCAACGGTGTGCCCTCCTCGCGCCAGTGCGTCAGGCAGCGTTGTACGTGGTCAGGGGCCGCGCCGGTGCCGTCGGCGTGCACGACGCGCCACCACGGCACGCCGCCGCCCCACGTGGACATCACCTTGCCGACCTGACGGGGGCCGCCCTCGCCGAGGTATTCGGCGATGTCGCCGTACGCCATGACCTTGCCGGGCGGGATGCGCTCGACGAGGTCGAGCACCCGCTCGGCGAACGGGTTCAGGGGGTCCATGCCGCGGGACCCGCGTCGATGATCTCGTCGAACTTTCCGATCTCCATCGCGCTGCCGCCCGTCAGCACCTCGATGACGCCGTCACGCAGCGCGTAGACCTCGCCGTCCTCGCCCATGAGCCGGGCGCCCAGCGCGGCCGACAGCCGGAGGAGCTGTGCGACGTGCCAGTCGGAGCCGGGCTCCCCGACCAGCTGGCCCTGCCAGCGCGCCACCGCGTGCGTGCCGCCCCGGTGTGCGGCCACGATCTCGTCAGATCCGCGCAGCTCGAAACCGGCCGGCGCGATGGCCTTCGCGAGCTCCGCGAAGGCGAGTGGCGACTCGCGCACCACCCGCAGCTCGTATCCCATGACGGGGGACCATAGCGGAACTTTACTGTTCGCGCGGATCGTAAAGGTTCACTCCTTGCGCTGATTGAGCAGGATGATCGCGCCGCAGAACATGACCAGCGCGACCAGCACCCCTCCCCCGTACAGCCACAGCCGCAGCGGATCGGGCCCCGGCCGCGTGGGCACGGGCGAGTCCTCACCCTGCCCGAAGTGCTCCTTGCCCGCCACGACGCTGCGCTGCTCGCCGGTGAGCCGCTCGGCGGCGTTGAGCGCGGCGGCCGCGTCCACGACCCCGTACCCGGTCTGGTCGTCGTACCCCGCGGCGGGCCTGCCGCGTGCGCTCGACGCCAGTGCCTGGGCGACCTGCTCGGGCGGCAGGTCCGGATATTTCGCCTTGATGAGGGCGGCCACGCCCGCCACGAGCGCGGCGGCCGAGCTCGTGCCCTCCGACAGCTCGTAGCCGCTCTTGCGCTTGACCACGGGCACGCCCACGCCGGGCGCGGCGACCAGCACGGAGAGGTTGTCGCTGCTGAACGCCGCCCGCTTGCCCTGTTTGTCGGTGGCCGCCACGCCGATGACCCCCGGGTAGCCGGCCGGGAAGCTCCAGTAGGAGGTGCTGTTCTGCCTGGCGTACTCGGTCAGGCCGTCGTTGCCCACGGCAGCGACCAGGACGACGCCCTTGCCGAGCGCGTACGAGACGGCCTCGCGCTCGGACCTGAGCGGGCCGTAGGAGCCGATGGACATGCTGACGACCTTGGCTCCGTGGTTGGCCGCGTAGCGCAGCGCCCGGGCGAGCGGGCTCTCCGTGACCTGCTCCTCGTCCTGCGCCGGTGGGACGCTCACCTCAGGATCGTCGTCCGTGAGCATGGGGAGCGACAGGATGTGCGCCTTGGGCGCCACGCCGATCAGCCCGTCGTCCTCGCCCGAGGCCGCGATCAGGCCGGCCATGGCGGTGCCGTGCCTGCCCGGCGGCATCTGGCGGCTCACGGCGCCCGAGGTCATGTCCGGGCCCGCGCTCACGCGCCCCTTCAGCTCCTTGATCTGACCGTCCACGCCGCTGTCCACGACGGCGACCGTGACGCCCTCGCCCTTGGTGACGGTCCACGCCTGCTCCACGTTGAGCGCGTCGAGCACCCACTGCTGCTGGTCCCGCACGGGCGCGGCGGAAGGTCCTGACAGCACGAGCAGCGCGGCGGTGAGCGCGCGCACGCCGGCTAGCACACGTTCCCCTGGGTGCAGGGCGGCACCTTGGGCGGGTCCGCGAGGAAGTAGGCGATCTGGTTGCCGACGGACTTGGCGGCCGGCCAGAGCTCGCTGTGCAGGATCTCCTCGGGCGGGATCGCGGCCCTGGTCCGCCCGTCGGCGTAGCCCGCCGTCGAGAAGACGATGTACGGCCCCGCGCCCACCCAGCCGGTGCGCTGGCGCTGGTCGGGGCCGAAGCGCTCGCTGATCGTGCCGGGGAAGGCGACGGGCAGCACGCCCACGCGGTCGTCCTGGGTGAGCTCCTCGGTGGCCGAGACCCTGGACTCCTCGTCCTTCAGCACGGCGACCCCGACCGTGATCACGAACGAGGCCGTCTGGTCGATGTACGTCGCCCGCAACATCGTGAGGCAGCCATGGCTCTGCAGCACCCCCGCGACGGAGGCGTCCACGCCCTTGCCGCACTCGGTCTCAGGGGCGATGCCGACGCGCCTGGCGTACTGCTGGGCACGGTCGAGCCCGAGGTACTTCACCTCTTCGGGGAAGACTCCCGTCGCCGGCCACGCCTGCCAGCGCCTGGCGATCTCCTCCTGCTGGTACCGGCTCTGCTCCGTGGGGGTCAGCGGGCGCGAACGCGTCTCGGCGAACAGGCCGATCGTGCCGAGCAGCACGACCACCGACGACACGACCACGATGACGCTGAGCAGGGTCACGAACATGCGCCTGTACCGGACACCATGCTGGAGCGCGTCCAGTTCCGCGCGCTGCTTGACGGCTGCCCGCGTACGGGAGTTCGCCGCCGGCCAGGCACGGATGCGCGACCCCCGGCCGGCGGGGGTGCCGAGCGGGTTCCTGTGGCCCTGCGTGGCCTCTCCCTCGGCGCGAGGAAGCCCTGACGTCGACCTACGAGCCTTCACCACCACCTCTTCCCGGCTCCTGTGTCTATGGCCTCTGCTCCGCAGAGGCGGGCTCGGTCGCTTCCGAGCCGCCGCCTTCCCTCGTCGCTCCGGTCGCTACGCTCCCTGCGCTCCTCAGTCCAGGCGGCGGCGCTCCCTCGCATGTCTATTTCGTCCCCCTTGATAGGCGGATCATGCGCCTTGCGAGCTGTGTGCCCGGCGGACGCGCCTGACCAGGACGAATATGACTGCCAGCGACGCGAGCGCGCCGAGGGTGGCCGCGGCGGCGACGGTCGTGTGGATCGCGACGCTCCTCTCGTCCCTGGCGATGACCTTGATGGGGGCCGCCCGGCCGCCGGGCAGCGGCTCGGCGGAGTCCTGCGCCTGGGCGCCCGCGGCGGTCTCGGTGTACCCGGCCAGCTTGCCGGCCTCCGACAGGGCCCTGGCCGCGTTCACGACGCCGAACCCGGTGGCGATGTCGTACCCTCCCGGCGGCCGGTCGTTGGCGCCGGCGGTGAGGGCGCGGGCGACCAGCGGCGGCGACATGTCCGGATATTTTGCCTTAATGAGGGCGGCTACTCCGGAGACCAGCGCGGTCGCCTGCGAGGTGCCCCGACCGACCCAGTACTCGTCACCGGGCCCGGCGCCCATGATGTCCACGCCCGGGGCGGCGACCAGCACGGAGGAGTTCCAGTTGGAGAACGCGGCCCGGCGCAGCCGCCGGTCCGTCGCTCCCACCGAGACGACACCGGGGAACGCGGCCGGATAGGAGTAGGGGGCGTAGTCCACGTCGACCTTCCTGTCGCCGTCGTTGCCCGCGGCGGCCACGAGCACGACGCCCTTGGAGATGGCGTAGCGGATGGCCGCCCGCTCCTCTTCGGTCGCCAGCTCCTTGGAGATCGACATGTTGATCACGTCTGCCCCCTCGTCCACGGCGTAGCGAATGCCCCGGGCCACCACGTTCTCGAACCGCTCCGCGGTGTTGAACTCGCGGAAACCCGGCTCCTCGTCCTCGAGGATGACCCTTACTGACAGTACGTCCGCTTCGGGCGCGACGCCGATGATCCCCAGATTTCCCCCGGGACCGTGACCGTGCCCGGCGATCAGCGAGGCCATGTACGTGCCGTGCAGGCGGAGCGGAGCGACCCCCGGGGGGTTCGCGCCCGCGGTGAAGTCCTTGCCCACCCGCACCGAGCCGACCAGGTCGCGATGGCGCGGATCGACGCCGGAGTCGAGCACCGCCACCGTCACCCCGCGGCCCTTGCTGGTGCGCCACGCGTGGGTCAGCTCCAGCGTCCTGATGACCGGCCGCTGTCCGCCGCGCACGTCGTCCGCCCGCGCGGGAGCGGCCGTGAACAGCAGCATCCCGGCCGCCGCGACCGCCGCGCCTCTCGTCAGCACGGTCCGCGTACTGCCCAGGCTCAGCACCGCCACTCCTCGGCCGCGCAGTCGGGCGTCCTCGGCGTGCTGAGGTCGGTCAGCACGTGCTCGGCGATCTCGGTGGCGAAGGCGAAGATGGCGGGCCGCTGCTCGTCCGCCGCGTCCGCCGGCCGCCCGTCCACCTGGCCCGCCGTGGTCAGCACCAGGTACGGGCCTGCCTGACGTACCGAACCGGCCTGCCGCACGGCGGGGGTGAACCGGTCGGCCACCGTGCCGCTGAAGGCCAGCGGATAAAGGCCGGGGACGGGTTTGCCGCTGTCGGAGAAGGCGGTCCTGGCGCGTGCGGCGCCCGGCTCGTCACGCATGGCCACCACGCCGATCGTGACGAGCACGCCGCGCAGCGCGTCGATGTAGGTGGCCCGGAGCAGGCCCCTGCAGCCCGCCCTGCGCAGCGCCTTGACCGCCTTGGCGTCGACGGGGTCGCAGGAGGTCTGAGGCGAGATGCCGATCCTGCTGGCACGTTCCTGGCCGCCCTGCTCGGCGGAGTACGGCAGTGTGGCGGGGAAGATACGTCCGCTGGGCCAGGTGCGCCAGCGCTCGGCGACCTCGTGCCTGGCCGCCGCCTGAAGCTCCATCGTGGTGGGGCCGCGGGTGAGCTCCGTCACGGCCGCGCTGCCCGCCACCCCGGCGGCCGCCGCGCAGACCAGGGTCAGCGCGGAGGCCACCACGAGAGTGGGCCAGGGCCGAGCGGAGTTCACCCCATCGACCTTAATAGGGCTGTCCGGGGAACTTCCCCAGAAACCCGTCAGTAGGTGGGCAGGCTCGGGTCTATCGTCTTGATCCAGCTCAGCACGCCGCCGCCCACGTGGACGGCGTCGGAGAACCCGGCGTTCTTGACCACGGCGAGTGCCTCGGCCGAGCGCGCGCCGGACTTGCAGTGGAGCACGATGCGCTTGTCCTGCGGCAGCTTCTCCAGGGCCGAGCCGTTGAGGAACTCACCCTTGGGGATCAGCGTGGCGCCGGGGATGGAGACGATCTCGTACTCGTTGGGCTCGCGGACGTCGACGAGGAAGATGTTGTCGCCGCGGTCCTGCATCTCCTTGAGCTCCAGCGCGGTGATCGTGGAGCCGCTGGCGGCCTCGGCGGCCTCGTCGGAGATCGCGCCGCAGAACGCCTCGTAGTCGTCCAGCAGCTGGGTGACCGTGGGGTTCTTGCCGCACAGGACGCACTCGGGGTCCTTGCGGACCTTGACGTCGCGGTACTTCATCTCCAGGGCGTCGTAGATCATCAGCCGCCCCACCAGCGGGTCGCCGATGCCGGTGAGCAGCTTGATGGCCTCGTTGACCTGTATGGAGCCGATCGACGCGCACAGCACGCCGAGCACGCCGCCCTCGGCGCACGACGGCACCATGCCGGGAGGCGGGGGCTCCGGGTAGAGGCAGCGGTAGCAGGGCCCGTGCTCGGCCCAGAACACGCTGGCCTGCCCGTCGAAGCGGTAGATCGAGCCCCAGACGTACGGCTTGCCGAGCAGCACCGCGGCGTCGTTCACCATGTAGCGCGTGGCGAAGTTGTCGGTGCCGTCGACGATGAGGTCGTAGCCGGAGAAGATCTCCATGACGTTCTCTGTGGTCAGCGCCGTGTTGTGGATGACGACGTCGACCAGCGGGTTGATCTCGCGGACTGACGCCGCGGCGCTCTCGGCCTTCAGCTTGCCCACGTCGGACTGGCCGTGGATGATCTGGCGCTGCAGGTTGGACTCATCGACCACGTCGAAGTCGATGATGCCGAGGGTGCCGACGCCCGCCGCCGCGAGGTACATCAGCGCGGGCGAGCCCAGGCCCCCGGCGCCCACACACAGCACCTTGGCGTTCTTCAGCCGCTTCTGCCCCGCCATGCCCACATCGGGGATGATCAGGTGGCGCGAGTAGCGGCGCACTTCGTCGACGGTCAGCTCTGCGGCCGGCTCGACCAGCGGTGGCAACGACACTTTCTACGCTCCCGTTCCAGGGGGTCCTATCTCACCTTGAAACCTAGCTGGCGAGTGGGGCATTCCCCAATCGAGTCTCACTGATCAGACGGCGTGCTTCCGCCGCCACGACCTGCGGCATCTCCATCATCGCCACGTGGCCCGCCGTCGGCAGCAGCACGAGCCGGACCTGCGGGAACGTACGGTACGCCTTCGCGGCCATCGCGGGCCGGACGAGACGGTCGTGCCTGCCGTGCACGATCAGGGTCGGGACCTTGACCTTGGCCGCCTGGCGCCACAGGTTGTCCTCGCCGCGGCGGAAGTATTCGGCCACGATGCCCCTGGCCGAGGCGATCATGGCCTCGCCGGCGTACGGGAGGTCGTCACGTCTGCGGAGCTCGTCGATCGCGTCGCGCAGGCGTACGGGATGGACGCTGCCCGTGTTGGCCCAGACCATAGCCATGGAGGCGTTGATGCGCTGCTCGGCGGGGACCAGGGAGAGCTTGCTCGCCACCCATTCGCCCAGCACGGGGATCGCGGCGGCGGCCACGCGGACGGGGCCGTACCTGGGGAGCAGGTCGGGCAGGGCCGGGGAGACCAGCGTGAGCGAGCGGACGAGGTCGGGACGGGTGGCGGCGACCCTGACGGCGATCGCGCCGCCGAGCGAGTTGCCGAACAGGTGGGCCGGGCCGGTGTGCTCCATCAGCTCGGTCACGGCTCTGGCGTGACCGGCGACGGTGTAGTCGCCGTCGGACGGGGCGGGCGAGAACCCCGCGCCCGGCAGGTCGATGGCGTGGCCGGTGACGGTGTCCTTCAGCTCGTCCATGAGATCGGTCCAGTTGGTGGCCGAACCGGCCAGGCCGTGCACGAAGACGGCCTGCTGGCCGGGGCCCTCGCCCGTCGATCGGACGTGCACCGAGCCGATCATGCGTCCCGGCCAGTGCGGGACCGGTTCCGCCATCATGTGTCCCCCTTGTCGTCGCGCGTACGTCTCTTCTCGTTCCTTCAACGATAACCATCGGGTCTTGGTGGGGTCTGGGTTCCGTACAGAGTCGCCCTTACATCCATCTTCCGGACATCTGGCGCAGACACCCCACGGCGGTGGGATGCCACGTCACGAGACCCCGTTCTCACCAATGCGGACATATCGTCCTATTTGGTTTCATAAATGTCTAATGGATCTCATGCCAGGCCAAGAGTGGGGTAAAAGCTGCAGTCCCCCGTTTGTGGCAGTCAAGGCCGGAAAACATGACAACCAAGCGGTACTCAGCGTGACAGCACGGACGCTCACCGTTGACGACGGGCGAGTCCATAACGCGGGCATTGCCGGGCATCGCGAAACGCGGAAGACATCCTCCGGGAAGGCACAACGCCTTCTCGGCCAATGATGGCCGCCGTGGCGCAACAACGCATTCAGCCGGTGACATCGGTGCGCGTCAGCATGCCTGCCCTCACAACTACGGCGAAATGCGAACGCCACCACCGCCGGCGCGAGCAAGGCGGACCCTGCGTCAAGGCAATAGATATGTTCGCGGCCTTCCGCACCTGGGAGCGAAAGCGCGAACGAGGACATCACGGCCGGCACGCCGGCAAGGCCACCAGAAAAAGCCAGGTCGGCACGACGGTCGTGTGGTCTACGTTTCCATAGCGGAACAATCGGACATATCGAGCCATTTCATTGGATAGATGTCTAATGCGAGCAATAAGAGTGTTAATGCATAGCAAAATAGGGTGATTCCTGTTTGCCTGCCCACCGCCCCGGAAATGACTTTCGGCGGATGACTCTTCAGCAGCCGTCCAGGAACCTGTCTCAGGTATTCCGAAAACGTCGAGAACGGGGCAAGATCCTTTAGGGGGAAAACGAAATGCCCAACCTCAAGAGTGTTATGGCGGGCCTCGCCTTCAGTACGCTGCTGACCGGCGGCGTGGTCGGCCTCGGCGCCACTTCCGCCGACGCGTTCACCGGCACCATCCTCAGCGACGACGACGACAACGACCGCATCTTCTTCGACAACGACGACGATGACGACGACGACGACAACAACTTCGCGGAGTTCCTGCCCTTCTTCGCCAACAACGGCTTCAACAACGGCAACAACGGCTTCTTCGGCGGCCGTCGTTGCGGCCGGGGCGGCGGCGGTGGTGGCTGGAAGTCCAACCGTCGGCACGTCTGCGTCACCGTCTTCAACGACAACCAGAACTTCAACTTCGACCACAAGAGGGACAAGCGGCGCGAGTTCGAGAACGACCACCGCGAAGTGAAGTTCAAGAAGAAGCACCACGACGAGGACTGACGCACGGCGATCTGTCCGTGCGCTGACAGTGCAGGGATGAGTGCCCGTCTTCACGGGTGGCCACGGTTCACGTGATGTGGATTCGGCCGGTGAATGCCGGGCTCTCGGGAGCGGTCCGCGCTTCCTTCGCGGTTCGGCCTGAGATTCATTCTCCTCGTCTTCACGACAATCCTGGTGAGGGCTCCATCGGCATCGGCCCGGGGGAGCCCTCACTTGGCCTCGTTCCATTTCTCGCCCCGCTGCGGTTCGAGGGACGGCGGCCATTCGATGGCATTTTCCTTGAACCATAGAAACGCCTATCGTCGGGCAAGACTGAATAATTCCGGTTTCCTGGCTATCCGACCGGAAACAAAGAGAATGCGAATGGTTTACTCAGCGGCCATTCCGAGTCATTTCCCGGCATCCAGGCCCTGCTGTTTCGGGAAACGACGAGAACGGGGCAAGATCCTTTAGGAGGAAAACGAAATGCCCAAGCTCAGAAGTATTATGGCGAGCCTCGCCATCGGCACGGCCATGTCCGGCGGCGTTATCGCCGCAAGCGCGACGACGACCGCGGCCAACGCCGGCACCCAGGTCAGCGCCGGCGCCCCCGTCCTCATCGGGGGGCACGGCTGCGGCTGGCGTTCGTGCTGGGGCTGGGGCGGCTGGTGGCGCAAGCACCACCGTAACGACCGCATCGACATCCAGATCTTCAACCGGAACCACAACTTCAATCTCAAGCGCGACAACAAGAGGACCCGCGAGTTCGAGAACGACCACGACGAGTGGAAGTTCGAGAACGAGGACCACGGCAAGAAGGGCAAGGACGGCGAGGACGGCGAGGACGCCGAGAACATCATCGGCGGCAACGGCGGTGGCGGCGGCGCAGGCGGCGCCGGCGGCGCAGGCGGCAACAACTGCAACGGGAACGCCAACTGCGCCGGCGGTGCCGGCGGTGGCGGCGGCGCAGGCGGCGCCGGCGGCGACGCCGAGGATTTCTGAGAGCCGACGCCTCAGCCTGAGCCTGTGGCGCGCTTCCCTGCACCACTAAGGAGTCCACCGCGACGCGATGAACTCCGCTCACAGGGAGAGTGCCCCTGTTCGCTTCAGCAGCGAACAGGGGCACTCGACTTGTCGCCCCCTCCGGCAAGGACGGCCATGCCGCGCACCCCAGACCCGAGGCCGGAGCGGCTGGGTCCGTATGTACCCCACCCACATCCCCAAGGCGGCGAGCGGCGGCCTACGGCTCTCCAGGCGTCATGGGCTGCTACGACGAAAGCATCGGCATCGGGCGAATCTCCGTAGATCGGGCTCGGCGCGCATTGGCGGCCACGACCGCCCAGCGGGGCAAGTCGCCGGAGTCGAGCCATCCGCCACAGCCGAGCCCCTACGAGCTGCGTGACGCGCTCGCAAGGTGAAGGGCGTGGCGCGGCGGCGATCGACACAAAGGAAGTGCCCGTATTCGCTCGTGGAGCGAATACGGGCACTCGTCGGTGTGAGCGGAGCTCAACGCGTCAGCGGGCTCCTGGGTGGCGCAGGGAAATGCGCCACGGGCTCAGCCTGAGATCTCAGTCGTCATCGTCGTCGAAGAACCGGTCGCGGAAGTTGCGGAAGCTGCGGAAGCGCTGGTCGTCGAACCTGTTCCGGTTCACGTTCCAGTTCTGGTTGTTGTTGTGGATGAGGATCCGGATCGTTTGGGGACGCTCGCGCCGCCAGCCCCAGCCGCCGCGGCGTCCGCCCCAGCCGCAGCGACGCCAGCGGCCGCAGCGGGTGACCCCGGTGAGGACGGACGTCCCGGCGCTGAGCTGGGTGCCGGTGCCGGCGTTGGCCGCGCTCGTCGTGGCGCCCATGGCGACCACGCCGCCGGTCAGTGCCGTGCTGATGGCGAGGCCGGCCATAAGATTCTTGAACGTTTTGGGCATTGCGGTTCCCCCCTAAAGGATCGATTGCCCCGTTCTCGGCGCTCCCCAAATCCAGTACGACCGGATTATCGGGAAACGCCCCCGGATGCCCGCTAGGCGAATCATCCGTACCCTGCATATTTCCGGCCGAATAGCCAACAAACCGACATTGTCCACTCTTGCCCGACACCAGGCATTCACATGGCTCAGCGGCAACCAGCCGTGGCATATAGCCGCCGCCTCTCGCCGGACATGACACAGCGAGGGCTCCCCGGCCGATGCCGGTGGAGCCCTCACCAGGAATTGCCCGTGCTGTCAGGACACGGTCATGTCAGAGCACGTCAGTCGTCGTCATCGTCGTCGTGGTCGTTGAAGAAGTGCTTCTGAATGTCGAATTCCTTGTGGTTGTTGCGGTCCCGGCGAATGTTGAAGTTCTGGTTGTTGTTGTGGACGAAGACGTTCGTCCGGTTGTTGTTGCGGTGACGACGCCAGCCGCCACCCCAGCCACCGCACCGCCAGCCGCAGCCGTTGATGAGGACGGGCGCGCCGGAGGTGGCCTGGGTGGTGCCGGCGCTGGCCGAGGTCGTCGTCGCGCCCAGGGCGAGCAGGCCGCCCGTCAGACCCGTGCTGATGGCGAGGCCGGCCATAAGACTCTTGAGCTTGGGCATTGCGTTTTCCCCCTAAAGGATCTGTTGCCCCGTTCTGGACGCTTCCGGATTACCCGGAAAACGTCTTGGACGCCTGCTGAGAGCCATCCGGTGAATGTCATTGCCGAGGACGTAGGGGTACAAACAGGAATCGCCCCATTTTGCTATGCAATAACCATGTTATTGCTCGTATTAGTGATTTATCTCGTGACATGTTATGAATTATCCCGATATGTCCCTTTTGGACGGCCGGTGGAACGCCGCGGCACGTCCGTACGCGGTTGGCCGGGCATGCTTCATCGCGGGAAGACACCGGGACCGGTGCAGTGGAAATCAACGCAGACGGCGTGGCATCGAGACGCCCACCAACAGCGGGGCATTCCTCATACGCGTGCCATCGCCCATGTCCTTCAGGGCGCCACAGGCGGCATCAGGGGGACTCAGGCGGACTTGCGGGCCTTGCGCTTCGCGGGGGCCTTCTCTTCGTCCTTGGACTTGCCCGCGGCCTTCTTGGCCTTGGCGGGCGCGCCGGCTTCCCGCTCCCGCTTCGCGGCCTCCACGCTGGCCCTCAACGCGGCCATGAGGTCCACCGCCGGGCGGGCCTCCTCCTCCTCCTGGGGAGGAATGACCTCCTTGCCCGCCACCTTCGCCTCGATCACCTGCTGCAGCGCCTCACGATAGGCGTCGTGGTACTCGCTCGCGTCGAAGTCCGACTCCATCGTGGTGATCAAGGACTCGGCCATCTTGAGCTCCTGGGGCCGTACCTCGACGTCCTCGTCCAGGAAGGCGAAGTCCGGCTTGCGGATCTCGTCGGGCCAGAGCATGGTCTCCAGGACGAAGACGCCGTCCCGTACGCGGAGTGTGGCGAGCGACTCGCGCTGGCGCAGCGCCACCTTGACCACCGCCACCTGGCCCGAGCTCTCCAGGGCGTTGCGCAGCAGCACGTACGGCTTCGCCCCCTGAGCGTCCGGCTCCAGGTAGTACGACTTGGCGAAGTAGATCGGGTCGATCTGTTCGGCCGGGGCGAACTGGAGGACGTCGATCCTGCGTGACGTGGTCAGTGGCAGACCCTCGAAGTCCTCGTCGGTGAGCACGACCATCTCGCCCGACGCCAGCTCGTACCCCTTGGCGATGTCGGAGTACGGCACCTCCTCGCCGTCCACCGTGCACACGCGCTTGTAGCGGATCCGGCCGCCGTCCTCGCGGTGCACCTGGTGGAACGACACGTCCTTCTGCTCGGTGGCGGAGTAGAGCTTGACGGGGATCGTGACCAGCCCGAAGGAGATCGCACCTTTCCAGATGCTGCGCATGGTCACTCCTCAGCTCGCATGGGTTTGCCATTGGGCACATACCCGTCATGGGGCAACCAATGCCATACCCGGTCGAACCGATGCTGGCCGTACCTGGGGAACTACCCTCCGACCGCGAGCTGTACGGGTTGGAGGTCAAGTGGGACGGCATCCGCGCCATCGTCCACCTTGACGGCGGGCTGAGGGTGACGGGCAGGCATGGGGTGGAGTACACGCGGCGGTATCCGGAGATCTCGGGGTTCGGGATCAAGAACGCGATCATCGACGGCGAGGTCGTCGCGCTCGACCGGGGCGGCAGGCCCAGCTTCGTGCGGTTGCAGCACAGGATGCACCTGACCGATCCCGAGCCGGTCATGCTGGAGCTGTACCCGATCACGTACATGCCGTTCGACCTGCTCTATCTCGACGGCACGCCGCTGTTCGACCTCCCCTACCGGGACCGGCGGGCGCTGCTCGACGAGCTGGACGTCGGCGCTCCCCCGTACTTCCCCGGCGACTCCGACCTGCTCACGGCCACGCACGAGCAGGGGCTCGAGGGCGTGGTCGCCAAGCGGCTGGACTCGCCCTACCGGGCGGGGACGCGCTCCCCCTGGTGGATCAAGGTGAAGAACCTGACCACCAGGGAGGTCGTGATCGGCGGCTGGAAGCCGGGCAAGGGGCGCCGGGCGGGCGGGGTCGGCTCGCTCGTGATGGGGGTGTTCACCGAGCAGGGGTTCACGTACGTGGGGCACGTCGGCACCGGGTTCACCGACGCCCTGCTCGACGAGCTCTACCAGCGGATACGGCCTCTGGAGATCCCGCGCAGCCCGTTCTGCAACGAGGTCCCCTGGCGGAACCGGTGGGTTAGGCCGGAGCTGGTCGGGGAGGTGGCCTACACGATGTGGACCGACGAACAGCGGCTGCGGCACCCCGTGTGGCGCGGGCTGCGGCCCGACAAGCTCCCGGCGGAGGTGACGCTATGAAGGTGCCGGTCAGGGTCGACGGGCGCGACCTGACGCTGAGCAATCTGGACAAGGTCCTCTACCCGGAGTACGGCTTCACCAAGGCCGAGGTCATCGACTACTACAGCCGGGTCGCACCCGTGCTCCTCCCCCACCTCCAGGGCAGGCCCCTCACCGTCAAGCGCTACCCGAACGGCGTCACCGGCCAGTCCTTCTTCGAGAAGAACGCCCCCGACCACACCCCCTCCTGGGTCCGGCAGGTCACCCTGCCCGCCCCCGGCAGCACCAAGAACCGCGAGACCATCGACTTCGCCGTCGTGGACGACCTGCCCACGCTCGTCTACTACGCCAACCTCGCCGCGCTCGAGCTGCACGTGCCCCAGTGGCGCGTCGGGGAGGACGGGGAGGCGCTGCCGCCCGACACGCTCGTGTTCGACCTCGACCCCGGCGCGCCCGCGACCATCGTCGAGTGCTGCGAGGTGGCGCTCATGCTGCGCGAGGTGCTGAAGAGCGAGGGGCTCACCGCCAGGCCGAAGACCAGCGGGAGCAAGGGCATGCAGTTGTACGCCGACTGGGACTGCCGCGAGGAGCCCTCCGCGTACGCCAGGAGACTGGCCAGGCTTCTGGAGAAAGAGCATCCCAAGCAGGTGGTCAGCGTGATGACGAAGGCGGCCAGACCTGGCAAGGTGTTCATCGACTGGAGCCAGAACAACCCTGCCAAGACCACCGTGGCGCCTTACTCGCTGCGGGCCAGGGAGCAGCCGACCGTCTCGACACCACTGCTGTGGAAGGAGGTCGAGAGCTGCGAACGGCCCGATGAGCTGGTGTTCACGGCGCCGGACGTACTCGCCAGAGTGGAGAAGCGCGGCGACCTTTTCAGCCGGGCGTAGGCTGGTTGCGTCCACACCTTAAGGGGGACCAGAAGATGTCGGAGATGGACATACGCGGGGACGAGATCTCCTACGACGTGGAGGAGGAGGCAGAGCTGTCGATCGAGACGCCCGAGGCCGACGCCGCCGACCAACACCACGAGATACGCCAGAGCTCCGCCAGGCTCCGCTACGAGCTGCCGCTCGACGTCGATCCCGCCGACGCGGCCGATCAGCACCGTGTGGTGGATCTCGACGACGACGAATACCGCTGAGTACGGCTCCGCGACGACTCGGCTGACTCGGCATCCGCTCGACCGAGCCCGCCTCACGGAGTGGCGTAAGCCCAGGAAGACGTGGCCTACTCGCACGTAGGATGTCCGCACAGCCCGCTGAGAGACCTATGGAGACCCGTGTGACCGCAACCCCGGATGCGAAACCCCGGGGCACCCGGCTGCCCCGACTGGCGCGCCGCCGGCAGCTGCTGAGCGCCGCGCAGGAAGTGTTCGTGCAGAACGGCTATCACGCGGCCGCCATGGACGAGATCGCCGACCGCGCCGGCGTCAGCAAGCCGGTGCTCTACCAGCACTTCCCCGGCAAGCTGGAGCTCTATCTGGCGCTGCTCGACCTCCACGTCGACGACATGGTCAACCGCTGCCGGGATGCGCTGGCCTCCACCCACGAGAACAAGCTCCGCGTGCAGGCCACGTTCAGCGCGTTCTTCGACTTCGTCTCCACGCAGGGCGAGGCGTTCCGGCTCGTGTTCGAGTCCGACCTGCGCAACGTCGCGCCGGTGCGGCAACGCGTGGAGCGCTCGCTGCAGGAGTGCGCTGAGATGGTCAGCGCGGTCATCCAGGAGGACACCGGCTGCACCAGCGACGAGGCGCATCTGCTCGGCATGGGCCTGGTCGGCATGGCCGAGGTGAGCGCCCGCTACTGGGTGACCACGCACGGCTCGATCCCCAAGGACGCGGCTGAGCAGCTCATGGCACGGCTGGCCTGGCGCGGCATCAGCGGTTTTCCGCGTACGGCATAACCCGTTCGCTGTTCGCGATCATTTGCGCCGTTCCCGGGTACGAGCCGCCACGATGGGAGTGAGCCAGCCCGTCGACTAAGGAGCCATGATGGAGATCAAGATCGGCGTACGCTCCGTACACCGCGAACTCATCGTCGAGACCGACCTCACCGCCGAGCAGATCGAAGAAGAGATCAGAAACGCACTGGCGGTCCAGCGCGGCGTGTTCGTCGTGACCGACGTCAAGGGCAGGCGGGTCATGGTGCCGGTGCACTCACTCGGGTTCATCGAGATCGGCGAGCCCGAGGCGCGGCCCGTCGGGTTCGGCGGCACTCTCTAGGGTTTTCCTGACTGAGGGGTACGGCTCTGGCGCCGTACCCCTTCGCTGGGCGCGCTCCTTGTCGACTTGCCGCGCCGGCTTCCCTCACCGCACCCGGCCCAGCGGCTGCCGTCGCCTGACCCACCGACGCGACCGGCAGGGGTGGGTCAGCGGAGAGTCCCGAGGTGGCAGGCGCGGGGTGGCCGGGGGTGGAGGACGGCGTGCCCGGGCTTGGCGGTCGGGCAGCGTGCGCTCTCCCTCCGCAGCACCGGGCGCGAGGTCCAGCGGTTCGGCCTACATCTCGTCGTCGAAGAACTGCCGTAGCGGCGCGAGGCCCTCATGTCTGGCACGGTACAACCGTTCCGCGCCTCGCGCCGCCCGATGGGCGGACCAGTCCTCGGCAGCGGGCGTCGGTCAGAGGCCCATGGCGGCCATGCGCTTGTTGTGCGCCTCCGTCAATGTCGCGAAAAGTCGGGAAATATCGGTGGCGCCCTCCCCCGACACCAACAGCAACGCCAACTCGGGCCGCGCCGAGGCCACCTGCTGCCCCTGGCTGAGCGCCTCGCCGACGAGCCGCCGGGCCCACAGCGCCAGCCGGCCGGCCTCCACGGGCGCGGCCTCGATGCCCGCCCTGACCCGCTCGACCGCGAACTGCGAGCGCTCCTCGTCCACGATCACCTCGTCCACGAGTTCGGCGATCGACGGGTCGAGGTGCCTGGCCGCCTCCCGGTAGAAGTCGAGCGCGATGCCGTCCCCGACGTACGTCTTGACCAGCGCCTGGAGCCAGTCGGCCGGTCTGGTCTGCGCGTGCCAGGCGTCCAGCGCCTCGACGAACGGCGCCATCGCCTCGTCGGGATCGGCCCCGAGCTCGGCCAGCCGGTCGCGCAGCAGGCGGAAATGGGCGTACTCGGTCACGGCCAGCTCGCTCAGCGCCGCGCGGTCGGCCAGCGTGGGCGCCAGCGTGGCGGCGTCCTCCGTCATCCGCGCGTAGGCGCTGAGCTCCGCGTACGCGAGCACGCCGAGAAGGTCTACGACTCCTGGAGACTCCTTCATAGAGGCAGCGTACTTCGGGGAATCTGCGGGAACATACGTAAGCTGGGCCAGCGTTGTGGTATCGAGTACACTGCTCTGTGAAAGTGCGACCGCACTGTGTAAATTCGAGGGTTTCCCCCGATTACCCCCACTTCCGGGTGCGCGGTCGCTGATGACGCGAGAGGGCTGGCTCTACCGCGAGGACCCACGCAACGGGGGCTGTTTTCCGCCCGTCGGTCCCGGCAGGCCCGCCTTCATTTGAGAACTGAGGCAGGCCACCCTGACGACTTTCCGAGACCTCGGAGTCACACCTGAGATCGCCGATGCCCTCGAGACTGAGGGCATCGTCACACCGTTCCCCATCCAAGAGATGGCTCTCCCGCTCGCCCTGAGCGGCCAGGACCTGATCGGTCAGGCGCGCACGGGCACGGGCAAGACGTACGCGTTCGGCATCGCCATGCTGCAGAGCATCGGCAAGCCGCGCAAGAACCGCAAGAAGCCCCGCGGGCTCGTCGTCGTGCCCACCCGCGAGCTGGCCGTGCAGGTCAGCGAGGACCTCGTCACGGCCGCGGGCAAGCTCGGCTCCCGGGTCCTGACCGTCTACGGCGGGCGCGCGTACGAGCCGCAGGTCGAGGCGCTGAAGGCCGGCGTCGACGTCATCGTCGGCACCCCGGGCCGCCTGCTCGACCTGGTCAAGCAGAAGCACCTCGACCTGAGCCAGGTCACGACCCTCGTGCTCGACGAGGCCGACCGCATGCTCGACCTGGGCTTCCTTCCCGACATCGAGCGGATCTTCAAGCTGATCCCCACGGAGCGGCAGACGATGCTGTTCTCGGCGACCATGCCGGGCGAGATCGTCGCGCTGTCGCGTAAGTACCTCAACCGTCCGACGCACGTGCGCGCCGAGCACGAGAGCGGCGAGGGCGAGACCACGCCGCAGGTTCGCCAGATCGTGTGGCGTGCGCACCGGATGGACAAGATCGAGATCGTCGCACGGCTGCTGCAGGCCGAGGGCCGCGGGCTCACCATGGTCTTCTGCGAGACCAAGCGGGCCTGCGACATGGTCGCCGAGCAGCTCGACACCCGCGGCTTCGCGGTCGCGGCCGTCCACGGCGACCTCGGCCAGGGCCAGCGCGAGCAGGCGCTGCGCGCGTTCCGCAACGGCAAGATCGACGTGTTGGTGGCCACCGACGTGGCGGCCCGCGGCATCGACATCGACGACGTCACCCACGTGGTCAACTACGACTGCCCCACGGACGACAAGACGTACGTGCACCGCATCGGCCGCACCGGCCGGGCCGGGCGCACGGGCATCTCGGTCACCTTCGTGGAGTGGGAGGAGCTGACCCGCTGGAAGATGATCAACCAGATGCTCGGACTCGACTTCGCCGAGCCCGAGGAGACCTACTCCACCTCGCCGCACGTCTACTCCGAGCTGAACATCCCCGAAGGCACCAAGGGCGTCCTGCCGCACGCGAGCCGCTCGCGCGCGGGGCTGTCCGCGGAGCGCATCGAGGACCTCGGAGAGACCGGCAGGCCCCGCGGTCGTGGCGGCCGTCGCCGCGACGAGCGCGAGGAGCGCCAGGAGCGCCCTGCCCGCACGCCGCGCCAGCGCCGCCGCACCCGTGGCGGCAAGGAGCTGGCGGAGACCGCAGCCGTCGAGACTCCGGAGGTCGAGCTCGTGGATGCCAAGGCGGAGGAGACCCCCGCGATCTTCTCAACGGACGAGATCCAGGCGGCCGCCGAGCCGAAGCGGACGCGTACGCGGAGGGGGGCTGCCTCCTCGGCCATCGAGCAGGCACTCGCCGAAGCTCCTGAGGCGCCCGTCAAGGCCACGAGGCTGCGCCGGAGCGCCGACGCCCCGGAGGCGCCCGAGGCGCCGGTCAAGGCCACCAGGTCGCGCCGGACCGCCGACGCCGCTCCCGAGGCCGACGCGCCGGCAGCGACCGAGGAGGCACCGGTGAAGAGCACCCGCTCCCGCCGTGCCCCCGCCAAGGCCGACGCCGTCGCCGAGCCCCGGACCGTCGCGGAGCCGGTGGCCGCCACGGAACCCGTGACCGCCAGGGAGCCGGAGCCGGAGCCGTCCTTCCTCGCGACGCCGCCTCCGCCGGTGCGCAAGGAGCCGGAGCGGATCGTCCCCCCGAACCCGTTCACGGTGATTTTCCAGTCACCCGATCTGGCCACGGACGACGACGACATCGCCCCGTCCGCCGCCACCGAGCGCAAGCAGCAGCGCCGCCAGTCCCGTGGCGGAGGCGGCAACCGCCGCCGCGCGGGCTGAGCACCGCAGGAGAGGCGCGCACCCGGTCGGGTGCGCGCCCTTTCGCCCAGGTAGTCCCCTCGACGGTGTCGAGCCGCTGACCTCTGGGTATTGTTGCCCCACGTGAGTACGCCGCGATTCCTCGATCTGCCTCCTGGCGTCACACCACAGAAGATCGAAACCCCGCAGGGCACGTTCGCCGCCCTGGACGCGCGACCGGTCAGTGGTGTGATTGAGCGCTGGCCCGCGCTTCTGGTCCCCGGCCTGACGGGCAGCAAGGAGGACTTCATCGCGGTCCTGATGACCCTGGCCCAGTCCGGGCGCAGGGTGGTGGCCGTGGACCTGCGCGGACAGTACGAGACACCGGGCCCCGACGACCCGGCCGCCTACTCCTGCCCCGCCCTCGGCGCCGACGTCGACGCGCTCGCCCAGGTCATCGGCGGCGGAGACCCCGTTCATCTGGTGGGCCACTCGTTCGGCGGGCTGGTCGCCAGGGAGGCGGTGATCGACGGGCGCACGCATTTCGCGTCGTTCACGCTGATGGGGTCGGGCCCCGCGGCTATCGAGGGCAGGCGGGCGGTCAACGGCAAGAAGCTCATGGAAGAAGTGCGGGAGTTCGGCCTGGAGCACGTGTGGCACCACCGGCTCGAGCCCGAGGCACTGGCCGGCGACGTGCCGGACGAGATCCTGGCGTTCCTGCGCAAGCGCCTGCTCACCAACTCGCCGACCGGGCTGACGTGCATGGCCCAGCAGGTGCTGAGCATGCACGACCGTACCGACGAGCTGCGCCAGATCGAGGTGCCCACGCTCGTGCTGTACGGCGAGCACGACGACGGGTGGCCGCCCGAGATGCAGGCGGAGATGGCCGCCAGGCTCGAGGCCGAGTGCATGGTCGTGCCCGGCGCCGTCCACTCCCCCAACGTCGAGGCGCCGGAGACGACCGCGGCGGCGCTGGTCCGGTTCTGGAACGCGGCGGAGAAGCACTACTTGGACACAAGGTCCAATGTCATGTAATTATCCACTTACTATGGCGAACATCGAAGACATCGTCGCCCAGCCACCGCAGAGCGCGACGTGGCAGGTGCATCTCGACCGTTCGATGTGGGTGGGTGGCGTACGCGGTCTCATGCTGCAGGCGCTGCATCCGCTGGCCATGCGCGGCGTCTGGCAGAACTCCAACTTCCAGGAGGACCCGTTCGGGCGGCTGCGCCGCACGGCGGACTTCGTGGGGCGGGTGACGTTCGGCAGCCCGGAGGAGGCCGACGAGATCGGCCGGCGGGTGCGCGGCATCCACAAGGCGCTGCGCATCCACGACCCCGACACCGGCAGGACGCACCGGGTGGACGACCCCGAGCTGCTGCTGTGGGTGCACTGCGCGGAGGTGTCGTCGTACCTGGAGGTGGCCAGGCGCGGCGGGCTCGGCCTCACCGAGCGCCAGGCCGACCGCTACCTGTACGAGCAGCGCAAGAGCGCCGCCTACGTCGGCCTGCACCTCGACGACGTGCCCGGTTCGTGCGCGGAGATGGACGCCTATTTCAAGCAGGTACGCCCCATCCTGCGCGTCACGGAGGAGGCGGCCGCGGCCGTGCGGTTCCTGATGTGGCCGAGGCTGCCGCACGAGCTGAGGCTGCTGTCCGCCGGCAAGCCCGTCTACTTCCCGTTCGGCGCGCTCTGCTACTACACGCTGCCGGACTGGGCCAGGCGCATGTACGGGGCGCTGCCGGAGGTGCCTCGCGCGACCGTCACGGCCGCGCTGAAGGCGTTCAGGCTGGGCCTCAACTCGCTGCCGGAGCCGGTGCACGACCGCGCGTTCATGCCGGCCACGAGGCGGATGCTGCAGGCGTCCAGAGAGCGGCTCGGCGCGGCGGGTTACGACGTGAGCAAGGGCCTCAAGGGTCTGACCGATCCCCGCCGCTGGCCGCCGAAACCGGCCGCCTGACCGGCAGGAGCGACCCGGCCACCAGCACGACGGCCGACACGGCCGCCATCGTCCATCCGCTGCCGGCCATGCCTCCCCCGTCGAACAGCACACCGAGCAGGGACGACGCGGTCGCGGCGCCGACGTACCTGGACGCCTGGAAGAATCCCACCGCCACCCCCGTGTCGCGGCGGTCGGCGTGCACGAAGACCAGCGAGTTGAGCCCGAACTGGCTGAGCGCCGACGCCACCCCGAGCAGCGCCGCCACCACCAGCACCAGCCAGACGGGTCCCACTCCGAGCAGCAGGCAGGAGCCGCCGAGCAGCAGCGTCGCGCTCGCCATCAGGACCGTCCGCATCCCCGCCCGGGCGGCCAGCGCCACCGCGACCGGGGTCATGACGACCGCCAGCCCGGCCATGGGGAGCACGAGCAGCCCGGCGATGTGCGCGGGCACTCCCGCCGAGCGCTGCGCCCAGAGCGGCACCACGAAGAACGCCGAGTAGAAGACCATGTTGACCAGGGCGAACTGGCCGCAGGTGGCCAGCAGCTGCGGCCTCAGGCGGGGCAGCAGGGCCTGGCTCCGGCCGTCCACGCGTACCTTGGGCAGCCAGCGCAGGGCCGCGACCAGCGCGACCGCCGCGAGCGGGACGTTCACCAGGAAGATCGCCTGCCAGCCCCAGAACGAGACCAGGAATCCGCCGAGCACCGGACCGGCGGCGGCGCCGGCGGTGAGCGCCATGGAGATGGTGGCGATCACCCGGGGCGGCGGCCTCCCGTCCTCGCCGGGCATCACCGCCTGCACGATCGCCATCCCCGCGGGCATCGTCGCGCAACTCGCGAAGGCCTGCAGCAACCTGACCACGACCAGCGCAGGGAACGACGGTGCCAGCGCGGCCAGCACGCCCGTGACGGCCATCGTGACCAGCCCGGCGCAGAACACCAGCCTCGGCCCCAGCCGATCCGCCAGCGTGCCCATCACGGGCGGGACCATGATGCCGGTCAGGTAGAACCCGGCGGCCAGCCAGGTCACGGCCGCGATGCCGACGTGGAACTCGGCCTCGATGTGGGCCAGGGCCACGGCGATCATCGATGAGTTCAGGGGATTGAACAGCGATCCTAGAGCCACCGCCGCCGGTAACCGCCCCACGTGAGCCACTTTTCGGTCATAACCACTGTCTCGGTGACCTACACCGCGGGTTGCGCGATTCATGTGGATCGCCCTAGCGTGCGTGGATCATGAACGGCGTGAAGCGGTTGCTGGTGGCAATGGCGCTCATGGTCTGCGGTTGCTCCGCCGCCGAACAACCGACTGCGCCGGGTCCGGCTGCGCAACCGACGCCGAAGCCGACCGGGTCGCCGACGGCCAGTCCCACCACGAGCCCGCCGGCGGGATACGGGAAGATCGAAAAGCTGGAGACCGGTCCCAAGCCCATGACGTTTCCGGCCATACCGGCGAGACCCAAGGTGTGCGCGCAGCCCGGCTTGAAGGCGGACCAGATGAGGCCCGTTCCGGTGCGGCGATCGGGCTGGAAGTTGCTCAACGTGGATCAGAAGATCAATCAGATCGGGTACTTCGATGTCGCCGCCGACGGCGCCGTGTGGGCACAGACGTTCCGAGTGATCGAATCCAAGGAGGAGGCGGAGGATACGGAGAGCGCCATCCGCCGATGGCACAAGGGGAAGTGGACCACCTTGACGCGGCATCCGATCGGCCCGGACTCCGTGGACGGCGTCTATGCGCTGGCCGCGGATTCGGCGCGGCGGGTCTGGGTCTTCGGCACGACGGCTCCTCCGGGAGAGGACGACGTGGTGACCCGGATGTTCATCGGTACCTTCCAGCACGGGCGGTGGAATGATGTCGTCATCGCCGACAAAGCCACTCTGGAGCTTGATTGGTCCGTGGTCGGCGCGCGGAGCGGGTGGGCGACGGTGGACGGCCTGATGCTGCGCTGGAACGGCCGGGCCTGGGCACGGCAGCCGGGCAAACCTTCGGGCGGCATCCCGTTCGGCCAGGGCCACGACATGTGGACACTCGACGGCGACCTAACGGTCCTGCGCTGGGAGGGCACCGGCTGGCGGAGGCTGAAGCTGCCTGATCTGGGCACGCGCGCGCTCGACAGCAGCCCGGAGCCATGGCTGACCGCTCTCGTCCCGTACGGCCGCGACGACACCTGGGCGGTGGGCTACGTGGGCTGGGACATGGACAACGAGGAGTACGAGGATGTGCCGGTCAGGGCCAGGCCAGTGGCTGTCCACTGGAACGGCTCGTCGTGGACGTGCACATGGGGGCCGATGCACCGCCTCTTCGGCGAGGCGGCGCCGGACGGCAAGGGCGGGCTGTGGGTGATCGCCGAGCGCGAGTACGAAGCCAGCGAGCTCTGGCACCTGTCCGACGGCCGATGGACCAAAGAGTTCCTGCCCACTCCCGCCGGGCAGACTTACTTCGTCGATCACCTGGTCAAGCGCCCGGGGACGGACGAGGTCTACGCCTCCGGCTACGTCACCACTGATGAGGACGACCTCATTGACGGCTCACTCGCCGAAGAGCATCGAGGAGCCCTCTGGCGCACAAAGTAGGGAATGTCCTCGTCAATTCGCACATATGGTGATCATTCATGAGGCTCCTGGTTGCGCTCCTTTTGCTGCTCGCAGGATGCGGCGCCGCCGAGGAGAAGCGCGCCCCGCTGGTCGAAGAGGCGAAGGCCACCTGGCGGCTTACGCATACGGGGCGTGGCGTAGGAGTCTATGGGCCGATAGCCGCTACGGGCCCGAACGAAGCCTGGTCGATGATCCGACGCAAGTCCACGGCGCCCGCCTCCCTCATGCGATGGGACGGGGCATCCTGGCGGCCTGCCGTCATGCCCAAGGGCTTCGGCAGGTCACTTTACGGAACGCTTGCCGCTTCGCCGTCCGGGAATGATCTGTGGCTGTTCTGTGATTCCTGTGGAGACGGCCCATGGCAACTGGTCGAGGGCCGGTGGTGATCCGGCCGTGGCGCGGTCGATACGCGGCGGGCTCGGTCGCCGTCGCCAGCCGAAACGAGGTGTGGGTCGCCGAGACCGGTGGTCCGGATGATTACGCGGGGGCCGCACTCCGTCGCTGGGATGGTGCCGCGTGGCGAAGGGTGCGCAAGCCGGCTCAGCTCGACAGCCTCGATCTGGTGGAGGACGTCGCCGCGGCCGATCCTGGCGAAGTATGGGGGCTCTCCGTATACGGCCAGGGCTATGGCGAGCTCCGGGTGATACACCGTGATGGCTCCCGCTGGGCGATGCTGCCCTCACCTTCGCCCTCCGTGTCGTTGCCGCAGCGCGAGCCCGGGTGGTGCGAGAACCCGTCGGAATCTGCGCTCTACCTCCGGGAACTGGCGTCCCGCGCCAGGAACGAAGTATGGTCCCTCGCCAGGATCGCCCGTTGCGGGAACGGCCCGACCGTGCGCGAAGTGGTCCTGCACTGGAACGGCACATCCTGGCAGGAGGCGAAGCTGCCGCTCGACTCGACGACGCAGCTCACCGAGATCCAGGCCGACAAGGTGGGCGGCGTGTGGATCGGGGCCAATCCTGATCACGGCCAGTCGTATGTCCTCAATTTCCGAGAAGGGCGTTGGACGAGATCTACTCTCCATCGGGGGCGCGTGGGGCGCATCGTGTCGATACCGGGCGCCACCGGACTGTTGGTCCTGGCCCAGGAGGGGAAAGACACATACCTGATCTACGAGCTCAAATAGGGCAACGCCAGAGTGATGAAGGTCCTGTCCTTCGGGGCCGCGCGCCGAGGCCCGCCGGTGGGGCGGGCCTGGCGGTGCGTCAGTCGGCGAGGCCGTCCCATGGGCGGCGGTCAGGGCCGGCGGCCTGGCCCTCGGGGCAGTGGCGGCGGAAGTCGCACCAGGAGCAGATCGGCCCGGGATTGGGCGCGAACAGCTCGTCGACCTCCTCCGGCACCGCGGCGGGCCTGACGACCTGCCGCTCCCCCGACGTGGACGACCCCGGCCCCCGGCGGGAGGTGGCGCCTCCCTTGGCGGGTGGGCCGATGAGGGCGCGGTAGCGTTCGTCGGCCTCCGCCGCCTCGATCCCGAGCTCCTCCGCGCGCCGCAGATGGCGGGCGAGCGACTCCTCGGTGTGCCGCCACTCCACGATCTCGCCGGTGGGCAGGTGGTGGAGCTCGACCGTGCGGCAGGGCGTGCGCATCATCGTGGAGGCGGCGGCCGCGTACACGGCCAGGGCGAGCGACGAGCGGGCGTCGTCCTGGGTGAGCGGGCGGCGGCCGGTCTTGTAGTCGACCACGACCAGCTCGTCACCGCGCCGGTCGAGACGGTCGATGCGGCCGGAGACGGCGATGACCTTGGTACGGGTCGCGACCGTGCGCTCGACGCCCACAGGGTCGTCAGCGGGGTCTAATGTCGCGACATATCCGGAGACGAGGTCGCGCGCCCGGGCGAGCCAGTGCCCCGACTGCTCGGCGTCCCTGAAGCCCTCCGTGATCCACCCGTTTGTGAGCAGGATGGCGGCCGTCAGCGGGGTCCGGCGCTCGTACGGCTCCCGCCACCACCCTGCCAGGGCGTTGTGCACGCTCGCGCCGACGCTGTTGTGCGCCCAGGCGGGCCCCTTGGACGGCTGCGGCCGGTCCAGGTAGCTGAACCGGTAGCGGCGCCGGCAGTCGAGCCAGGCGTTCAACCGCGACGGCGTGCATGAATAGAGCCGCCGCGGCATCCCTTCCAACGGAAGCTGCTGCACTGTGTTCATGGCCTCCACTCCGTGGAGGCGGCTCGGTCGCCGAGGAGCCGCCGCCTTCCCTCGTCGCTCTGGTCGCTCCGCTCCCGCCGCTCCTCAGTCCAGGCGGCGGCGCTCCCTCGCACCCTATTGGTCGTCCGGGTTGAGCTTGATCCCGGAGATCCTGGTGCCGTCGCTGAGCGGGCCGTCCTCGTCGCCGGCAGAGTCGCCGCGGGTCAGCGAGCCCGACACCCAGTCGTCGAAGTGCGGCTCCAGGTCGCCGATCGTGACCTCGTCACCGTGGACGGCCAGCACCCGCGTGTCGCCGGGCAGCGTGAACAGCCGCCCGCCGATCGAGGTGAGCTGGTCGGCCAGGGCGGGGTATTCGCCGCCCAGCTTGCCGGGGCCGTCGGCCTGCAGGGCCTTGCCGGTGAACACGGCCCCGAGCGCCTCGCAGTAGAGCGAGACGCCGCCGGGCGTGACGCCGGGCGTCTCCAGGACGTCGAGCTGGACGTCGGCGACCTCGAAGACGCCGTCGTCCTCCATGTCGATGTCGGGCCAGGTCTCGCGCCAGGTCTCCCGCCACAGGGGCTTGTCCTTGGGGTGCAGGGCGACCACGGCCTCGTCTCTGCTGGCCACCTCGATGGCGGCGGAGACGTGGTCGGGCAGGCCCGCCGTGCAGATGACGGCGAGCACTTCACGCTCGCCCACCTGCTCCAGGATCTTCTCGGCGTCACGCGCCGCGTCGACAACGATCACTTCGTCGTCGTCGCCGACGATCCAGGTGTTGTTCTCGACCTTGTGCTCGGTGCCGTCTATTTCGACGACGCCCTCGGTCACCACTCGCTCGATACGCGCTGTCACGCTTCCGAACTTTAGTCCGTCTGCCTCAGAGCGCGAATCGAGCTCAGTCCTCGAGTCGCGGAGAGAACGCACCAAACGGGATATCCAGGTCGTGATCCCGTACGTCGAGCAGTGACAGCTCGGCGAGCGCGATCATGCAACCGGCGTCGGCGGGCCACGCGATGGCCCACAGCCAGTTGCCCATCGCCTCGCCCGCGTAGACGGCCCGGTCATCGGCGCCGCCCACGCACCAGAGCGCGGTGGGATGCCCGAGCACATCGATCTTGGCGTTCGGAGGACCCGAGTCGAACCCCTCGCCGGGGTCAGGGCCGTCGAGTCCGGCGAAGGCCGCGCCGAGCCCGACGCCCGGCTCCTCCGCGATGACGAGCAGATCGGCGGGTCCTTCCAGCAGCGAGGGTCCCGTCAGCGCGACCACGCTGGCACGGGCACCGGTGCGCTGGTCCCCCACCTCGCCGAACCCCGTCACCAGCCAGCCGGCGGGCAGCGGCCAGGGCAGCCACACGGGCACCACCGCGCTCTTGCGTATGGCCTCCAGCGCCGTACTGGTCGGCGGCCAAGGAGGCTGATACGGGAGGACATCGCCGTGCGCGTCACATCGGAACGCGCTCGACCATGCACTCGGCCCGTGAAGCGGGCCAAAACACCGTGGACAGGTTGGAGCCGCTCTCACAACTACCCACGGTGCTTTCTCCGGCACCGGCCCGTCAAGGGCGCTTCTCGTTGTCCCGTCGTAATCTTGGTCATGTGCGCGTAAATTGTGTCGGCGCGATAATTTTCGATGCCTCCGACCGGCTGCTTCTCGTCAAACGAGGACGTCCGCCCGGCGTGGGCCTGTGGTCCATCCCCGGCGGCCGGCTGGAGCCCGGCGAGAGCGACGCCGACGGCCTGCGGCGCGAGGTCCTGGAGGAGACCGGGCTGCGGGTGGACGTGGGCCGCCTGGCCGGCACGGTGGACCGTCCCGGCCTCGGCGGGGCCACGTACGTGATCCGCGACTACCTCGCCGGCGTGACGGGAGGCGTCCCGACCGCCGGCGACGACGCCGCCGACGTGCGCTGGTGCGACATGGAGGAGCTGGTACGGCTGCCGCTCTCCGAAGGGCTCCTCGAGTCGCTCACCGGCTGGGGCGTGCTTCCCCGCTGACTATCTGTTCGAGGTGAGGCTGGAGGTCCACAGGATCAGGTGATCGGCGTTGTACGTCGTGGACCGGCCCAGCGCCACCACCTCCGACCCCGACACCGCCACGGCCGAGAGCCACTGCGCCCCCTGCCCGGCCAGCCGGTCCTTCGTCAGCGCCATACGGTTCCACGACAGCCCGTCCTGCGAGGTCCAGGCGGCGCTGTCGCCTTCGCCGGGAACGCCGTGCCAGCCTACGGCCACCAGGCCCTCGTCAGCCGCGGCCAGGTCGTACACCGCCGCCGCCTGATCCGTGGGCAGCCAGGCCGTCTGCCAGCTCTCGCCGTCGTCGTCCGAGACGGCCGCGAACGCGCGCCGAGAGCCGCCCGTCACGGCCGTGCCGATGGCCACCAGCTTGCCCTGATAAGTCGTGACCCGTCGGAGTCCGGCCGCGGTGGCGTCCGGTGGCGTCACGCGCTTGCGCGAGCTCCAGTTCACGCCGTCCGGGGAGTACCAGACCACGCTGCTCTCCTGGTCGGCGCCGCCGGAGCCGCCCACCGCCACGTAGCCGTCCCCGGTGGCGACGGCGTCGTGGATCCGCACCCCGGAGCCGCCCTGCGGCAGCTTCTTCGACCTGGTGAACTTCCGCAGGTCAGGGGTGAACCACAGGGCGGCGCGCGTCGTGCCCGCCTGGTCCCTGGACTCGCCCGCCAGCACGTACCCCTTCTTGCCCGCCGTCACCACGTGGGTCTCCAGGTAGGGGTCGTTCGGGTTGCGGGCCAGGTCGCCGGTGACGTTCACCTGCCGCCAGCTCTCGCCGTCGTCGGAGGCGACGAGGAGAGGGTCGGTGACGGCCACGTTCGTCTCGGTGGCGCCGACGGCGAGCCAGCCTCGGCTTCCGTGGGCCACGTCCTCCAGCGACTGCCTGCCGGGGCCGCCGAGGCTCATGGACTTCCAGCTCCGCCAGTCTCTGATCGTCCACAGGCCGGCGTCGCCCGAGGCCGAGCCGACGGCTACGTACCTGCCGCCGGAAGTGGCCAGCGCGCTGGTCTCGCGCGCGATCCTGGTCAGGCCCTCGACCTGGCCGAGCTGCACGCGCGAGGCGTTGCCGCGCTGGGGCGAGGCCACGAGCACGAGCTGGTTGTCGACGTCGGAGGCCGCCTGGTCGCCGCCCGCGAACAGGGTGCCGCCGTCGGAGATCGTGAACCCGCGCAGCGTCGCCCCCGTCAGGTCGCCGAGGTCCGTCCGTTTGGTCCACTGGCGCCCGTCGGTACTGGTCTGCACGGAGTAGCGGCCGAGGGTGGCCTGCGAGACGGCCGCGACGCCCGACGGGTAGGAGATCAACGTCTCGACGCCGGGGCTCTCGCCGCTCACGCCGGCCATGGAGCCGCACTGCGACCACTGCGCCCCGGTCGGGGAGCAGTAGACGCGGGTGTCGCCCGCGGGCGTGCGCTTGCGCCACGGCGCCAGCACGAAGCCCTTGGGCAGCACGGCCACCGTCCCGGTACGCGGCATCGCCTCGAGGAGCAGGAAGTCGGTCGCTTGCCAGTCGCGTCCGCCGTCGGCCGAACGGAGCACCCGCGATCCCTCGCCGACCGCGGGGGCTCCGATGGCCACGACCGTGTCGCCCTTGGCGACGACCGCCTTGATCTCGCGTACCTCCAGCTCTCTTGTCTCGACCCGCTCCCACGTCCTGCCGTCGGCGGAGCGCCAGGCCGCCGGGCCCGTCCCGCCGTCGTCTCCTGTCGTACGTCCCACCGCCACGAACCCGGACGCCGTCCTGGCGATGTCGTTGATCTGGTCACCGGCCCTGAACGCGGCCAGCCCGGACGCCTCCACGGCCGTCCAGCTGAACCCGTCGGTGCTGGTCCACAGGCCGCGCTCGGACCCGCCGTCCCCGCCGGCGGCCAGCCAGCGCCCGTTGCCGCCGACGACCCGCTGGACCGTGGGGGTGGAGGCGCCGTTGACCTGGCCGAGCTGCCAGTTCTTGCCTCCGTCGGGCGAGAACAGGAAGAGCGGGCGCGGTGTCGGGCTCGTCGTGTCGCTGCCGACCGCCACCACCGCGCGGCCGACGGAGGTCATGTCGTTGAGCTTCTGGTTGGCGCCGTCGCCGGCCGCGGGGACGGTGAACAGGTCGTCTCCCGATCGCCCGGTGCCCGCCTCCAGCCGCAGGCCGGGGGCCTCGTCGTCGGTCCACTGCCACACGAGCACGCCCGCGGCCACCAGGACCGCCACGGCCAGCGACAGGACGACGGGGACGGCCCTGCTGCGGTGGCGTACGGGGCTGGATCGGCGCAGGGCGGCCGGGGCAGGGCCTCTGTGGTGCCTGCCGCTCGAGCCCTGCGGGCGCGGCGGGCCGGTGGCCACGAGGAGGTCGGGCCGCGTGGGCCGCCCTGCCGGCGGCCGCCCGACCCGCCGCACCTCGGGCTCGCCGTCCCGGAGCTCACCGTCCTCGGGCTCGCTGTCCCTGGGCTCACCGTTCTCGGGCTCGCCGTCCTCGCCGTGCCGCCCCTCGGACTCGGTCGGCTCCTCGTCCTGCTCCGGAGCCGTCCGCTCCACCGGGTACACCAGCCGGTACGGAGGCTCCCTCCGAGGCGCGGTCTCCTGTTCCCCGGGCTCGGAGGAGGACGCGGACGCGGGCTCGGCGGGAGGCGCGGCGTCCGCCTGCGGCACGTCGGGACGGGCCTTCTCCTCGGGAGGATGGACGGGCGCGCCGGCCACGAGCTTGTCGGGACGGTTGACGATGCGGCGGGGGCGGCGGCGCGGCTCGGCCTCGGGCTCCGCCGTCGGAGAGCTGTACGGCCTGCGCCCCTTGGGCGGCTCCGGCGGCTCGTCCTCCGGGACGGGGGCGGCGAAGGGCGGCATGCCCCAGGGCGAGGTCAGCGGTAAGCCGCGCGCCCGATCGTCGGTGGGACCCGGGGGTGAATGGCGGATCCTCGGCTCTTCCGAAGAGTGCGGTTCAGACGCGCCCTCAGGACGCGGGTCGTCGTCACCATGCGGTCGCCGAGGCGGTTCGCTGGGGCCGGAGGCCACGCGCCGTACCTCCTATTGGTCGAACTTGTCGTACGGGTGGAATCAGGACGCTGTCCCGTTCCACAGGAACCAGACCAGCATGACTCAGTCGGAATAGCGAGACCTCTCTAGCGAGATTCCCGGCACCCCGCGCCCGATTCAGACGGAAACGTTGGTAATTGACCGCTTCTTAGCTATATACAACACACCAAACGCATACACCCCGAGCTGCACCACCGTTCCCGACAACGCCTCCCAGGGAACCGGCGTCGCCCCCTGGCTCAGCGCGTCCTGCAGCTTCCCCGCCGCGGCGGCGAGCCCGAAGGCCAGCAGGTTGTTCAGGACGTGCAGGGCGATCCCCGCCTCCAGCCCGCCGGTCCGCACCGTCAGCAGGCCCATGACGGCCCCGAACCCGAACACGTCGACCAGTCCGGCCCACGAGTACCCATGCAACGACATGAACAGCGCCGAGCCGAGCAGAATGGACCAGATCGGATTACGCACGTGCACGCCCATCGCCTGCACGAACCACCCGCGGAAGACGTACTCCTCCGCGGCCGCCTGGAACGGCACCAGCAGGACGATCACGATGAGCGCGGGCAGGAAGCCGGACCATCCCGCCCAGCCGAACAGATCGGCGTCCTCGCCGGACAGCGTCAGCACGAGGGCCTGTGTGCCCTGCCCGAGCACCAGCGCCAGCAGAGCCAGCCCGAGGCAGCTCAGCAGCCAGGACCAGCGCAGCCGCCCGGCCACGGACGAGAGCGTGCCGGGGCGCCTGCGCTGGACGAGCGCCGCCGTGCCCTGCACCAGCAGGACCATCGGAGCCAGCGACAGCAACAGCACGCTCAGCGAGAGCACCGGATCGCCGAACAGCGCGCCCTCGACGTTGGGCGGCGGCGGGATGCGCAGGAACATCGACACCGCCCAGCCGACCCCCACCATCACCACGCTGAGCCCGATGTATCCCACGGCGATGATCAGCGTGCCCGTGATCGCCCGCCAGGGCTCCACCGCGGTGGTCCTGGCGAGGTGGTCGTAACGCACCCCTCGAGGCATCGGCAGGAACCAGGCCGGCGGAGGAGGGGGCGGCGCGTACGAGTGGACCGGCGGCTGAGGGCCATGGCCGTACGGAGGCTGCTGCCCCGGGAAATTCTCCTGCACCCATCCATTCTGTCCGCCTGATGCGCAATAGTTCACAGACGGTCCTCTGATTTAGGCGGATGCTCGGAGTCGTACGGCATTTCGACCCTGGGAGCAGTCCATGTCAAGGCTGGGACCTGTCATCACCCTCACGGCGGGGGCTGTGCTCGCCGTGGGGCTGGGTGTCGCCAGCGTCATCGCGACACCGGCGGCCAGAAACGAGGCCGCCAACACCGCCGCGGAGGCACCACCCGCCACCGAGAACGCCGCGGAACCCACGACGGAGGCACAGACCGCCGCGCCCACGGCGGAGCAAACGGCGCCGAAGAAGATCCCCAAGGCGGACTACGGAGGCTACGTCAAGGGCAACGGCGGCCTCATCGCGCTCTCGGTCAGAGACGGCAAGGCCATCGGCTACTTCTGCGACGGCAAGGCCGAGGCCTGGTTCAAGGGCACGGAGTCGGACGGCGAACTGCGGCTAGCCGGGTTCGGCGGCGCCAAGGTCACCGCCGATCTGGGCGGCGGCCGGGCCAAGGGCTGGGTCGCGATCGGTGACCACAAGTGGAGCTTCGTCGCGCCCACGGTGGTCAAGCCGTCGGGCCTGTACCGGGCCACCGCGATCGTCAGGGGCGCCAAGCTGAGGGCCGGCTGGATCGTGCTGAAGAGCCCCAAGGGCGGCTTCACCCAGGTCGGCGCCGCGTTCGAGGGCGACACGCAGGTGCCGATCCCGCAGTTGCGGGGCGAACGGCCCACGGCGCCCGTGACCGTCGCCGGCACCACGCTCTACCCGAAGGACGTGGACGGCTTCATCGAGGAGATGCAATGACCGCCGTACCCCAGCCATCGCGCAGCCTGACCCCGCTCCTCGTGCCGCTGCTGGCCGGCGGCCTCGCGGCGCTCGCGCTCGGCGTCTACGGACGGGTGCACACGCCCACCGGGTTCGCCGTGGGCGTGGCCGGGTTCTCCGCCGCGCTGCCGATGAAGGCGTGGCTGACGACGGGCGCGTTCGTCCTGGCGATCGTGCAGGTCGTCTCGGCCCTGTCGATGTGGGGCAGGCTCGGGATCACCATCCCGCCCGCCGTGCACCGCTGGTCGGGACGGCTGGCGTTCCTGCTCACGATCCCCGTCGCCTTTCACTGCCTCTACGCCCTGGGCCTGCAGTACGACGTACCGCGCGTGCTCGCGCACTCGTTGCTCGGCTGCTTCTTCTACGGCGTGTTCACCGCGAAGATGCTGGCGCTGCCCAAGCGCGACGCGCCCGGCTGGACGCTGCCGGTGCTCGGCGGGCTGGCGTTCACCGCGCTGATCGGGATCTGGCTGACGTCGTCGTTCTGGTTCTTCACCGCCATCGGGCTCAAGGTGTGAAGCTCTTCGTACGCCTCAGCCCGGCGGCCCGCCCCTTGGCCGCCACGACGAGCGCCATCTTGCGCGAGGCCTCGTCGATCATCTCGTCGCCCAGCATGACCGCGCCGCGCTTCTCGACCGTGGTGTAGTACTCGTACGCCTCCAGGATGAGCTCGGCGTGGTCATAGTCCTCCTGCGACGGCGAGAACACCTCGTTGGCCGCGTCCACCTGGGAGGGATGGAGCACCCACTTGCCGTCGAACCCGAGCGCCGCCGACCTCCTGGCGGCCCGCCTGAAGCCCTCGACGTCCTTGATCTGCAGGTAGGGGCCGTCGATGACCTGCAGGTCGTGCATCCTGGCCGCCATGAGCAGGCGCATGAGGATGTAGTGGTAGGCGTCGCCCTCGACATAGCCGGGCGGCTGCTCACCGACGACGAGCGTGCGCATGTTGATCGACGCCATGAAGTCGGCCGGGCCGAACACCAGAGTCTCCAGGCGCCTGGACGAGCCCGCGATGGCGTCGGCGTTCACCAGGCCGCGGGCGTTCTCGATCTGCGCCTCGATGCCGATGCGGCCGACCTCGTACCCCATGGTCTTCTCGATCTGGGTGAGCAGCGTGTCGAGCCAGACCACCTCGGTGGGGTCCTGCACCTTGGGCAGCATCACGCAGTCGAGGAACTCCCCGGCCCCCTCGACGACCTCGATCACGTCCCGGTACGTCCACTGCGTCGTGAGATCGTTGACCCTGACCACCCGCGTCCTGCCGGCCCAGTCGCCCTCGCGCAGCGCGGTCACGATGTTCTTGCGCGCCTCCTCCTTCGCCATCGGCGCGACGGAGTCCTCCAGGTCGAGGAAGACCTCGTCGACGGGCAGGGTCTGGGCCTTCTCGAGGAAGCGGGGGTTGCTGCCTGGCACGGCGAGCACCGAACGACGTGAGCGCATGCGCCCACGCTAGCGCCAGCCCTCCCGGAAGGTCCGCTGCGGAGACTACAGTCGGGGATGTGACCGAGAACGCCGCGGCCATCGAGGAAGGCGCCAAGAAGTCCGGCATCCTCTGGCTCACGCTCGACCGCCCCCGCCTGGCCTGGCACGCCTGGCACGAGGGCGCGATCTACCTCGTGACGGGTGGCGGGGAGCAGGAGCTGCCCGGCCTGGAGACGCTCGACCAGGTCCACGTCACGCTGCGCAGCAAGGACAACGGCGCCCGGCTGGTGGAGTTCGAGGCGGCGGTCTCGGTCGTCGACCAGGCCGCGGCGGCCGACGCCGTGGCGGTGCTGGCCAAGGAGCGCCTCAACGCCACCGACAGCGAGCACCTGACCGAGCGCTGGGCCCGCGACTCCACCGTCCTTCGCCTCACGCCTGGCGGCTGACCTCGAGGGGCTGCCCTTCGGGCTCCACCACCGGTGACGGCTGTGCGCTCGCGGTCGCGGTCTGGGCGAGCAGCGCGCCGGACAGCACGAGCAGGCCCCCGACGATCTGGAAGACCCCCAGCGTCTCCCCGACCAGGGCCCAGGCCACCACCGCGCCGCCGATCACCTCCAGGGACGCGACCGTGGCCCCCACCGCGGCCGACAGCCGCCGCACGGCGTTCACCCCCAGGATGTACGCGATCACGGTCGCGACCAGCACCATCCACAGGTACGCCCCCAGCACCGGCAGCGACACGCCACCGTCGGGCGTGACGGTGGCCGTGAAGGCGTCCCACGGGATGTCCCACGGGCGGGCGAACGGGATCAGCACCACGGCCGCGCCCGCCATCCCCCAGGCGATCAGGCCGAGCGGATCCACGTCGTCGCCGAAGCTATCGTTCATCAGGAAATATCCGGCGCAGCACGCCCCGGCCAGCAGCCCGAGCAGCAGGCCCAGCGCGTCCAGCCGCATCCCCTGCCACGCCTCGACGACGATCCCGAGGCCGACGACGGCCACGACCGCCCCGACGTAGGCGGCCCGCGCGAGCCGGACCTTCCGTACGAACCGCACCCAGGCCACCACCATCACCGGCGCCATGAACTCCAGCAGCAGGGCGATCCCCACCGGCAGCCGGGTGATCGCCACGAAATACAGCGACTGCACCCCCGCCACCGCCATCACCGCGTACAGCGCGAGGAACGGCAGCCTCGACCGGGGGATCCGCAGCGCCCGTGGCTTCACCACGGCCAGGACGGCGAGCAGCAGCAGCCCCGCGCCCGCCATCCGGGTCCACACGGCCTCGATCGGCGCCAGCCCGGCCGCGATGAGGTACCTCGCCATCGGCCCCGAGAACGCGAAACACCACGAGGACACGAACGCAAGCCCGAGCCCGGCATACCTCATCGTCCACCACCTGGTCAGTAATTACCGTTAAGCACGTTTGATACTGACATGTGAGGCGTTTGGGGCGCAATGCGGGGCCACTGTTAGCCTGACCCCGTGCAGATCTTCGTGGCCCGGCTGCCCGGCACCCCGGTCTTCGACCCCGCTGGAGACCAGATCGGCCGGGTCAGGGACGTCGTGGTCGGCCTGCGCATCGGCCGCCGGCCCATCGTGCACGGCCTGGTGGTGGACATGCAGCCGCGCCGCAAGGTGTTCCTGCCGATCACCCGCGTACGCCGCATCGAGGCGGGGGCCGTGGTCTTCACCGGCCGTCTCAACATGCGCAGGTTCGAGCAGCGCGCCACCGAGACGCTGGTGGTCGGCGAGATGCTGGACCTGACCGTGGAGGCCGACGGCGAGCCCATGACCGTCTACGACGTGGCCATGGAGGAGCTCAAGCCGTCCACCTGGGAGATCGTCAAGGTCGCCCTCTACAAGGGCAGGCGGCGCGACCCCAGGATCGTCGACTGGGAGGAGGTGTCCGGGTTCGACAAGCTGCAGAAGGACCAGGGTGCCGCCGGGCTGATCGCCGCGTTCGAGTCGCTGCGGGCCGCCGACATGGCCAGCGCGCTGCACGAGCTGCCCAGCAAGCGGCGCATCGAGATCGCCCGCGCCCTGAACGACGTCCGGCTGGCCGACGTGCTAGAGGAGCTGCCGCCCGACGACCAGATCGGCATCCTCGGCACGCTGGAGCCCGAGCGCGCGGCGGACGTGCTGGAGGAGATGGGGCCCGACGACGCCGCCGACCTGCTGCACGACCTGCCGGACGAGCAGGCGGCCAGGCTGCTGGCCCTGATGGAGCCGGACGAGGCGGAGCCGGTCCGCCGCCTGCTGACCTACCCGGAGACCAGCGCGGGCGGCGTGATGACCAGCGAACCGGTGATCCTGCCGCCCACCGCCACGGTGGCCGAGGCGCTCGCCCACATCAGGCAGCAGGATCTGACGCCCGCCGTCGCCGCCCAGGTCTACGTGACCCGGCCGCCCACGGAGACGCCGACGGGCACGTATCTGGGCGTCTCACACTTCCAGCGGCTGCTGCGCGAGCCGCCGTCCACCCTGCTCGGCGGCGTGATCGACCCGTCGATCGACCCGATCAGGCCGGAATTCTCACTCCGCGAGGTCACCTACTACCTGGCGAACTACAACCTCGTCGCCGCTCCCGTCGTGGACGAGCTGGGCCGGCTCGTCGGCGCGGTGACGATCGACGACGTGCTCGACCATATGCTTCCCGAGGACTGGCGCGAGAGGGCCGACGAGAGTGACGACTGAACGACTGGACCAGCCGCGCGCCCTGCGCCGCACGCTGCGGCCGCACTACGACCCTGAGGCGTTCGGCCGCCTCTCCGAGCAGATCGCCCGCTTCCTCGGCACCGCGCGCTTCATCGTCTACATGACCGTGTTCGTGGGGGTCTGGGTGGCCTGGAACGTGGTCGCGCCACCGAACCTCAAGTTCGACCCGTACCCGTTCATCTTCCTCACGCTGATGCTGTCGCTGCAGGCCAGCTACGCCGCGCCGCTGATCCTGCTCGCCCAGAACAGGCAGAGCGACCGCGACCGCATCCAGTACGAGCAGGACCGCGAGGCCGCCGAGCGCAACCAGGCCGAGATCGAGTATCTGACGAGGGAGATCGCCGGGCTGCGGCTGGCGCTCAACGAGGTGGCCACGCGCGACTACCTGCGCGCGGAGCTCGGGCGGTTCGTGGAGGAGCTCAAGGAGCGGCGGTGACGTCGAGCTTGGCGACCATCGACCGGATGCGGGAGATCTCGCCGGCGCCCAGCGGGTCGAGGAAGTGGGCCCTGATGCCGCGCAGGTAGGTCGGCGTCGCCTCGGCCAGCCGCGCCGCGCCGCGCTCCGTCAGCACGGCGAACAGCCCGCGGGCGTCGTCGGCGCACGCCTCGCGCGAGACCAGCCCGTCGCGCTGCAGCCGGTCGATCAGCCGCGTCAGGCCGCTGCGGGAGAGCAGCACGCGGTCGGCGAGGTCGTTCATGCGCAGCCGCCGCTCCGGCGCCTCCGCCAGCTGCATGAGCACCTCGTACGAGGCCAGCGGCAGGTCGTGGGCGACGAGCAGCTCCGCCTCGAGGTGGCGGGTGATGCGCACCTGAGCGCGCTGCAACATCCGCCAGACCGCAAGCTCCTCGGCGGTCAGGCCGTCGTCGCGCAGAAGAGTCACGGAGTAACCTTAAGACGTTGTTGCACAGACATCTAACAGCACGGATTAATTCAGCGAGGCCTCCGGTTCATACCATGGAGGGGCATCCTCACTGGCGTCCTGCGCCTGTCACATATACCGACAAAGGAGGGACGGCACTCCCTCGTGCCGAGACTTCGATGGCACTAACCCAGGAACAGGTGACGGCCGCCCTCGCCACCGTCATCGACCCCGAGATCCGTCGGCCCATCACGGACCTCGACATGGTCAAGAGCATCGATATCGCTCCCGACGGCGTGGTGCGCGTGGGCGTCTTCCTCACCGTGTCGGGGTGTCCGCTGAAGGACACGATCCGCCGTGACGTCACCAACGCCGTCGCCAAGCTGGACGGCGTGACGGGCGTCCAGATCGAGCTCGACGTCATGAGCACCGAGCAGCGCAAGGCCCTCCAGACCAAGCTGCGGGGCAACCGCGGGCCGGAGAAGGAGATCCCGTTCAACCAGCCGGGCTCGCTGACCCGCGTGTTCGCGGTCGCCAGCGGCAAGGGCGGGGTCGGCAAGTCGTCCGTGACGGTCAACCTGGCCGCCGCGATGGCCGCGGGCGGCCTGAAGGTCGGCATCGTCGACGCCGACATCTACGGCCACAGCATCCCGCGCATGCTGGGCGCCGACGAGCGGCCCACCAAGGTCGAAGACATGATCATGCCGCCGGTGGCCCATGACATCAAGGTCATCTCGGTCGGGATGTTCAAGCCGGAGGGCAACACGCCGGTGGTCTGGCGCGGTCCGATGCTCGACCGGGCGCTCCACCAGTTCCTGGCCGACGTCTACTGGGGCGACCTCGACGTACTCCTCCTCGACCTGCCCCCGGGCACCGGCGACATCGCGATCTCGGTGGCACAGCGGCTGCCGACGGCGGAGATCCTGGTCGTGACGACGCCGCAGATGGCCGCCGCCGAGGTGGCCGAGCGGGCGGGCTCGATCGCCGCGCAGACGCACCAGCAGATCGCCGGGGTCATCGAGAACATGGCCTGGCTGCCCTGCCCCCACTGCGACGAGCGCATCGCGGTGTTCGGCGAGGGCGGCGGTCAGACGGTCGCCGACGCGCTGACCCGCACGCTGGGATCACGCGTCCCGCTGCTGGGCCAGGTCCCGATCGACCTCCGGCTCCGCGAGGGCGGCGACGAGGGCAAGCCCTTGGTCCTGACCGACCCCGACTCCCCGGCCGCCGCCGAGCTCCGCACGATCGCCTCCACCCTGACCAAGCGCTCCAGCAGCCTCAAGGGCCTCCACCTCAACCTCTCCCCCCGCTGACATCCGGTCCGTCACGGGTGCCCGTCGTCAGGTCTTTACGGCTGCGCACGGCGGGCACCACTCGCGAACCGGGTCGCCATCCAGAGGGGCTCAGCAGAGGGCCTCAGAGGGCCATATGGGCGGTTTTGCGCCTTGGTGGGCTATAGGACTACCGGCGGGTGTGTCAGGTCGCCTCTGAGTCGTACGGGGGCACTTCCCCGAAGCCCAGCTCGTCCACCACCGGCTCCGGCGTGTACGGAGCCGCGGCGGGCTCCAGCTCACGGGACTTGCTGTTGTTCCAGTCGTCCTCGAGATCGTCGAGGAGGTGCTTGCGGACGAAGTTGCGCGGGTTGAGGTCGGAGGGGTCGAAGTTCTGGAACTCGGGGCCCAGACCGGCCCGCAGGTCGTCACGTGCGTTGTTCGCCATCCGGCGCAGATTGCGCAGCGTCCTGCCTGCCTGTGAGGCGGCCTGAGGCAGCTTGTCGGGACCGAAGACGAGGAGCGCGATGACGATCAGCGCTCCGACCTCCATCCATCCGAGTCCGAACACCGTGAGCTCCTACCGCAAGTCCAACCCTCCGAGGACACCCCCGGCCTATCCACAGACTAAGGGCTTCTATGGGTAGGTCGGTCGTCCCCCCTCGGTCATATCACCGACATTCCCGCCATACCGCCCCTCCCATCAGACGGCCGAAGGAGGGGCGGTCACGTCGGCTCAGGACGGCGTCGGGGTGGGCTCGTCCTCGGCGGTGACGACGAGGGTGGCGGTGTGGTCCTGGCCGGCGCGCTGGTACTTGATGGTGATCTTGGAGCCCGGGGCCTTGCTGCGGATGAGGGCGATCAGCTCGTTCCCGTCCTGCAGGGTCAGCCCGTCGATCTCCAGGATCACGTCACCCGCCTTCAGACCGGCCCTGTCGGCGGGGCCGTTGCGGTCCACCGGCTGGCGTCCCCCGCTGGGCCCCGAGGCGATCTTCACGCCCTGGCCCTTGTAGTCCTTGTCCAGGACGATGCCGATCTTGGGCCGCTTGGCCTTGCCCGTCGTGATCAGTTCCTCGGCCACGCGCCGCGTCTGGTTGACCGGGATTGCGAAGCCCAGGCCGATGCTGCCGCTCTGGCTGCTCTCCGAACGGCCGAGGGTGGCGATGGCCGAGTTCACCCCGACGACCTCGCCCTTGCCGTTCACCAGCGGTCCGCCGGAGTTGCCCGGGTTGATGGCGGCGTCGGTCTGGATGGCGCTGATGTACGCGGGCTCCTCGCTGCTGGTGCCGGATTCGTCGCCCGCGATGACCGGACGGTTGAGCGAGCTGACGATGCCGGTCGTCACCGTGCCGGTCAGACCCAGCGGGGAGCCGATCGCGATCACCGGGTCGCCGACCACCACCTGGTCGGAGTTGCCCAAGGTGATCTCCGGCGTCCCGAACGTGTCCTCCGGCTTCACCACGGCCAGGTCGGAGCCGGGGTCACGGCCCACGATGCGGCCCGAGGTGGTCTTCCGGTTGTTGAACATGATCCGGATCTCGCCGCCCTTGGCGGCCAGAGAGACGACGTGGTTGTTGGTGACCACGTAGCCGTTCTTGATCAGGAAGCCTGATCCGGTCGCGCCCTCGGTGGCGGTGCCGGCCTCGATCGAGACCACGCTGGGCAGCACCCGCGCGGCCACACCCGCCACCGACCCCGGCTCCCGGTTGGTCGCGCCGGCCGTCGGCAAGGGGCCGAGGCTGTAGGAGGGGTCGTTGCTGTCGTTCGTCCTGGTCAGCAGGTACGTGCCGACGCTGCCGAGCAGCGAGGCCAGCAGAGCGATGGCCACGGCGATCGAGACGAGGAAGACGGTGCTCGGTACGCGCCTGGGCCCGCGAGAGCCCGGCGCGCCCGGGGGCGGCGGCGCCCATGCCGCGCCCAGGGGAAGGGCCTGGCGGGGCGGCGGCGGTGGTGTTCCGCCGCCTGAGGGGCCGGAAGGAGGCGGCCCGCCGAACATCGGCGCCATCGGCGCCTCGTAGACGCGCGTCCCGTTGTCCTGGCCGCCGCCGAACGAGGGCCTCTCATAGGAGCCCGAAGGGCTGTCGTAGGAACTGCCGTACGAAGGGTTCTCATAGGAGCTGCCGTACGAAGGGTTCTCATAGGAGCTGCCGTACGAGGGGCTCTCGGGGGCGGCGGGAGCGCTGAACGAGGGGTTGGCGAACGACGGGGCGCCATAAGAAGGGCCGCTCGGTGGCGACCCCCCGTACGGCGGCACCCCCGGGGAGGAACGGCCGGAGGGGTCACCCCAAGAAGTGCCGAACGAGGCGGGCGGCTCCGGCCGCGGGCTCGGCACTTCGAGAGAGTCGTCCGCGGGCAGGAAGTCCGGCCGCCCCTGTGGTTCGGGGTAGTCCGACGGCGTGCGTCCTTCGGTGGGGCGCGTCTCGTCGGTCATCTAATTTCACCACTCCTTGGCTCGGCCACCGCAATCCTCGCTCTTGCGGCATACGAGGGTTATAAAGCATTTGTCAGGAATCGCTCATGACAAATCCTGGAACCAGATCGTATGCCCCATGCGCTGCCGAGTACGCCAAGTCCCGGTCACCCAGGCATAGCCGCAGGTCAAGGCGTGGCGGTCGAAGGCGCGCTCGCCGGAGTCGTCCGCGGCTGCTGGAACAGCTCTACCGGGGGTGCCGGGTTGTTCTGCCCGACGCCGGTGGTCGCGAAGAAGGTGCCGAGCGCGACGGCCGCGGAGACCACCCCGACCGCCACGTAGGTCGAGCGCCGCCTACCGCGTCCAGGGCCCGTAGCCCCACCAGTGGCGTCCCTGCGCGGGCGGTTGTCCAGCGGAGCGATGGTGTGCGGCCCAGGGATGGGCACCCCGCCGAACGTGCGGGTGGGAAAAGGGCGCTCCCTCGGTGGCAGCGGCCCTCCCGGCTCCCCCATCCGGAGCAGGGACATCGTCAGGTCGGCCGGCATCGCCGGCCCTTCCAGCGAACGCAGGCGCGACTTCAGCGCCCGCATCGACTCGACCTCTTGCCTGCAGTCGGCACAGAAGGTCAGATGTGCCAGCGCGCGCTCGCGCTCGGTGTCGTTGAGCTCACCGTCCACGAGCGCCGAAACACGTTCTCCAAGGTGCGCCATCAGACTTCCTCCCCACGGATCACGGTCGGGGGGAGTTGGGAATTACGGGGGGCTCGATGATCGAGTGCTTCCCGCAACTGCGCCCGGCCACGGTGAATACGGCTTCGGACCGTACCCAGCTTGACGCCGAGCGTGGCCGCGATCTCCTCATAAGACAGGCCCTCGATGTCACACAGCACGATCGCGGCCCGGAACTCCGGCGCGAGCGCGTCGAGGGCGGCCTGAATGTCCGGCTCCAGATGGGCGTCGTCGAACGCCTGCGCCGGCGACGGCTCCCGGCCGCGAAGCCGCTCAGCGGCGTCGTCGGCCAGCCCCTCGAACCTGATGCGCTGCTTGCGCCGCGCCATGTCGAGGAACAGGTTCGTCGTGATCCGGTGCAGCCACCCCTCGAACGTGCCGGGGGTGTAGCTCGACAACGATCTGAAGACCCGTACGAAGACCTCCTGGGTCAGGTCTTCGGCATCGTGGACGTTGCCGGTCAGCCGGTACGCCAGCCGATACACGCGTGCGGAATGCGTCCGCACGACTTCCTCCCATGTAGGAGGAGTCCAGTCAGACGACACGGGAGTATCCGCCTGGTGGTCGCTTTCGTCCACCAGAACTCCTCTCTTTGGGACCACCGCTACCGCCATAGTGCCTGGTTTCGTCCCTTCGTGCGCACTGCTGCCTTCGGACCGGCAAAGCCCGTCTAAACCTGCAACGCCTTAGGACCCTCCTGAGTTCCCGTCCCGGCGCGTCTCCCCTAGGCTGCGATCGGTGCCAATCACGCGGACCAATCGCACGAAAGTGGGGGGAGGCGGCCGATGACCAGTCCGGTGGAGGCCACTCTGGCCTATGCGGAGCAGTTCCATCAGGAAGATGACATCCTGCATGCGGCGCGACAGCGCGGGCTGGAGATGGGAGCCGCACCCATCCCTCCCGGGAGCGGGGCGGCCCTGTGCTTCCTCGCCACCGCCGTCAACGCCAAGTCGGTCGTCGAGATCGGCACGGGCTGCGGCGTCTCGGGCCTGTGGCTGCTACGCGGCATGCGCACAGACGGCACGCTGACGAGCGTCGACGTCGAGCCGGAGCACCAGCGGCTGGCCAGACAGGCGTTCGCCGAGGCGGGCTTCTCCGGCGGGCGGGTGCGGCTCATCTCGGGCCGGGCGCTCGACGTGCTGCCGCGGCTGTCGGACGGCGGCTACGACCTGGTGTTCGCCGACGGCGCGCGGCAGGAGTACGCCGACTATCTGGCAGAGGCGGTCCGCCTGTTGCGCGTGGGCGGCGTCGTGGCCGTCGGCAACATGTTGTGGCGCAACCGGGTGGCCGACCCGGCGCAGCGCGACGCCGACACGGTCGCGCTGCGCGAGGTGGGCAAGCTGGTGCAGTCGGACGACCGCCTCCGCTCGGTGCTCATACCGCTGGGCGACGGCCTCCTCGCCGCGATCAAGATCGCCGACTAGGCGCGGGTCAGCCACTCCAGCAGGAGGCGGACGCCGAACCCGGTGGCGCCCTTGGTCAGCGTGCCCTCGTCCACCGTGCTGCGCCCGACGCCGGCGATATCGAGGTGCGCCCACGGGCGCCGCCCCGCGAACTCCCGCAGGAAGAGCGCCGCCGTGATCGACCCGGCACCGAACCTCGACCCTGACTCGACGTTGGCGAGGTCGGCGATCGACGACTCCAGCGCGGGCTTGTACTCGTCGATCAGCGGCATCCGCCACAGCCGGTCGTCGCTGCCGTCCGCGGCCTCGAGGAGCTGCTTGGCCAGCACGTCGTCGGAGGCGTAGACGGCGCCGACGTTGCGGCCGAGCGCCACCGTGATCGCGCCGGTGAGCGTGGCGATGTCCACCACCGCGTCGGGGTCGAGCACGGCGTCTGCGTAGGCGAGCGCGTCGGCCAGCACCAGCCGGCCCTCGGCGTCGGTGTTGAGCACCTCGACCGTGCGCCCGCCGTAATGCTTGATCACGTCGCTGGGCCGCTGGGCCGTGCCGGAGGGCATGTTCTCGGCCGCGGCGATCAGCCCGGTGACGCGTACGGGCGCGCCCAGCTCGGCCAGCGCGCCGAGCACGGCGATCACGACCGCGCCGCCCGCCATGTCGGTCTTCTGGGTCTTCATGTTGTCGGTCGGCTTGAGCGACAGCCCGCCCGAGTCGAACGTGATCCCCTTGCCGACCAGCACCACGTGCCGGTCGGTCGGCTCCGCGGGCGTGTAGGAGAGCTGGATGAGCCTGGGCGGGCTGACCGAGCCCCTGCCGACGGCGAGGATGCCGCCGAACCCGTCGGCCTGGAGCTGCTCCTCGTCCCAGACCCGCACGGGCAGCCCGCGCTCGGTGGCCCGCTCGGCCAGCCAGGCGGGGTTCTTGACGGAGGAGGGCGTGTTGGCCAGGTCACGCGCGAGCGCCACCGCCTGTGCCACGACCTGCGCGCGCCGCACCTGCGCCGCGTCGGCGCCCGCGAACGCCAGCGCCCGCACCGGCTTCTTGCCCTCACTACCGATCTTGAACGAGTACGCCGCCAGCAATGCCGCCTCGGCGAACGCCGCCACGTCGCCCTCGGGCGTCACCACGGTCAGTGTGTCCCTGCCCTTGGCCCTGCGGGCCAGCGCGGCGCCGGCCTTGCGCAGAGCTCGCGCCGAGCCGTCGCCCACACCGTAGAGCAGCACCCGGCCCACGCCGTCGGCCCGCGCCACAGGGACCTCGACGATCTCCCCCGCCTCGCCCTTCGCCTCGTAGTGGGCCAGCAGATCGCCCACCGGCAGGTGCAGCTCGACCTCGGGGCTGAGGTCGGAGCCGTAAGGCACGGCCAGTAGCTCGGCGCCGTCGGGAACCTCGGCGACCACCGAAGCAGTGGTCTCAATGGGCACGGGACCTCTCCTCAAACGTCAGCGACCCTGGCGCCGGATTACGCCAGGGTCGTGGATCAAACTCTTTCGGGAACTCTCAGCCGACGACGTTCTTCAACGCCTCGCCGAGCGCCTTTGCCTCGTCGGCGGAGATCTCCACGACGAGCCGGCCGCCACCCTCCAGGGGGACCCGCATGACAATGCCGCGCCCTTCCTTGGTGACCTCGAGCGGACCATCGCCGGTCCGCGGCTTCATCGCCGCCATGCGTGCATCCCTTCCTGCCTTGGGCTCCCGCGGCCCGCGATTTCCGACCGCCCATGGGGGGTGGTCGGCGCATTCACGTCTTCTGTGATGTCCTATTCTCCCGCATCGAGAGCGCTCATGGGTAACGATCTCCTCCCAGAATGCGTTGTCGAGATGTGCGTTGACGTCCAAACTGGACTTCGTGCACGCTCGCGCCGCTCTGTTCGATCTCTACGGAGACCACCTGCGTTCGCGCGGTGGACAGGCGTCCGTCGCCGCGCTCGTCAGGCTCATGAAGCCCCTGGAAATAGCCGCTCCCGCCGTCCGCACCGCCGTCTCACGCATGGTGCGTCAGGGATGGCTGCGGCCGACCAGGCTGCCTCAGGGCGCCGGCTACGGGCTCACGCCGAAGTGCGTCAGGCGTCTGGACGAGGCCGCGCTGAGAATTTACCGAGCCGGGACATTGACTTGGCCCGGCCGGTGGCACCTGATCGTCTTCGAGCCGGTCAAGGAGCGGCCGCGCAGGGAGAGGCTCAGGGCCGACCTGGCGTTCCTCGGGTACGCGTCGCTGTCGGAGACGACGTGGATCGGTCCACGGTCGTCGATCGAGCTCGACCACCTGCTGGAGACCGAGGGCGTGCGGGCCGACCGGTTCGACGCGGCGCTCGAGGGCGACCCGCGCGAGCTGGTGGCCCGGGCATGGGATCTGGACGCCATCGGCGAGGCGTACGAGCAATGGCTGGCCGAGGCTGTCACGCTGATCAGCGCACTGCCCGATCGGTCTCCCGCGGACCGGGTCTTCGCCACCAGGAGCAGGCTCGTGCACGGCTGGCGCAACTTCCTGTTCCGCGACCCGGGCCTGCCACCCGAGCTGCTGCCCGCGGGGTGGCCGGGTGAGAAGGCCAGAATCTACTTCGAGCAGGAGGCCGCCCGGCTGCTGCCCGCAGCCGCCGCGTTCGTCGACAGGGAGTTGATGTGATCCGCTATGACGTGGCCGACGCCGTCGCCACCATCACCCTCGACCGCCCAGAAGCCATGAACTCGCTGACCGCGGCGGCCAAGGACGGCCTGCTCTCCGCGCTGCGCGGCGCGGCGCAGGACCGCGCGGTCAGGGCCGTCCTGCTCACCGGCTCGGGCCGGGCCTTCTGCGCCGGTCAGGACCTGCGTGAGCACGCGGACAACCTGGAGGCGGGCCGCGGCCTGGCCGACACGGTCCGCGAGCACTACAACCCGATCATCGAGCTGATCACCACCATGCCCAAGCCGGTGGTGGCCGCGGTCAACGGCGTCGCGGCCGGGGCGGGCGCGTCCCTGGCCTTCGCCTGCGACCTGCGGGTGGCCTCGGAGAAGGCGAAGTTCGCGCTGGCGTTCTCCGGCATCGGGCTGGTCCCCGACTCGGGCGCGTCGTGGACGCTGCAGCGCCTGGTGGGCCGGGGCCGCGCGGCCGAGCTGCTGCTGCTCGGCGAGCCGCTCGACGCGGCCCGCGCGCTGGAGCTGGGCCTGGTGACGCGCGTGGTCCCCGCCGACGACGTGCTGAAGACCGCCCAGGAGCTGGCCGTACGCCTCGCGCAGGGCCCCACCCTGGCCTACGCCGCCACCAAGCGGGCGCTGGCCTACGCCGCCACGCACTCACTGTCCGACGCGCTGGCCCTGGAGGCCGAGCTCCAGGACGAATGCGCCGCCACCCAGGACCACCGGAACGCCACCCGCGCCTTCCTCGCCAAGGAACGCCCGACGTTCCGCGGCGAGTGACGTCCGCGGAAGCCTTCAGCGCGAACGGGCCACACAGCCCTCGATATGGTCGTTGACCAAGCCGATGGCCTGCATCAACGCGTAGGCCGTGGTCGGGCCGACGAACCTGAAGCCGTGCTTCTTCAGCTCCTTGGCCAGCGCCTTGGAGCCCGGCGTGGTCGCGGGCACGTCGGCCATCGAACCCGGCACGGGCGCGTCGGGGTCGGCGAAGCGCCACACCAGGTCCGACAGGCCATCCGGCAGGTCCATGGCGGCCCTGGCGTTGTTGATCGCGGCCTCGATCTTGGCCCGGTTGCGTACGATGCCCACGTCGCCGAGCAGGCGCTCCACGTCCTGCTCGGTGTAGGAGGCGACCTTGGGGATGGAGAAGCGGTCGAAGGCGGCGCGGAAGTTCTCCCGCTTGCGCAGGATCGTCAGCCACGACAGGCCCGACTGGAACGCCTCCAGCGCCACGCGCTCGAAGACCGCGTCATCGCCTCTGAGCGGGCGGCCCCACTCCTCGTCGTGGTAGGCGATGTACATCGGGTTCGCCGCCATACCCGTCCAGGTGCATCGGATCAGCTCGGTCACCGGCGCTCGTCCCCGTCCTTGCCCTGCGCGACGCGTACGGCCTCCTCGTCGCCCTGGGGCTTCTCGTCGCCCTGGGCCTCGTCGTCGCCCGTCTTGAGGTCGCTCTCGCCGCTCTTCACTCCCTCAGGCCCCTCGTCGGCCCCTTCCCCGGGCTCGGAGGACTCGTCCACGGGCGCCGCCGCAGGAGTGTCCGAGTCGTCGGCCGCGGGCTCGGCGGCGGGCTCATCAGCCGGGAGCTCATCGGCCGGGGACTCCGTCTCGGTACGCTCGCTCTCCGGGGCGGCGGTCACGGCGTCCTCCGGCGGGATCCGCCACTCCGGGTCCTCCGGCGGGCGGCGCAGGTCGGCGGTGCCGTCCCAGGAGACCGCGGTGCCGCTGGACGACACGGGGTCGCCCGACTCCGGCAGCTCGCGGGCGACGGCCGGCGCATCGGGCGAGTGCTCAGTACGGGGACCGGCCCCCGGCGCGGCGTACACCTCCTGGCGCGCGTGCAGCCGGCTGGCCAGCAGCTCGGAGACCCGCTGCTCCAGCACCGCGATCCGCGTGTCACGCGCGCTGATGGCGTTGGCGGCCCTGCGCAGGGTCTCGTCGACGCTCGCCGTGTGGTATCCGACCAGGTTGACCGGCAGTTGGAGCGCCATGAAGTCGACCGCCGTGAGCTGTCCCGGCTCGGGGAGGTCGAGCGGCGGCACATCGGGCGGGAACGCGGTCAGCTCTCCGCCCCTGCCGATGGAGACCAGGACCACGCAGGCCAGAATGGCGATGGCGGCGATGGCGAGTATGACCAGCACATTGGCATCGTACTCACACCATCGTGGCACTTGCCCCAACCTGCGAAGTCCCGGGTGGTGAGCACGCAGGTCAGCCTGCGGCCTCGCCCAGTTCGGCGATGCTGGGCCTGACCGGCTGGCCGCGCGACTCCAGGTGGGTGAACGCCTCGTCCACGGTGGTGGTCCAGGAGATCGCGTCGAAGACGTCGGGCCGGGTGAAGCCCTCGTCGTACAGGTGGCTCATCAACTCCTTGAGCGGGGCGTACAGGCCCCAGGGGTCGAGGATCACCAAGGGGCGGTCGTGGATGCCGAGCACCCGCGCGGTCCAGATCTCGAAGAGCTCCTCCAGGGTGCCGATGCCGCCCGGCAGCACGAGGAACGCGTCGGAGCGCGCGTCCATGACCCCCTTGCGCTCACGCATGTCGGCGGTGACGATCAGCTCGTCCGACTCCTCGTCCGCGACCTCGATGTCCACCAGCACCTGCGGGATCACGCCGACCGTGCGCCCGCCGGCCGCGCGGACGGCCGAGGTCACGGCGCCCATGCAGGAGACCGTGGCGCCGCCGCTCACCAGGGTGTGGCCCCGCTTGGCGAGCTCGGCGCCCACGTGTGCGGCCAGGTCGATGTACTTGTGGTCGATGTTCTGGCTGGAGGCGCAGAAGACGCAGATGTTCACATCGAGGAAGCCTATTGGGGCTCGGCGTACTGGGCCTCGGCGGCCTCCAGCTCCTCCTCCAACTGCTTGGAGCGGGCCCGGTCGGCGTCCACGATGATGCGCACGGCCTCGTCCACGTCGTCGGTGACGGTGATCAGGTCGAGGTCCTGCGGAGCGATCTTGCCGGTGCTCAGCAGGGTGCCCTTGATCCAGTCGAGCAGCCCGCCCCAGAACTCGCTGCCCATCAGCACCACGGGGAAGGACGTGACCTTGCGGGTCTGCACCAGGGTCAGCGCCTCGAACAGCTCGTCGAGCGTGCCGAAGCCGCCGGGCAGCGTGATGAAGCCGCACGAGTACTTGACGAACATCGTCTTGCGCACGAAGAAGTAGCGGAACTCGATGCCGAGGTCGACGTAGTCGTTCATGCGCTGCTCGAACGGCAGCTCGATGCCGAGCCCGACCGACATCGCGCCGTCGACCTCGCTCGCGCCGCGGTTGGCGGACTCCATGACGCCCGGCCCGCCGCCCGTGATCACCGCGTAGCCCGCCTCGGCCAGCGCCCGGCCGAGCGCGCGGCCCATCTGGTATTCAGGCGTCCCCTCCGGCGTGCGGGCGGAGCCGAAGACCGTGACCGCCTGCGGCACCTCCGCGAGCTGGCCGAACCCCTCCACGAACTCCGCCTGGATCCGCAGCACCCGCCACGGGTCCATGTGGACCCAGTCGGACGGCCCCTGGCGGGCGAGCAGGCGCTGGTCGTGCGTGGAGCTGGGGACGAGGTGACCGCGGACGACCGCCTGACCCTGACGGCGTTCAGGACGTGACTGTTTCATGCTCGCCACGGTAGTTCCTCTGGCGACACGTAGGTGGTCTGAGTGCGAAACCCCTGGTGAACCGTGCGAACCACCGCGCTAAAAAATCTTGAAAAAACGAGGGAACCGGATTTCGACTGACCTGCGTCTAACTGCCGAGGGTGCTGCTCGGGACTGAAAGTGGTCTTCCCCGCCAAATGGCCGGCGAGGAAGGCCACTTTCATTTTGTCAGCCAGTCGAGCAGGGCCCGCTCGCTCTCGACGATCTTCGGCAGCGACACGTACTCGCCCTGCTGGTGCGCCAGATTCGGATCCCCCGGACCGTAGTTGACGGCGGGCACCCCGAGCGCCGAGAAGCGGGCGACGTCCGTCCAGCCCAGCTTGGCGCGGGGCGTGCCGCCGACGGCCGCGGTGAAGGCCGCCGCCACCGGATGCGTCAGCCCCGGCCTGGCCCCCGGTGCGGCGTCGACGAAGGCCACCTCGAACCCGTCGAACACCTCGCGTACGTGCTCCTGCGCCTGCTCGATCGTCAGATCGGGCGCGAACCGGTAGTTGACGGTCACCACGCAGAGGTCGGGGATGACGTTGCCCGCGACCCCGCCCCGGACGCCGACCGCGTTCAGTCCCTCGTGGTACTCGAGCCCGTCCACGACCGGCAGCCGCGCCTCGTACGCGTTCAGCCTGGCCAGCACCGGCTCGATCCCGTGAATGGCGTTGATCCCGAACCACGACCTGGCGCTGTGGGCCCGCTTGCCCCGCACCGTGATGTCGGCGCGCAGCGTGCCCTGGCAGCCGCCCTCGATCACGCCGTCGGTCGGCTCCATCAGCACCGCGAAGTCGGCGGCCAGCCAGTCGGGGTGCTCCCTGGCCACGCGGTTGAGGCCGTTGCGCTCGGCCTCGATCTCCTCGCAGTCGTAGAAGACGTACGTGACGTCCTTGTTCGGCGCGGGCACGGTGGCCGCCAGCTTGAGCGCGACCGCCACGCCGGCCTTCATGTCGGAGGTGCCGCACCCGTACAGCAGGTCGCCCTCCACCCGGCTGGGCAGGTTGTCCGCGACGGGGACGGTGTCGAGGTGCCCGGCGATCAGCACGCGCTCGGCCCGGCTCAGCTCCGTGCGGGCGACGACCGTGTCGCCCGACCTGTCCACCTTCAGGTACGGCAGCGCGGACAGCGCCCGCTCCACCTCGTCGGCCAGCGCGCGTTCGCCGCCGCTCACCGACTCGATGTCCACGATCGCGGCGGTCAGGGCGCGTACGTCCTGCGTCAGGTCAAGCATCAGGTGTCCACTCCGTGTTCGCGCAGCACCTCGTTGAGCGCCGCCTTGTCGTGTCGCTGCCCCGGCTCCAGGCGCTTGAGCACCAGCACGCACGGCAGGCCGAACGTGCCGCCGGGGAACTCCTTCTGCCGGGTGCCGCCGACGGCCACGCACCAGGCGGGAACGCGGCCGCGGGCCAGCTCCTCGCCGGTCTGCACGTCGATCACGGGGATCGAGCCCGACAGGATCGTTCCCGCGCCGACGACCGCGCCCTCGCCCACCCGGGCGCCCTCGACGATCATCGATCTGCTGCCGATCAGCGCGCCGTCCTCGACGACGACCGGCGCCGCGTTCGGCGGCTCCAGCACGCCGCCGATGCCGGCCCCACCCGACAAGTGCACATTTTTCCCGATCTGAGCGCACGAGCCGACCGTGGCCCAGGTGTCCACCATGGTCCCTTCGTCGACGTACGCGCCGATGTTCGTGAACGACGGCATCAGCACCACGCCGGGCGCCAGGTACGAGCCCCAGCGGGCGATCGCGCCCGGCACCACGCGCACCCCCTCGAACGAGCTCTTGAGCGGGATCCTGTCGTGGTGCTGGAAGTCGCCCACCTGCGAGCGTGCCATGCCGAGCACCTTGAAGCTGAGCAGGATGGCCCGCTTGGCGCGCTCGTCCACGACCACCTCGCCGCCCACGACGCGCGCGACCCTGGCCTCACCACGGTCCAGCAGGTCCACCGCGCCGACGATCGCCTGGCGCGCCTCCGCATCGGCCGGCGACAGCTCCGCACGACGCTCCCACAACTCGTCCACCACCGCGGAGAGCGGTGAGGAGCTGCTCAGATCACTCATGGCCAGGGAGCTTATCCGGGCCGGGTAGGTTCTTCAGGGTGCGCCTGCGCTTCTCCCGTGGAGTCATCACCATCGCGATCATCGTGATCGTGCTCGCCGTCGGCATCTCCGTGGGCCTCTACCACCTGCTCAAGAAGGCCACGCCGATGGCCGTGCCCGAGGCCCACTGCACCGTGCGCGACTCGGGCGTCGAGCTCTACCTCTACCCCGAGCAGGCGCAGATCGCCGCCACCATCGCCGCCGTCGCGGCGCGCCGCCGGCTGCCCGAGCGGGCCGTGGTGATCGCGTACGCCACGGCGATGCAGGAGTCGAAGCTCCAAAACCTCGCCTTCGGCGACCGCGACTCGGTGGGCGTGTTCCAGCAGCGCGAGTCGCAGGGCTGGGGCAAGAAGAAGCAGCTCATGGATCCCGTCTACGCCACGAACAAGTTCTTCGCCGCGCTGGTCAAGGTCAAGAACTACCGCAAGATCCCGGTGGCGGACGCGGCCCAGGAGGTGCAGCGCTCGGCGGGCGGCTACGCGTACGCGGAGCACGAGGGTGACGCCAAGATCCTCGCCGCCGCCTTCACCGGGCGTGTCCCCCAGGCCGTCCACTGCTGGTATCCGCCGGACAAGAAGGCCCCGGCGCCGCAGCCCCGTACCGAGGAGGCACGGAAGCAACTGGCCCGGGCGCTCGGGAGCACGGCCGTCACCACGAAGAAGCGCGGCTGGCTGATCGCCGCCTGGTCGGTGGCCCACGCCGAGAAGTACGCGCTGCGGCACGTCGGGTATGCGGGGGCCACCTGGTCCAACGACATGCGGCTCGAGGGCTGGCAGGCAGGCGGCAAGTCGACCACGGCCCAGGTGGAGCTCTCCTGACGCCCGTCAGGACGCGCGGCGGACGATGGTGATGGAGCCGGGCGGCAGGGGCTGGGCGTAGCTGGCCGTCCAGGACTGCCCCTGGATGCGTTCGAACGACAGCAGCCGCCCGTCCGAGGCGCGGTAGTCGGCGAAGTCCAGCAGGCCCCGCTCAGGGTGCCCCGTGTCGCCCTCGCTGCGGAAGGCCGCCGTGCCGCGCTCGATCGGGAAGAACTCCACGCCCTCCATGATCAACATGCTCTTGGCCGGGACCATGCCCTGCGTGGGCACGTCCGTCCAGAGCTCCACCTCCAGGTGCGGCGGGTCACCGGCGTGCACCTCCACCGACAGCCACTGGAAGCGGCGCGTGCGGTCACGAAGGAGGTACTCGGTCCACTCCTGCCCCTGCCACGAGATGTGCATGGCGCCGAGCACACGCGCCGGGGACCCGTGCACCTCGATCCGGTCGCCGACCCGGATGGTGCGAGGGTCGGTGTAGTCGGTGCCGGCATGCCCGGGCACGCTCACCGGCGCCGGCAGCGGGGTCCCGACGGGAGCGACCTCAGCCGGCGGCGCACTCGTACGGCCCTTCCCGTCTCGCCGCAGGGTGGCCAGGAAGGCCCCCAGCAGCAACAGGACAGTGGCGACGCTCAGCCCGAGTACGACCATGGAGGTCATGCTCATCGATCAGCTCGCTCCACTCGCGGTCTGCCTCGGCAAAAGCCCTTATCAATTTATGCGTTTTAAGCCCGTTCGGCTGGCTTATGACGGGCGATCCTACTGGAGGCGGCGCACCGCCGCACCGATCCGCTCATCAGTCGCCGTGACGGCGATACGGATGTGCCGCTCACCAGCCGATCCGTAGAACTCTCCCGGCGCGACCAAAATGCCGATTTCGGAGAGCTTGGCTACCTGGTCCCAGGCGCTCTGCCCGTTCGACGCCCAGAAGTACAGTCCGGCCGTCGAATGGTCGATGTGCCACCCGGCCCGCTCGAGCGCGGGCCGCAGCAGGGCGCGGCGGGCGGCGTACAGCTCGCGCTGCCGGTCGGCGTGCGCGTCGTCGCCGAACGCGACCGTCATGGCGGCCTGTACGGGCTGCGGCATGAGCATGCCGGCGTGCTTGCGCGTCTCCAGCAGCCGCTTGACCAGGACGGGGTCGCCCGTCACGAACCCGGCGCGGTAGCCGGCCAGGTTGGAGCGCTTGGAGAGCGAGTGGACCGCGAGCAGCCCCTCGTGGGAGCCGCCGCAGACGTCGGGGTGGAGGATCGAGACGGGCTCTTCCTCCCAGCCGAGCTCGATGTAGCACTCGTCGGAGGCCACGATCGTGCCGCGCTCACGCGCCCAGGACACCACCTTGCGCAGGTGCTCGGCGGGCAGCACCCGGCCCGTGGGGTTGCCCGGGGAGTTGACCCAGATCAGGTCGACGCGCTCGGGACCGAGCGCGACCGTGCTGTCGGAGGCCGTGCCCACCGCCCCGGCCAGCCGGGCGCCCACGTCGTACGTGGGGTAGGCCAGCTCGGGGAAGACGACCCGCCTGGCGCCCAGGTAGGTGGGCAGCCAGGCGACGAACTCCTTGGAGCCGATCAGCGGGAGCACGTCCTGCTGGTCGACGGTGACGCCGTGCCTGCGCCGCAGCCACCCGGCCGCGGCCTCGCGCAGTGCCTTGGTGCCGTGGGTGAAGGGGTAGCCGGGACTGTCGGCCGCCTGCACGAGGGCGTCCTGGACGATCTGCGGCACGGGATCGACCGGAGTGCCGATCGAGAGGTCGACGATGCCGTCGGGATGTGCGAGCGCGCGTTCCTTGTACGGCTCCAAACGGTCCCAGGGGAAGTCGGGCAGCTTGTTCACGCGGTTCTCCAGGGTTGTTGCCGTACTCATGAGCGCACGCCAACGGGGCGCATCCCGCCGGGATGCTCCCCGTGCGACGTGGACAGGACCGGCTAGTGGTCCTCACCCTGCGGCGGCAGGGCTGCCACCACCGAGTGGTCCTTGTCTATCTTGCCGACCTTCGACGCGCCACCCGGCGAGCCGAGCTCCTCGAAGAACTCCACGTTCGCCTTGTAGAAGTCCTTCCACTGCTCGGGGAGGTCGTCCTCATAGAAAATCGCCTCGACGGGGCATACAGGCTCACAAGCGCCGCAGTCCACGCACTCGTCGGGGTGGATGTAAAGCATGCGCTCGCCCTCGTAGATGCAATCGACGGGGCATTCCTCGATGCACGCCTTGTCCAGGACGTCCACGCAAGGCTGCGCGATGACGTAGGTCACCTCGAGCTCCTTCTTCTCCAGCACCATGGCATGACTCTGACCGCGGTTTGCTACGCCCTAGTATTGCCGTGCTTGCCAGCTGGCCGAAACGGAGGGTGGCAAAGTCGTGGCCGCACGCCTCGTCATCGCGATCACAAGTCAGGATATAGGGGCACGGATCACCACCCGTAGACGCGTTCCAGGGGGATTTCGCGACGCGGTGGGCATCCTCGTGTCGTGGGAGGACGGACTTCTAAAAGTTCGCAAAAGGGACGGCACTCTGGTGGAGATCCAGGAAGAGACGCTGGTGGCGGCCAAGGTCGTACCGGCCGCGCCTCCTCGACCTGGGCGGATGCAACAGTAAGTATTCGTTGTGTGACCGTACGTACCTGCGCCGCCGCAGCAGCAGCCATTCTCGCCAGCGCCGGATGTGGCGCGTCGTCCACAGAGCAGCCCTCGGCCCAGAAGAGCCTGCCGCCGATCAACGTCCAGGCGGGCTCGATGAAGGCCGGCTTCACGACCATGGACCGGCTCGTCGAGGCCGCCAAGCACGAGGGCCAGCTCAACGTGATCGGGCTGCCCCGCGACTGGGTCAACTACGGCGAGGTCATCGACACGTTCACCGACAAGTACGGGATCAAGGTCAACGAGCTGGAGCCGGGGGCGAGCAGCAAGCGTGAGCTGGACGCCGCCGCGCAGCTCAAGCCGGACGTGTTCGACCTGACCATGGACATGGCCGTCGCCGGGGCCGACCGGTTCGCGCCGTACAAGGTGCAGGGCTGGCAGGACCTGCCCGACGACGTCAAGGACCCCGCCGGCGCCTGGTACGCCGGTTACGGCGGCTACATGTCCATCGGGTACGACCCGCGCGCGGTCAAGCCGCCCGCCTCCTTCGCCGACCTGCTCAAGCCCGAGTACCGGGTCGCGCTCGACGGCGACCCGCTGCGCTCGGAGGGCGCGTTCGACGGCGTGATGGCCGCCTCGATGCAGGCGGGGATGCCGCGGCCGGAGCAGGGGCTGGCGCTGTTCGCCAAGCTCAAGCAGGCCGGCCGGCTCACCGATCCGGCCAAGGCCAACGTGGTCGTGGCCTGGGACCACCTCAACGCGGCCCGCAGCGCCGCCCACCCCGACGCCTGGAAGGTGACGATCCCGCGGGACGCGCCGCTCGGCGACTACCACATGCTGGCCATCAACAAGGCGGCCCCGCACCCGGCCGCGGCCCGGCTCTGGGAGGAGTTCGTGCTCTCGGACGAGGGCCAGAACCTGCTCCAGAAAGGCTTCGCCCGCCCCGCGCGCGGCGAGGCGATGCTCATGAAGGGCACGCTTGACACGGAGCAGAACGCGAAACTTCCCAAGGCGCCCAGCCGTCCGGTCCTCATGACGATTCCGCAGGCAGACGCGGCGAAGGAGTACCTCAAGCGAGAATGGACCAAGAGTGTCGGATGAGTCCCTTGTGACTTGATATGTCGTAGGGACGTTCAGGCTCTAAAGTGAGCAGACAGCACGGCCACGGGGGCCCCGATGTCTGATCGAATGTGAGCTGATCGTCTTGCGATACGACACACCGAGTTTGGAGCGGTGGAACAGTCGCGCCTACGACAGCAGCTTCGGCTACGTCTCGACGCAGGGCGCGCCGCTCGTCGACCTGCTGGATCCGCGGCCCGGCGAGCGCGTGCTCGACCTCGGGTGCGGCACGGGCGTGCTCACCGCGCAGATCGCCTTCAGGGGCGCCGACGTGCTGGGCATCGACGGCTCGCCGGCGATGATCGAGAAGGCCCTGGCGCAGTATCCGGGGATCAACTTCATCGTCGGCGACGGGCACGACTTCACCATCGTGAACCCGTACGACGCGGTCTTCTCCAACGCGGCCCTGCACTGGATGAGCCGCGACCCCAGCGCGGTGATCGCCAACGTGCGCGAGGCGCTGACCCCCGGCGGGCGTTTCGTCGCCGAGATGGGCGGGGCCGGCAACTGCGCCGAGCTGACCGCCGCGATGCTGACCGCCTGGCGCGAGTACGGCCTGCGCGAGCCCGAGCTGCCGTGGTACTTCCCCACGCCTGCCGAGTACGCCCGCCGCCTCGAGCAGGAAGGCTTCGTGGTCAGGTTGCTGGAATACTTCGACCGGCCGACCCCGCTCGACGAGTGCCCGGGAGGCGCCGCCGACTGGGTGCGCATGTTCGCCGCGCCGGTGCTCGAAGGGCTCCCGCCCGAGATCGTGGAGCCCTTGCTCCATCGCGTGAACGAGTTGGCCGCGCCCGCGCTCCGCAGGGAGACTGGCTGGATGGCCGACTACGTGCGCCTACGCTTTGCCGCTGTTCGGCGTTGATGCGTTGTACATGATGCGTAGGGCTGATTTGCCGGACTATGGTCTGTTCCGTGGGCGGCGAGATTATGGCTGCACCGCTGCGGCGGCGTGAGGGGCTGGTGAACGGAACGGGATGAACTTCTGCCTGAGCGACCTCGTACCACCCTTGAGGTGGAGCGACGCCTCGACGATCACGCTGCTCACAGGGCAGCCCGATCTGCCGGACGCGTGGTGGCGCAGCGTGCCCATGACGCACGTCCTCACGGCGATCGGCCCCGAGGCGTTGGGCGAGCTGCTGACGGAGATCGCCCTGGAGCACTGGCCCGCTGCCGCGGTGGGCGACGTCCTGCCGGCGCTGCACGTCCTCGATCCCGAGGAGGCGGACGAGCCGGTCGTCGCGATCGCCCTCGACCGGGCCGGATCGTGGGCCGGGCTGCTCTCGCTGACCAGCAGGGAGCTGGTGGACCAGCCCTTCATCAAGGCGCGGCCGGTGCTGAACACGCTGTTCTCGGCGGTTCTGGTACGTCTCGCGCACCCGCAGGTGGCTCCGCCCCCGCACCCGGCGCCGGCCGCCGCCGCGCAGGAGGCGCCGCTCGCCGCCGCCCACAGGGCAGCGATCGAGCCGTCGCAGGCCGTCGCGCCTGAGCCTGAGCACGCCGTCGAAGCGCCGTCACATGCGGCCGTGGACCCCGCGCACGCCGTCGAGGAGCCCGAGCCCGTGGCACACGAGGCGGCCTCTGAGCCGGTGGAGGAGCCCGACCCCGTGCTCCGGTTCGCCGCCGCGGGGTCGGTCATCGACGAGCCCGAGCCCGAGCCCGCTGCCCACTTCCCCGCCGCCGGGTCGGTCATCGACGAGCCCGAGCCCGTGGCGACCGAGGAGGAGGAGCCCGCCGACGCCGTTTCGGAGCCCGCCGGCGAGGAGGTCGCGGCGTCCCACGAGGGCGCGCACGAGCCCGACGAAGGCGAGGCCGGCGAAGAGGAGCCCGCCGAGTCGCACGAGCCCGTCGACGAGGCCGAGCCCGTCGGCGAAGGCGAGCCGGTGCTGGACGCCGACGCCGAGCCGGTCTCCGACGAGGCGCCCGAGCCCGACCCCCAGCCCGTGCTGGACGCCGCCGAGGAGCCCGCCCCCGAACCGGCGGCCGAGGAGGCGGCGGCCCTGGAGGCCGAGAGCGCGGCCGAGGAACCGGCGCAGGAGCACGAGCCCGTACCCGCGCAGGAGAACGGCGCGGCGCCCGTGCAGGGGTTGCCGGAGCTCATCGAGACCGCGTTCGCCGGTCTTGACGACAAGAGCTGGGCCGTCGCGCAGAACCGTGTCTTCACCGACGAGCCCTCCGCCGTGGACCAGCTCGCCAAGCTCTTCGCCGTCCCCCCGGCCGAGATCTCCGCCACCGAGGACGAGTTCCGGGACCGCCTCGACCACTGGCTGGCGAGCGACGAGGCGGCCCCGTACCGGGCGCATCTGGACGAGCTGCGCAAAACGCTGGGCCCGGCGGTCCGCAAGGAGCAGCTCATCGGCGCGGCCGACTGGCACAACGTGGAGATCCGCGCCCTGGAGGTCCCCGCCTGGCAGTTCGTGCTCGCAACGCTCGCGCCCCAGCGCGAGGCCCGGCCGGAGCCGCAGCCGCAGCTCCAGCCGCAGGCGGCGTTCGGCCCGGTCGAGATGGCTGCCTCTCCCCCAGGCCCGCCGCAGTTCCAGGCGTTCAACCCGGCCGTCCCCCAGGCGGAGGAGGCCAACGGCGAGGGCGAGCACAAGCCGTACCAGCCGCTGAAGGACGTCTCCCAGACCAGGCGCTGTTTCCGGCAGCCCGACGGCCGGTGGTGGCTGCGCATCGACGTGACCGCCGAGCAACTGGGCGGAGGCGAGTGCACGCTGCCGACCGGGTTCGCGTCGTACCTGGGCCTGTCACCCGGTGAGAGCAGGACGGTCAGGAGCGCCGCCGGCGAGCTGACCATGACCTGGCACGGCAGACCGGTGCTCGAGTCCATCGAACGCCTGCTGGTGGACGTGGGCGCGCGCGAGGGCGGCCACCTGTTCCTGACGCTGTCGGACGAGGGCGTGCTCAGGGCCAGGCACCTCCCGGTCGCCGCCCAGGGCGCCGAGAAGATCACCAAGGCGCTCCGCCTGGTCGGCTACACGGCCCCGGGAGGCACCCGGGACCAGGCGGCCCGGGTGATCGCCACGAGGATCGGCATGACCGGGCCGGTCGCCCTTCCTGACCTGCTCACCAGGCTCCGCGAACGCGGGGACCGCGATCTGCTCGAACTCCTGGACTGAGCCGGTGCCGCGGCTCGCGATCGGCCCCGAGTTCCCCAGGGAGCTCAGCGCACTGGCCCAGCCGGTGCGCAGGGACGCCGTGGTCGCGCTGCGCCGGTTCATGCTGAACGTGGCCGGCGCCCCGCACCCCGAGCGGGTCAGGGGCGGCCGCGACCCCCGGGTCGCGACGCTGCGGCTCGCCGAGGGCCACCGCGGGGTGGTGGTGCGGCAGCGGGAGGTGTACTGGCTGCGCACGGTCCTGCCCGACCCCGACGCCTGGTCGTACGCGCGCCGCCACAGGTACGGCGTCAACCCCGTGATCGGCGTCGTCGAGGAGTGGGACGCCGAGGCGCTCGAACGCGTCGAGCCGGCGTTACGCAGGTCGGCCGGCCCCTCCGGGCTGTTCGACCCGATCTGCGACGGGGACCTGATGGGGCTGGGCCTGGACGTGCACGCGCTGCCGCTGTTCCGGCTGATCACCACCGAGGCCGACGTCGCCGCCCTCGAACCCCTGCTCCCGCCCACTCAGCACGCCCCGCTGGCCGTGCTCGCCAGGGGCGGCTCGCTCTCCGACGCGTGGCGTGAGCTGCAGGCCTGGCGCGCGACGGACGAGGAGACCGGCCACATCGACCCCGAGGACCTGCACGCGGCACTGCGGCGCAGCCCCGACAGGGCGGTGTTCGTCGCCGACAAGGTCGAGCTGGACCGGGTGCTCGACGCACCTGACTGGTGCATGTTCCTGCAGCCGCCGCAGCACCGGCTGGCCACGGCCGGCCGCTACGACCGCCCGATGCTGGTCGTGGGCGGCGCGGGCACCGGCAAGACGGTCGTCGCCCTGCACCGGGCCGCCCATCTGGCCGCGCACGGATCGGGCCCCGTGCTGCTGGTGACGTTCTCGCAGGGGCTGGCCGACGACCTGTCGGCCAAGCTCGACCGGCTGATCGCGGACGAGGTCATCCGCAAGCGGATCGAAGTGGACAACGCCGAACGCCTGGCCCTGCGCATCGTGGCCGACGCCGAGGGCCGCCGCCCGGCGCTGGTCGGCCCGGAGGCGCGTACGCTGGCCCAGCTGACGGACGAGGCGCTGAGGCTGCTCTCCCTGGCGACGGGCGATCTGCTCGACGACGTGGATCCCGGGCGCAAGCCGTACCGTCACATCGTCGTGGACGAGGCGCAGGATGTCAGCCCGGCCCAGTGGCGGCTGCTGCGCGCGGCGGTGCCGCGGGCGCCCGATGACCTGTTCGTGGTCGGCGACCCGCACCAGCGGATCACCGACACGCGGGTGACGCTCGGCGCGGTGGGCATCCCCGCGGTGCAGTACACGCTCAGGATCTCCTACCGGCTGCCCCAGGAGCTGCTCTCCTTCGCCGTGCGGATGCGCGGCGCCCCGGCCAGCGGCCTGGTCAAGGGCATGACCGATATGTACGGCCTGCGCGCGACGCGCAACGGCGACCGCCCGATCATCAGGGCGTACGACACGCCGGAAGCGGAGCTGGCCGGGCTGCGCGCCACGATCGAGTCCTGGCTGGCGGACGGCGTGCCCGCGGACGAGATCGCCGTCGGGGCGCGCAACCCGCGGCTGGCGCGCGAGGCCAGGCGGGCGCTGAGCGGCCTGGACGTGCAGACGTCGACGTTCCAGCATCTCAAGGGCCTGGAGTTCGAGCGGGTGGCGCTCATCGGCGTGGCGGAGGGCGTGGTGCCCGAGCCGCCGCCGGAAGAGCCTGACGCCAGGGCTCGTGCCCTGCAGCGCGAACGGAGCATACTGTTCGTCGCCTGCACGCGTGCGCGTGCGATGCTCTATATCTCCCATTCCGGAAGAGGAAGCCCGTTTTTGTCAGCTTAATCACATAGTCTGAACTGCGGATATATGTTCCCATTGCCGGTTGGACCTCAATGAACCTCAGCCTGAGCGACCTCGCGCCACCCCTGCGATGGACCTCCCCTGGTCAGATCGCGCCGATCGTGGAGGAGCCACAGCTGCCCGGGGCCTGGTGGCAGGCGATCCCTCTCGATCGCGCGTGCGCCATCGTCGGGACGCAGACCGTGGCCGGCCACCTGGCCGACCTCGCTGCGGCCTGCTGGGGTCATCTGATGGTCGGCGACATCCTTCCGTTGCTGCGCTTCTCCGATCCCGCCGAGTCCGAGCGGACGCCGGAGATGCTCGGCAAGGACGTCGTGCAGAAGCTGTTCAGCGGCGTGTTCGATCGGCTGCTGGAGCCCGCGCCCGAGGCGCTGCCCGTGTCCGCGCCGTCCAGGCCGGACCGGCCGCTGCCCGAGCTGATCGACGAGCTGTTCGGGGCGCTGGACGACCGGCAGCGGGCCATCGCCCGCGACCGGCTCTACGCGGCGCAGCGGGCCACCCTCGACGAACTCGCGCAGCGCTTCTCGGTCACGCGGGAGCGGATCAGGCAGATCGAGCGCGACCTGCGCGATCACGTGGAGGCCTGGCTCGGCAAGCCGGACGCGGCCGCCCTGGTGGCGCACGTCTCCTGGCTGCGCGGCCGGCTGGGGTCCGCGGTCCCGGCCGACGACCTCCAGGTCGCCGTGCCGTGGCACCGCACCGAGCTGCGCTCGCTGGGGATCCCGGTGTGGCGGTTCGTGCGTACGCTGCTGACCGGCTACGAGCAGGCCGACGGGTGGCTCGTGGCGGGCGGCGCGGACGAGCTGAGGGAGAAGACACGGCAGCTGTTCACCGACGGGCCGCGCCCGCTCGGCGAGGCGGTGACCATGGTGGCCCAGCTCGGCGTGCGCGAGGACGTGGCCGAGCGGTGGATCCTCGCCGTGCCGCAGCTGCGCGTGCTCGGCCAGCACGTGGTGCCGTGGCCGCGCAGCATCAACGAGAAGGCCGAGGCGGTGCTGGCGGTGGCGGGCACGCCGCTGTCGCCCGAGGAGATCCAGGAGCGCATCGGCGAGGACTACAGCCTGGTCGGCATCCGCAACCAGCTCACCGCCGACGAGCGCTTCCGCCGGGTCGACAGGAACAAGTACGGCCTGACGCGGTGGGGCGGCGACGAGTACCTGGGGATCAGGGAGATGATCGCCAGAGAGATCGAGCGGGCCGGGGGTGAGGCCTCGGTGAGCACGATCGTGACGAACCTCACCTCCAAGTACGACGTCAGCGAGAGCTCGGTGCGCGCGTACTCGGGCGGTCCCGGGTTCGAGCGCACGCAGCGGGGCTGGATCAGGGTGGCGGGCACCGCGCCCGGCGGTGAGGCGGAGCCGTACCAGCCGCGTAAGGACGTGTCGGAAACGCGGCGCAGCTTCCGCTCCCGCGACGGCCGCTGGTGGCACCGGGTGGACGTCAACGCCGAGCACCTGCGCGGGTCCGGTTCGCCGCTGCCCACCGGCTTCGCCGCGTACCTCGGCATGGCGCCGGGCGGGCAGCTCACCGCCTCGACACCGTCCGGCGACGTCGTGATCAGCTGGCACAACCAGCCGACCATGGGCTCGATCCGCAACGTGCTGGCCGACTCCAAGGCGAGCGAGGGCGACCACGTGTTCCTGACCGTGTCGGACGGCGGCGAGCTGCTGACCCGCTACCTGCCTGCCGCGCCGGTCGGGATGCCGCCGGTGAACCGGGCCCTCTATCTCATCGGCTACACCGCTCCCATCAGCTCCGAGATGGAGGGGCTGCGGCTGATCGGGGCCAGGATCGGGCTGCCCAACACGGCCACGCGCGAGGAGGTGCTCGCCAGGCTGCGCGAGCGGGGCGACCGGGACATCCTCGGCTTCCTGGGCGGTTGAGCTCCTCGGTCGGGCTCGCGCTCCTCGTCGGCGGTTAAGCTCGGAGGATGCTCCGGATCTACGACACTCGCGCCAGGCAGGTCGAGGAGATCGCCGCGGGGCGGGCGTTGCGCATGTACACGTGCGGTCCGACGGTCTACCGTCACGCCCACGTCGGCAACCTCCGTACGTACGTGCTGTCCGACCTGATCAGGCGGGTGCTCGAACGGCGGCGGGTGCGCGTGCTGGCCTGCCAGAACATCACCGACGTCGGCCACCTGACCGACTCGGGCGCCGACAAGGTCCTGGAGCAGGCGCAGGCCGAGCAGCGCTCGGTGCGCGAGCTGGCCCGCTTCTACGAGGACGCCTTCAAGGACGACACCGCGGCGCTCAACATCCGGCCGCCGGAGCACATGCCGCGGGCGACCGAGACCATCGACGCGATGATCGAGTTGATCGCCAAGCTGATCGAGCAGGGTCACGCGTACGTGGTGCCGGACGGGTCGGTGTTCTTCGACGTACGAACTTTCCCCACTTACGGCGATATTTCGGGAAATCGTCTGGATGCGGTGAAGCCTGCCCACCGCATCGACACCGTCGACCCCCGCAAGCGCTTCCACGCCGACTGGGCGCTGTGGAAGCCGTTCTCCGGGGAGCTGACCTGGGATTCGCCGTGGGGCCGCGGCTTCCCCGGGTGGCACGTGGAGTGCTCGGCCATGTCCCTGCGCTTCCTCGGCCCGCGCTTCGAGGTCCATGTGGGCGGCATCGACCTGCGTTTCCCGCACCATGAGGACGAGCGGGCCCAGTCCGACTCCGCGGCCGGGCACGAGGTCGTCCGGCACTGGGTGCACGGGGAGCACCTGCTGTTCGACGGGCGCAAGATGGCGAAGTCCACCGGGAACGTGGTGCTGCTGTCGGACGTGGTCGCGGACGGCCTCGACCCGCTCGCGGTGCGGATGGCGTTCCTTGAGCATCGCTATCGGCAGCAGATGAACCTGACGTGGGACACGTTGCGGGCCGCGGACCGTACGGTGCGGCGGTGGCGCGCACGGGTCGCCGAGTGGTCGGAGTCGCCCAGCGCGCCGATGGCCTCCGAGTACGCGCAGCGGGTCGAGTCGGCCTTCGACGACGACCTGGACACGCCGTCCGCGCTGCGGATCCTCCGGGAGCTGGAGCGTGACCCGTCGGTGGCGCCCGGGGCCAAGTTCGAGACGTTCCTGCACATCGATCAGGTGCTGGGGCTGGATCTCTCCACGGAGATCGGCAAGGCGCGAGTGCTGCCTCCTGGGGCCGGGGAGCTGCTGGAGGCCCGTGCCCGGGCGCGGACGGCCGGCGACTGGGGCGAGTCCGATCGGCTGCGGGACCTGCTGGCGGAGATGGGGGTCCGCGTCTCGGACACCTCCGAGGGCCAGACCTGGTCATGACACCCGGCCCGTACTGAGGCCCAGCAGCGACTCTGTTCCGCACGGCGGGTGAGGCGGTCGTTCTCGACCGTAATCAGCGTCCGAAAAGTCCTCTGCCGAGGGTTGTGAAGGCGTCCGGAGGAGTGATCCAGGACTGACAGACTTAGTGCCGTTCGGCGGAGATGGAGGTGTCGGTGAGGCCCTACGCGTGGATGCCGCGGCCGTTGCGGTGGTTCGCACGTGTGTTGACCGTTCTTGTCGCACTGGTGCTGGTGCTGGCAGGAGTTCTCGTCTACACGGTGCGGAAGTCGTTCCCGCAGGTGGACGGGTCGCTGCGGCTGCCGGGCCTAAAAGGAAATGTAGAGATTTATCGGGATAAATCAGGAATCCCGCACATCTACGCCGACACCGCCGCGGACCTGTTCATGGCGCAGGGGTTCGTCCACGCCCAGGACCGCTTCTACGAGATGGACTTCCGCCGCCACGTGACCTCCGGCCGCCTCTCGGAGCTCTACGGCAAGGCCACGGTCGAGAACGACAAGGCCATCAGGACCATGGGCTGGCACAGGGTCGCCGAGCAGGAGTTACCCGAACTGTCCCAGGACACCCAGGACTACCTGAACGCGTACGCGAAGGGCGTGAACGCCTGGCTCAGCGCCAACCCGAACGCCTCCGACCGCAGCCTCGAATACTCCATCCTGAAGATCCAGAACGGCGGCTACCAGCCGGAGAAGTGGACCGCGGCCGACTCGGTGGCCTGGCTGAAGGCCATGGCGTGGGACCTGCGTTCCAACATGGAGGACGAGATCGACCGCGCGCTGGCGCTGACCAAGCTGCCCAGGGAGCGGGTCGAGCAGCTCTACCCCGGCTACCCGTACGACCGCCACTCCCCGATCGTCACCGAGGGCACCGTCGCGCAGGGCCGCTTCGACCAGCACGCCGAGCCGCGCATCCGCGCCTCCCGCGCGCTCTCCCAGGCCGCCAGGACCCTGGACGCCGTACCGAGCACGATGGGCACCGCGGACCGCGAGGGCGTCGGGTCGAACTCGTGGGTGGTCTCCGGCGAGTACACCAAGAGCGGCAAGCCGCTGCTGGCCAACGACCCGCACCTGTCCCCGCAGATGCCCTCGGTCTGGTACCAGGCGGGGCTGCACTGCCGGAAGCTCTCGGAGGAGTGCCCGTACGACGTGACCGGGTTCACGTTCTCGGGCGTTCCCGGCGTGGTCATCGGGCACACCGACAAGATCGCGTGGGGCTTCACCAACCTGGGGCCCGACGTGGCGGACCTCTTCCTGGAGAAGGTGCAGGGCGACACGTACCTGTACAAGGGCCAGCAGGAGAAGCTGGAGACCAGGCAGGAGCAGATCAAGGTGGCGGGCGGCACCCCCGTCACGATCACCGTCAGGAGCACCCGGCACGGCCCGCTGATCAACGAGGTGATGGACGACGCGCGGCCGAGCGGCGAGGCCAACGCGGTGGCGCTGCAGTGGACGGCCCTGACGCCGGGCAGAACGGCCGACGCCGTCTTCGCGCTGAACAAGGCGGCCGACTGGGGGGAGTTCAAGGCCGCGGCGGCGCTGTTCGACGTGCCCTCCCAGAACCTGGTCTACGCCGACACCACGGGCAAGATCGGCTACCAGGCCCCCGGACGCATCCCCGTACGGGAGAAGGGCGACGGCACCTGGCCGGTCCCGGGATGGACGGGCGAGTACGACTGGAAGACGGCCCCCATCCCGTACGACCAGTTACCTTCGGTGGAGGACCCGGCGGACGGGTTCATCGTCACGGCGAACAACGCCGTCATCGACCCGAAGCGCTACAAACCCCTCCTGACCAAGGACTGGGCGCACGGCTACCGTTCCGAGCGCATTCGCGAGCGCATCAAGGAAGCCCTCAAGAAGGGCCCGATCGACGCGGCGACCATGTCGGCGATCCAGCAGGACACGTACAACGGCTTCGCGGACACGCTGGTGCCGGCCCTGATGCGGGTGGACCTGGCGGGGCCGAGCGGCGAGGCCAGGCAGCTGCTGAAGACGTGGGACCGTACGCAGGGTCTCGACTCGACCCCCGCCGCCTACTTCAACGCCGTGTGGCGCCAGGTGCTCATTCTGACGTTCAACGACGACCTGCCGGCGGCCGCCAGGCCCGCCGGGGGCGACCGCTGGTATGACGTCGTCAGGCGCCTGCTCGACTCCCCGGACGACCCCTTCTGGGACGACGTGACCACGAAGAACCGCAAGGAGACCCGCGACGACATCCTCCGGCAGGCGCTGGCCTCGGCGTACCAGGAGCTCGCCGACCGGCTCGGACCGGAGGTCAAGTCCTGGCGCTGGGGGGACCTCCACCGGTTGGAGCTGGTCAACGGCTCGCTGGGAACGTCGGGGATCGGGCCGGTCGAGGCGCTGTTCAACCGCGGCCCGCTCTCCGTGGCGGGGAGCAAGGACGCCGTCAACGCCACGGGCTGGAACGTTCAGAGAGGGTACGAGATCACCGCCGTGCCGTCGATGCGCATGATCGTCGACCTCTCCGACATGAACAAGTCCCAGTGGATCAACCTGACGGGCGCGTCGGGGCACGCCTTCCACGACAACTACTGGGATCAGGCGGAGGCGTGGGCGCGGGGCGAGCTGCTGCCGATGTACTCGAAACCCGAGTCGGTCAAGAAGGCGGCCGTCCACACCCTCAGGCTGAGCCCCTGACCGTACGACCACGGTTGTAGACGCGATCCAGACCCTGAGCCGACGGGCCGTCCGCCGCCCTCCTGCCAGCATGGGCGCCATGAATCGCCTCTGGTACCTCATCGGAGCCCTGCTGGTGCTCGTGGGCCTCGTTCACCTGGGCGTGTTCGTCGTGGACGGCGGGCCGTGGGAGACCGCCTTCGACACCACCGTCTCGAGGACCCTGGCGGCAGGCGGCGGCGTCCTCATCGCCATCGCGATCACCATGACCGTCGCCGCGTTCCGCCCCGATCCGGACGTCGCGCCGAGCATGCGCCTGGCCGTGCGCGCGGGCTTCGCCACCACGCTGAAGCCCGCCCACGCCGTGTTCATGCACGGCGCCCTGCTCCTCCCGGCCCTGGCCTGGCTCCTGTCCCGCACCCTGCCCTCAGAGGCCGCGCGCCTCCGCTGGATACGCTGAAGGCTCCGCCACGGCGAACGCAGGCAGTGCCGAGCAGCCGTATGCAGAGATCGCCCAGCTGACACCCGCCCGTTCGTTCAGGGAGAGGCCGCTCCCTCAGGGGAGGTGGACAGGCCACTGTTACGCTCTAGCCCCATGATTGACCGACGGCTGCTCCTCGTGCACGCCCATCCGGACGACGAGTCGATCGGCACCGGCGCCACCATGGCGAAATACGCCGCCGAGGGCGCCCACGTCACGTTGGTGACCTGCACGCTCGGGGAGGAAGGCGAGATCATCCCCAAGGACCTCGCCCATCTGGCCGCCGACCAGGACGACGCGCTCGGGCCGTACCGGATCGGCGAGCTCGCCGCCGCCTGCCAGGCGCTCGGCGTCGAGGACCACCGCTTCCTGGGCGAGGCCGGGCGCTGGCGCGACTCCGGGATGATGGGGGCGGCCACCAACGACCACCCCAAGGCGTTCTGGCGCGCCGACCTCGACGAGGCCGCGGGTGAGCTGGTCAAGGTCATCCGAGAGGTACGGCCCCAGGTGCTCGTCACGTACGACGACAACGGGTTCTACGGGCATCCCGACCACATCCAGGCCCACCGGGTTGCGCGCAGAGCGTTCGAGCTGGCCGCGAACCCGGACTTCGGCGAGGGCGAGCCGTGGCAGATCGCGAAGTTCTACCACACGGCCCTCGCCCGGTCCGTCATGCGGCGCACGGTGGAGGCGCTGCGCGAGGCCGACGTCGACTTCTTGATCGAGGACGTGGACGACATGCCGTTCGGCACCGCCGACGCGGACATCACCACAGAGATCGACGCCCGCCCGTGGACCGGCAGCAAGATGGCGGCGATGCGGGCGCACGCCACGCAGATCAGCGTGGACGACCCGTGGTTCGCGCTGTCCAACAACATCGGCCAGGAGATCCTCGGGGTCGAGCACTACACGCTGGCCTTCGGCGTGCCCGGCCCGCCGGTGCCCGGTGCGCCCGTCGAGGCCGGCGGACTGGGCGAACCGCACGACCGCGAGAACGATCTGTTCGCGGGCATCGACTAACCTCGTTCGACATGGAACATCGCAGCCAGGCCGAGTCGGCCCTCGGTGGGGCGGCGTACGGCATGCTGTTCGTGCTCGGTGTCGTCATGGGGGTCGTGGGCGGTTTCACGCATCCGGTGCTGCTGTGGCAGGCCGAGCCCCTCCCCGTCCCCGTTTCCGCGATCGGGTGGGTGCTGGCGTTGCTGGGGGTCTGCCTGGGGGCGGGCAAGCTGATGCGGGCCAGGCTCGGGGCCTTCGTCACGGCGCTCGGATGGCTGCTGGTGACGATGCCGTTCACGCTGCAGCTGGGCGGAGGGGACCTCGTGATCGCGGAGGGCGCGCCCGGGTACGTGTACCTTTACGGAGGTTTGGCGGCGATTGTGGCCGCCTATCTGCTTTCGCCCACGTCACGGGGTGGATCGTGGCTCTTGCATGGGTACCCTCAGAAGAACTCTATGTAGAGGCATAAAGTAGCGTTCGTGCATTCGATCGAGCGGCCGGTGGACCCGGCAACGTACCGCAAGGTAGTCGGCCGCTTCGCCACCGGGGTCGCGATCGTCACGACCAGGGTGGATGGCCTCGATCATGCGATGACGGTCAATTCGTTCACCTCCGTCTCCCTCGATCCGCTCCTCGTGCTGTTCTGCGCGGAGAAGGTGGCCCGGTTCCATGACGCGGTGATGGAGGCGGGGGTGTGGGGGGTCTCCGTGCTGCCCGCGTCCATGGAGGACGCCTCGCGCTTCTTCGCCCATCGGGGAAGACCGCTGAACGGGCAGCTCGTACGGTGGTCGCATCACCGGGGGGCGTCGGGGGTGGCGTTGTTCGACGGAGCCCTCGCCACGATCGAGTGCGCTACGACGGCGGTGCACGACGGCGGGGATCATTCGATCGTGGTGGGCGGGGTGACGGCGCTCGACACACCCGCGGACGGGGCGCCGCTGCTGTACCACGACGGGCAGTACAAGACCCTCTAGCGACAGTCCGGGCGTGCAGCGGGCCAGGCGCTTGGCCTGGCCCGCTTGTCGGTCGCTGTCCCGTGACGTTACTGGGCGGGAGTGCTGGCCGATTCCGACGCCGTGGCGGTCGGGCTCTCGGAGGGGGTCTCCGTCGGGACGCTGCTGCCGGTGGGCGTCGCCGTGTCCGTCGGGGTCTCCGAGGGGACCTCCGTCGGCGACTCCTCCGCCGGCGGCGGACAGGTGGGGATCTCCGAGGAGGTCTCCGTCGGAGTCACGCTGTCGGTGGGAGCGTCGGTCGGTGTCGTCGTCGGAGTCTCGGTCGGAGTCGTGGTCGGTGTCTCGGTCGGGGTCTCGGTCGGGGTCGTGGTCGGGGTTTCGGTCGGGGTTCCAGTGGGAGTTTCGGTCGCGGTGTCAGTAGGAATCGGCGTAGGGGTGTCGGTCACCGGCGGCGAATCCGTGCTCGTCGGCGTCCCCGTCTCTGTCGGGACGATCGTCGGCGTGACGGTTTCCGTCGGCTCGGCGGCAACCGGCTGACAGGTGAAGGTCACTGTCTCAGTGACCGTCGGACCGGGTTCGGTGACCGTGACCGTCGGGCCAGGCTCTGTCACCGTGGGCGCCGGAAGCGGCGTCACGGTGACGGTCGGCTTGCCGCGTTTCTTGTACGTGCCCCACCCCAGCCTCTTCGTGGACTCTCCCGAGCCCTCGTTGACCAGGACGTTGACCTTGGCCGTCTTGCACGACCTGCCTTTGCACACCTTCTGCTTGACCGAGAAGACGGCGGCTTCCGCGTCCGTGACGGACACGTCGAGGAACGAGACGCCACGGCTCTTGACTACCTTCGTCGTGGCGGTGTACTCCCCGGTTGTGGGGCTCTCCGTTGGGGTCGGACTCGTGGTCGGGGCGGTGGTTAACGCCACGTTCGCGCCTAGAGCGCCTAGTCGGTCAGTGGATCGTAGGGGATCGGACGCTGACGTCTGGGTGATCGCGACTCCGCCGGCTCCTGCCAGTGCGACGGTGCCGAGCAGCGCGCCCAGGATGGAGAATCTCATAATCCTGCTCTTGTGGGAGATTTCAGGACGTGGGCCATTATTCCGACTTGTCAAGAATGGTCAAGGGTGGGACGCATGAAGAGGCGCTTCCGGTTCCGCCGCGCGGCGAACTACATCAATCTCGCCACTCCGCTCGGTCTACTGATCTCGGTTATCGGCGGCGCAACCAGGCAATCTGGTCCCAATGGGCTCATCCTGGCCTTCGGCTACCGTTACCGCTTCCCCATCGCAGGGGCGTTCACCGTGGGTAACGTCGTGCTGACCAAGTGGAACGCGCTGGACGATCGGCTCATCCTCCACGAGGGCCGCCACGCCACCCAGTGGGCCTGGTGCGTCGGCCTCCCCATGCTCCCGCTCTACTTGCTGTCGATGCTCGGCTCGGTGCTGGTCTGCGGCAACCAGGCTTCGTACAACGTCTTCGAGCGGCTGGCCGACCTGGAGGACGGCGGCTACCCTCGGGCGCCGCTGTGGTGGCGCCGCCCGAAAGGGGCATCGTGACGACCAAGTAGTGACTCCCCAATGGCAGGATTGGGGCCATGAGCGAGAGCTTCCCGCGCCTGTCTGCCAGGACCCGCCGCTTCACCCTCGGGGTGCCCAGGGGCTTCACGATCTCTCCGGACGGCGGCCGGGTGGTCTTCCTGCGTACGAAGTCCGGCACCGATCCCGTGACCTGCCTGTGGGAGCTCGACACCGACACCCACGTCGAGCGCCTGGTCGTGGACCCGCGTACGCTCCACGGCGACGACGAGGACCTGCCTCCCGAGGAGCGGGCCAGACGTGAGCGCAGCCGGGAAGCGGCGGGGGGCGTCGTCGCGTACACCACCGACAAGGACGTGACGCAGGCCTGCTTCGCTCTGTCCGGCGGTCTCTACGTCGTCGAGCTGGCGAGCGGCCAGGCACGGCGGCTGGACGTCCCGGGAGCGGTCATCGATCCCCGGTTGTCGCCCGACGGGCGACATGTCGCGTACGTCACGGGCGGGGCGCTGCGCGTCCAGGACCTGATCACCGGCGAGGACCGCGCGCTGGCCACGCCGGAGTCGGAGACGGTGACGTACGGGCTGGCCGAGTTCATCGCCGCCGAGGAGATGGACAGGATGCGCGGCTACTGGTGGGCGCCGTCGAGCGACGCGCTGCTGGTCGAGCGCGCCGACGAGGCCCCGGTCCGGGTCTGGCACATCGCCGACCCGGCCAACCCCGACCGCCCGGCCGCCGACCAGCGCTATCCGGCCGCCGGCACCCCCAACGCCGTCACCGAGCTGTTCGTGGTGGGGCTCGACGGGTCGCGGGTGGCGGTGCCGTACGAGGAGGAATACCTCACCACGGCGGCCTGGGACCCCCCACGCGCTGTCGATCGTGACCCTGACCCGCGATCAGCGGACGATGCGGCTGTTCACGGTCGATCCGGCGACCGGCGCGACCACGCTCGTGCGCGAGGACACCGATCCGGCCTGGGTCGACATCGTCACCGGCGTGCCCGCGCACCTCGACGACGGTTCGCTGGTGTGGGTGGCGAGCTCCGGGGGCGGCAACCGGCTGGTCGTGGGCGACCGCACGGTCACGCCGCCCACGCTGCAGGTGCGGGCGGTGCTCGACGTCGATCACGACAGCGTGCTGTTCAGCGCGAGCGGCGACCCGACCGAGATCCACCTGTGGACCTGGGACGGGCATTCGCTGCTGCCCGTCTCGACCCGTTCCGGGGTGTTCTCGGGGCGGATGGCGGGCGGCGTCGGCGTGCTGACCGAGCAGAGCCTCGACGCCGAGGGTGTGTCGACCACGGTGGTGCGGCGTGACGGCATGGCGGTGCCGATCCCGTCGTTCGCCGAACGTCCCGGCCTCGACCTGCGCGTCTCGCTCGGCCGTTCCGGCCGTCGCGAGCTGGCCACCGCCGTGGTGCTGCCCTCGTGGCACGAGCAGGGCTCGCGGAGGCTGCCGGTCCTCATGGATCCGTACGGCGGCCCGCACGGGCAGCGGGTGCTCAACCGGCGCGGCGCGTTCCTGGAGAGCCAGTGGTTCGCCGAGCAGGGGTTCGCCGTCATCGTGGCCGACGGGCGCGGCACGCCCGGCCGGGGTCCGGAGTTCGAGCGGGCCGTCCTGAACGACCTCGCGACGCCTGCGCTCGAGGACCAGATCGACGCTCTGCAGGGCGTGGCCGAGCAATACCCCGACGACCTCGACCTGACGAGGGTGGCCATTCGCGGCTGGTCGTTCGGCGGGTTCCTGGCCGCGCTGGCGGTGCTGCGGCGGCCGGACGTGTTCCACGCGGCGGTGGCGGGGGCGCCGGTGACGGACTGGCGGCTGTACGACACGTGCTACACCGAGCGATACCTGGGCCATCCGGACGAGCAGCCCGAGGTGTACGAGAAGTCCTCGTTGTTCGCGGACGCCGCCAAGCTCGAACGCCCGTTGCTGCTGATCCACGGCCTGGCCGACGACAACGTGGTGGCCGCCCACACCCTGCGCCTGTCCTCCGCCCTGCTGGCGGCCGGGCGGCAGCACAGCGTGCTCCCGCTGTCCGGGGTGACGCACATGACGCCGCAGGAGGTCGTGGCGGAGAACCTGCTGCTGCTCCAGGTGGACTTCTTGAAGAAGTCGCTGGGCTGACCTACAAGCGGGGAACGTCTGGACTCGAGGCGCCTGGCCAGGGGGCGCCTGGAGGCAGGCTGTCCGGAGGCAGGCTGTCCGGAGGCGGAGCTTGCGGAGCCGCACGGACCGCCGTCTTGCGCGGAGGTGGCTGCGCTGAGCCTCAGGGCCCGGCTGGGGTGCACGGTGAGGTGCCCGGTTAAGTGCCCGGTGAGGTGCCCGGCGGCTGTGCCGGTGGACGAGATGGTCTGACAACCCCAGGTCTGACTACACCCTCCCAAAAACCAAACCCTGGTCCGACGCGATCCCACCCTCCACCCCGGCATCGTGAACGCCATGTTCAAGCCCCTCACCATCACCCTGACGCTCGGGGCCTTGCTCGGCGCGGTCCTGCACGCCCCAGCGACGGCGGCGGCCGCCGACGGCCCTCCAGAGTGGCAGGCCTGCCCCAATGACAAGATCGGCATGGCATGTGCCGACCTCCAGGTCCCGGTCGACTGGCAGAAACCCGACGGCCGCAAGATCACCCTCAAGCTGGGCCGCCTCAAGGCCACCGGCAAGTCGGAAGGCTCGGTCCTGGTGTCCTACGGCGGCCCGGGCGGGCCCGGCATCGCGATCACCCAGTCCAGCCCCGACTGGTGGGCGAAGCTCCGCGAACGCATGGACATCGTCACGTGGGACACACGCGGCTACGGCGAGCAGTTCGGCGGCCTCAGCACGGGCCTGCCGTGCACGTGGACCCGCATCCCCATCCCCGACTTCCCCCGGGACGACGCCGATTTCGGCCGCCTGTCCGACACCAACCGCGGTTACGCGGAGGCCTGCCGGCACAAGGACCCCGAGCTGTTCGCCAACATGAGCTCGGCAGATCAGGCCAGAGACATGGAGGCGATCCGGAAGGCCCTGGGAGAGGAGAAGCTCAACTACTACGGCTCCTCCTACGCGGGCTTCTACGGCCAGGCCTACGCCCGCCTCTTCCCCAACCAGGTCCGCACGATGGTCCTGGACGGCACCTGGAGCCACAGCGCCGCCGACTGGGAGGGCGAGCTGGAGGAGCTGGCCAAGTCCAACGAGCAGTTCCTGCGACGTTTCTTCGCCTGGTGCGCCACCGACGACTGCGGCGACGTCCCCGCTCTCTGGCCCAAGCTGATCGCCCGAGCCGAGCGCACCCCCATCCCCACCAAGACCGCCAACGTCGCCTACAAGGCCCGCGACCTGCAGAGCTTCGCCGTCGCCCTGGCCCGTCAAGGCGCCCCGGCCTGGCCCAAGCTGGCCCAGGCCATCCGCAAGGCCGCCAAGGGCGACGCCTCTGACTTCGTGCCTGAGCGGGGCGCCCGCTACCCCGACCAAGCCACGGGTGTCACGGAATGCGCCGACTGGCCGCGCTTCGCCAACCGCGCCGAAATGTCCGCCACCACGAAACGCCTGCTCCGCGTGGCCCCCAACACCGGCACCGCCAACACGATAGCCTCGGCGACCCTGGGCTGTATCGGCTGGCCCCAGCCCGTCAGCAACCCACCCGCCCCTCTCCCGAAGGGCCTGCCGCCAATGCTGGGAGCGGGTGCGTGGGGCGAGTCGGACGCGGTGGAACGCGTCCTGTCCCAGGTGCCGGGCAGCGCCACCATCCACCACGACGGCCCCGGCCACACGCTGTACGGGTTCAATGCCTGCGCCCGCGACCACATCGACCGCTACTTCACCGACCGCACCGTCCCACCCGCCAAGACGCAGTGCTGACCCGCCCCCGGCGTTGAGCGACCAGACTGACCAGTGCAGGGCTATGCAGGCCAGGGCGAGCAGGGCAGGGCAGGCCAGGTCAGTGCAGACCAGCCAGGGCAGACCGGCCAGGTCAGTGCGGGCCAGGGCAGAGCAGCCAGCGCAGACCAGGTCAGTGCAGACCGGCCAGGTCAGTGCGGGCCAGGGCAGAGCAGCCGGTGCAGACCAGCCAGGGCAGTGCAGGCCCGACCAGACAGTGCAGACCAGCCCTGGTCTTGGTCCGACAACGAAGTGGCGTGCGGACTTCCTGTCTACTGCAGCGCCCGGAGGAGCAGATCGTTCAGGGTGGCCTGCTCCTGTGGCGTGATCTTGGCCAAGGGTGAGCCCTCGGTGAGCAGGCCCAGCAGGCGGTCGCGCAGGGCGACGCCTTCGGAGGTGAGCACGAGTTGTTTGGCCCGGCGGTCGCTCGGGTGGGGGCGCCGTTCGACGATGCCCTGTTCCTCCAACCGGTCGACGACGAACGTGGCGTTCGACGGCTCGCACCCCATGCGGTCGGCCAGGTCACGCATGGTCAGCGGGCCGGTGAGCTCACGCAGCGCCACTGCTTGAGCGGCGGTCAGGTTCAGGGCGCCGGCCCGCTCCCTGATGTGGCCTTCGATCTGCCTGGCCAGGGCGTTGACGAGCCCGCACAGGTTCCGCTCGGCAGCGGCCAGCGCCTCACTGTCGGCGGCGGCGGCATGGGTGGACGGCTCGGGCAGCGTCATACCTACCAGACTACCTCAAGCCTATATATTTGCAGCTTTAATAGTTCTAGTTGTAAGTTCTCGAGGCATGAGCCTTTACGAAGAGCGTCTGCGTCGGCCGTCCCCTATCCGTTCGCTGGAGTTCGGCGATCTGAAGATCACCTATGTTCCTGACGGTGTGGTGCAGCTGAAGCCCTACGGATGGCTGCCAGGAACGACAGAGCAGGACTGGAACGACAACGCCGCCTTTCTCGACGGCACGGGAAACCTGGTGGGCAGCATCGGCGGGTTGCTGGTGGAGTACGGCGAGAGGGCGCTGCTGATCGATGCCGGGGTTGGACCGGTGTCCGTACCCGACGACCCGGGCAACCCGCGGATCGGCGCCATCCACGGTGGTCAACTGCTTGACAACCTTGCGCGGCTGGGGCGGAGGCCAGAAGAGATCGAGGCGGTGGCCTTCACCCACCTGCACCTCGACCACCTGGGCTGGGCCTGGCACCCCGCGCCAGGGAGCGACCGGCCCGCCTTCGCCCCGGCTGCCTACCTGTTCAGCGAGCCCGAATGGGATCAGCGCCAGCTGAGCATCGAGCAGGGCACGACCGAGGAGATGCTCACCGCGCTGACGCCATATGTGCGCACTGTGCGAGAGGGCGAGGAGATCTTCCCGGGTGTTCGGGTGGCGCTGGCTCCCGGGCACACGGCCGGGCATGCCACGTACACGATCACGTCCGGCGACCGGCGGCTGATCGCTTTCGGCGACGCCCTGCACACCGCGGCCCAGATCCGCCATCCGGACTGGTCCGCCGCCCCGGACCTGGACTCGGTGGAGTCGACCCTGCACCGGCACCGGCTGGTCAAGGAACTGCTGCGACCCGACACGATCGGCTTCGGCGGGCACTTCGCCGACGTGGTGTTCGGCCGCGCCGAGGACACCGCCGACGGCCCCACCTGGGTCCCCGTGGCCTGACCTCTGGCCCTTGGCCTCTGGTTTCTGGCCCTTGGCCCTTGGCCTCTGCACCCCTGGCCGCGGACCTCTGACCCCTGACCTCCGGCCCCTGGCCTCTGCACCCCTGGCCGCGGACCTCCGGCCCCTGGCCTCTGACCTCTGACCCCTGTTACCCCGGCGGCCACCTGCTCAGGAGGGTGGCCGCCGGGATGCCCTGCGCCATCCGCCACTCACGAGCGGGTACCCATCAATCACGGTGCGACGCTCCGCAGACACAGCCACCAGAACCAGGAGCTATTACACATTCAGGAGGAGATGGTCGTGGGAGTGCCGTGCCAGCTGGTCCAGAGCGCCGCGTACGACCCGCCCTTGGCCACCAGCTCCTCGTGCGACCCCAGCTCGCTGATCCGCCCGTCCTCCACGACAGCCACCCGATCGGCATCGTGCGCCGTGTAGAGCCGGTGGGCGATGGCGATCACCGTGCGCCCGTCCAGTACGGCGGCCAGCGACCGCTCCAAGTGCCGGGCCGCCCGAGGGTCGATCAGCGAGGTGGCCTCGTCCAGCACCAGCGTGTGCGGGTCGGCGAGCACCAGGCGGGCCAGGGCGAGTTGCTGGGCCTGCGCGGGCGACACCGCCAGGCCTCCGGAGCCCACTTCCGTCTCCAGGCCCGAGGGCAGGGCGAGCACCCAGTCCAGCGCGTCCACCGCCTCGAGCGCCTTCCGTACGGCCGCGTCGTCGGCGTCCGGGCGGGCGATCAGCAGGTTGTCGCGCAACGACCCCTTGAACACGTGGTGCTCCTGCGTGACCAGCGCCACGTGCCCCCGCAGCTCGCCCAGCGGCAGATCCACGAGCGGCACCCCGCCCACGGTCACCGATCCGGTACGCGGCCCGTGGATGCCCGCCAGCAGCCGCCCCAACGTGGACTTGCCGGCCCCGGATGGTCCCACCATGGCCAGCCGCTCCCCGGGGCGGACGGTCAGGGACACCCCGTGCAGCACGTCGCGGCCCTCGCGGTACGCGTAACGGACGCCGGCCGCCTCCAGCAGCTCCCCGGAGGGGCGCGAGGCGCCGGACACCCGGTCGTCGGGCACGTTGGACACGCCCAGCAGCCGGGCCATGGACGCCCCGCCCACCTGCAGCTCGTCGATCCAGCTCAGGAACCTGTCCAGGGGGTCGATCAGCTGCTGCGCGTAGAGCGTGGCGGTGGCCACCTGGGAGAGCGCCACCCACCCGTTGGCGTAGAACAGGCCGCCGACCAGCAAGGTGGTCACGACCGGGATCACATATCCCAGCTCGACCGCGGGATACCACCTGGTGCGGAGCCCGAGCGTGTACCGTTCGGCCGCGAAAGAGCGGCTGATGTCGCCGTCGGTACGCGCTCGGCGGCGCGCCTGAAGCCCGAGCGCCTCCACGGCCCGGGCACCTTCGACGGTTTCGGCCAGTCCTTCGGTCATGTCGGCATAGGCGGCGTTCTCACGGAGATAGCCGTCCCGCGCCCGTTTCAGGTACCACCGGGTGGAGATCCAGATCACCGGCCCGGTGATCAGCATCGGCAGCATGAGCAGCGGACTGACCAGGAGCAGCGCGCCGATCGTGATCAGGAAGGTGACCAGGGCGATCAGCGTCTCCGGCACGGCGTTCCGTACGGTCCGGGACAGCGAGTCCACGTCACGGGAGGTACGCGTGATCAGGTCACCGGACCCGGCCCGCTCGACCGTGGAGAGCGGCAGCCCGAGCACCCGGTTCACGAACTCCTCCCGGAGCTCGGCCAGCACCTTCTCGCCGAGCCTGGCCGAGGCCAGCACCGCGTACCGTACGAGCACGCCCTGCAGCAGCAGGAAGCCGCCGATGGCGGCGGCCACGACGGCGACGTTCACCTCGGCGCCGTACTGGACGTCCTGCACCAGCCCGCCGAGCTGCCACGGCACGACCAGACCCGCGACGGCCGCCAGCCCGTGCAGGGCGAGCGCGAGCGCAAGCCGGCGCGGGTAGCGGAGCGTCAGCCGCCTGGCGTAGGCGCGCACCTGTTTCCGGTCGGCGACCGGCAGGATCTCACGAGCCATGCGGCCTCACCTCCCGGCATGCAGAAGCCTCATACGTCCGGGGCATGGTTCAGTCCTCTCCGCGCGTCACGGTCGCGGCGTACTCCGGCGAGTCGCCCAGCAGTTGCCGGTGCGTGCCCTCCGCCAGCACTCGCCCGTCCTTCACGTAAACGACGTGGTCGGTGCGGTCGAGCACCAGCGGGCTGGTCGTGCAGATCAGCGTGGTCCTGCCGGCCCTGGCCTTGGCCAGGCGTTCGGCGATGCGGGCCTCGGTGTGGGCGTCGACGGCGCTGGTGGGCTCGACGAGGATGAGCACCTCCGGGTCGGCCAGCAGCGCCCTGAGCAGGCGGAGCCGTTGCTGCTGCCCGCCCGAGAACTCCCGCCCGCCCTCCGCCACCATGGCGGAGAGTCCGTCGGGCAGGGCCTCGACGATGTCCTCGGCGCAGGCCGCGTGCAGGGCCTGGCGCACCTCCTCGTCGGTGGCCTCGCCGCGCACGTCCAGTTCGTCGCGCAGGCGGCCGGTGAACAGCCGGGCGCCGTTGTCGGCGACCAGGATCCGGGAGCGGACCTCCTCGATGGGCAGCGTGGACAGGTCGGCCGCCCCGAACATGACATCGCCGTCGGCGTAGCGGCCGAGCCGGTCGGCGATGGCGATGGCGTCCTCGGGCGCGTCGGCGGCGACCGCCGTGAGGCAGCCGGGCTGGAGGGTGACGCCGCTGTACGAGTCGCGCAGCACGCCACCCGCGCTGCTCCCGGCGCCGCCGGTGATCTCGGGCTCGATGGACAGGATCCGGATCACGCGCCCGGCCGCCACGTGGCCCTTGGTGAGCTTGTCGGCGGCCTCGGTGAGCGTGCGCATGGGCCCGATCAGGAACACGGCATAGAGGTAGAAGGCGACCAACTGCCCCGTGGGGATCTCCCCGGCGACGGCGAACGAGGCGCCGACGCCGGTGACGACCGCGATGAGCAGGCCGGGCAGCACGATCTGGGCGCCTTCGAGCACCGACTCGACCCCGGCCACGCCTACTCCGGCCTGCCGGACCCGCTGGGACCCGGCGCGGTAGCGCGCGGCGAAGACCTGCTCGCCGCCGATGCCGCGCAGCACCCGGAGGCCCGCCACGATGTCGGCGGCCCTGGTGGACAGGTCGCCGGTCAGCTCGCGCTGCCTGGCCTGCCGCTTGTGCAGGGGCCTGAGCAGCGGCCCGACGGCGACGGCCATGAGCGGCACGCCGAACAGGACCAGCAGCCCCAGCGGCAGCGAGGTCGAGATGAGGATCACGGTGACGGTGACGATCGCCACGACGGCGCCGGTGCCGCGCAGCAGGATGTCCATGGAGTTGCCGATGTGGGCGATGTCGGAGTTGCCGACGCTGACGACCTCGCCGGTCGAGAGCCGCTTCGGCAGCGTGGCGCCCAGCCGGGCGGCCTGCCTGGCGGTCAGCTGGACGGTGCGGTACGCGGCGGCCAGCCAGTTGTAGACCGCCATCCGGTGCCGCATGATCCCGCTGTACGCCTGCACCAGCCCCAGCCCGAACAGGACCGACGCCCAGAGCACCAGCGCCCCGGTGTCCTTGGCGGTGACCGCCTCGATCCCCTTGCCGAGCGCCGCCGGCATCAGCGCCTGCACCAGCCACCACAGCGTCGCGAAGCCGATGCCCGCGAGAAGGGGTGCGCCCTGCCGCCGCGCGGTCCACCACAGATAGCGGAGCGGGCTGCGTTTGTCGGGCTCGCCGGGATCGGCTTCAGGAAGGGAGCGCATGGCCTGACAAGGTTGACAAGGCACCCCCCGGCCGGGCAAACGGTTTTCTCCGCGCCGGCACCTCCACAGGCACGTGACCTTTACGAAGCTCAGGCATACACCCTGTGTAACAGAGTCTCACTTTCTGTGATGAAGTGGGGGTATGAGCGCGGAGGGCCTCCTGCTGAAGACCGGCCGATTCCTGCGCAGGTCGGTCACCAGCACCGACCTGCGCACTCTCTATCTGAAGGGCGGCACGGAAGGCGACGCCTATTACCGCGACCGGTGGAGCCTACTCAACTGGGACGGCCGCGGCACCCCCGCCGGCCTGTTCCCGCCCAAGAGGGGCCCCAAGAGAGGAAGCTCATGAACAGGGCCGTGATCTGGCAAGCCGCCGCGCATCTCCTCGCCTACCCCGACGAGCGCTTCTGGCGCCGCCTCCCGCTGATCAGGGAGGCCGCCGAGCCGCATTTCGGGACGTTCCTGTCGCAGGTCTCCGAGCTCGGCCCCGGCGAGCTGGCCGCGCACTACGTGGAGACGTTCGACCTGCACCGGCGCTGCTGCCTCTATCTGACCTACTACACCGACGGCGACACCCGCCGCCGCGGCCGCTCGCTGGCCGCGCTGAAACAGCGCTACCGCGCGGCCGGGTGGGAGCTCATGGACGACGAGCTGCCCGACTTCCTGCCGGTGATGCTGGAGTTCGCCGCGCACGATCACTCCGGCGCCGCGCTGCTCATGGAGCACAGGCCGGGGCTGGAGCTGCTGCTCACCGCCCTGACCGACCGCGACTCACCGTACGCGTACGTGATCGGCGCGGTCTGCGCGACCCTCCCGCCGATCACCGCCGCGGAACGGCTCCAGGCCACGCGCCTGGCGCAGGGCGGGCCGCCCGCCGAGACCGTAGGAGGCTACCTGTGACATGGGGCGAGAGCATGATCTGGATGGTCGCCCCCGTATCTCACCTTGGTGATCTTCGTGGGCGGGCTGATCTGGCGTTACCGGTACGACAGGTTCGGCTGGACCACCCGCTCGTCCCAGCTCCACGAGAGCGCGCTGCTGCGCCTGGCGAGCCCGCTGTTCTGGGGCGGCCTCTCGGGCCTGGCCACGCTGGCCGGCATGGTCCTGCTGATCCACCGCCGCCGTACCGACGACCCGGTGTTCATGGCGACCACGGCCGGACGCCATGTCGATGGGGCAGGCCGACATTCTTTACAAGGTGCACACCGTCGTCGGGATGGCGCTGCTTGTTCTCTTCCCGTTCAGCCGCCTGGTGCATGCGTTTTCCGCCCCTTTGGGCTATTTGTTCCGTCCTTACATCGTGTATCGGAGTCGCGTTCGATAGCGTGCCGGGCGTCTGGGAGCGGCTCGGGTGCGCCAGAATCGACCCTTGTGAAGCACGGGTACACCAACAGCACATTCGGCGACGGCGCCCTGGTCGTGAAGTGCTACCAGGGCCCGGAGGCGGCGTTCCGGCTGGGCACGGAGAGCAGATACCTGCGCCGCCTGCGTGGCCGCATCCCCGTGCCCCGCGTGCACAAGGTCACCGAGACGAGCCTGACCACCCGCTTCGTCTCCGGCGTCCACGGCCAGGACCTCCTCGACGAGGGCCACGCCGCGGAGGTGCTCACCGAGTGCGGCCGGATCCTGTCCGAGCTCCACCGGCTGGGCATCGTGCATGGTGACTTCGGCCCGCAGAACATGCTGTTCGACCCGGCCACGTTCAGGACGACCGCCATACTCGACTGGGAGTGGGCCCACCCCGGGCGCCCGGTCGAGGACCTGGCGTGGTGCGAGTGGATCATCCGCAGCCACCACCCGGAGCACGTCCCGCTGCTCACCCACTTCTTCGCCGCCTACGACGGCCCGGTTCCCGAGTGGGCCGAGCGCCATGAGGCGATGGTGACGCGCTGCCGTGACCTGCTCGACTTCTGCGTCCGCTGGGAGCCCGGCGGTGGCGGCGAGAAGATCTGGCGCGAACGCATCGACGCGACGACCGCCTGGATCGAATAGGCGCCCGTCAGGCGCGGGCGCGGATCAGCCGCACGGCGTCGGCGAGCAGCGAGAGCTCCCGCCGGGTGAGCGTCGCATTCGCGCCCCTCCTCGCCCTGGCCCGCTCGAGCCCGTCCTCGAAGTCCATGGCGCCGCCGAGCCCGGCGAGCAGGGCGACGAGGGCCGCCCGCGCCGGCCCGGCGAACTCGCTCTCCTCATCCACCGCCACCTGCGCGATGATCACCGCGGACATGGCGCAGTCCATCCCCGGCGGTCCCTCCTGGCTGTTGCACCAGTCGATCACCACGGGCCCTCGGGGCGTCAGCATGACGTTGTCCGGATGCAGATCGAGATGGAGCACCCGATCAGCGGGATCCCCGGACACCCGGGCCGGGATCTCGTGCAGCCGCAGCAGCAGCCGCGCCAGCACCGCGCCCGCCTCCTCGGGCGCGATCTCCCCGTCGATGAGCGCCCGCAACATGGTCGGCCCGGTCAGCCGCGCCATCACCAGGTCGGTGACCTGAGCCGCGCCGGGATACACCGCGGGCACCGGGAAGCCGTGCGCGGCCACGTACGCGATGACCGCCGCCTCCCGCCGCGCGTCGATGTCCATCCGGTAGCGCCGTAACACCCGGTCGCCGTCGATGGCGTACACGTCCGCGGTCCGCCCGGACCCCAGCAACTCACCGATCTCCATGGCCGCAACCTACCGATGAACGCGGGCACAAAAGCCGTGGCTCGCCCGCGGTGACTCGGGTTAGGTTCCGTTCATGGCCGACGTTCATGGCATGTGCGAGGACCGCTTCGGTGAGGTGCGCGACCTGCTCGCCGCCTCACTCGACAAAGACGACGTGGGCGCCTCGGTGGCGGTCTACGTCGACGGCGAGCCGGTGGTGGACATCTGGGGCGGGTACGCCGACGCGGCCCGCACCGTCCCCTGGGAGCGCGACACCATCACCAATGTCTGGTCCACCACCAAGACGATGACAGCGCTGTGCGCGCTGATCCTCGCCGATCGGGGCGAACTCGACCTGGACGCGCCGGTCGCCGCCTACTGGCCGGAGTTCGCCGCCGCGGGCAAGGAGCACGTGCGGATACGGCACGTGCTCTCCCACACCGCCGGCCTGCCCACCTGGGACGAGCCGATGGCGGTCGAGGACCTCTACGACTGGCACCTGGCCACGTCGCGACTGGCCGCGCAGGCGCCGCACTGGGAGTCCGGCACCGAGGCCGGGTATCACGCGATCACTCAGGGGTTCCTGGTCGGGGAGGTGGTCCGCCGCGTCACCGGTCGCAGCCTGGGCGCCTTCTTCGCCGAGGAGGTGACCGGGCCGCTGGGCGCCGACTTCCACATCGGCCTCACCGCCGAGCACGATCACCGGGTCGCCCCCAACATCCCGCCTCCGAACGCTCCTTCCCACCCGTCCGGCAATCCCCCGGTGGAGCCCGCGGACGTGAACACCGCCGCCTGGCGGCGTGCCGAGATCCCGGCCGCGAACGGCCACGGCAACGCCCGCTCGGTCGGCCTCGTCCAGTCCGTGCTCGCCTGCGGCGGAGCGCTGCGCGGAGTGCGACTGCTGTCGGAGGCAGGCTGTGAGCGCGCCCTGGAGGAGCAGTACCAGGGGTTCGATTCCGTCCTGGGCACGCGGATGCGGTACGGCATGGGGTACGGGCTGGTCGGCGGGCCGCGTACGTGCTCCTGGGGCGGGCGCGGCGGCTCCCTGGTGCTGATCGACCTCGATGCCCGCATGACGGTGGCGTACATGATGAACCAGATGCTCGAGCCGGGCACGCTCGGGGACGACCGCGGCATGGGGTTCGTGCTGGCCGCCTACGAGGGGCTGACTGCCTGATTGTTCTGTATCCGATCTATAGCCCTTTTGTGGCGCCGGTCGTGATCGTTGGTCACGTAAGCCCCCCGCAGAAGGGAAGAAACACGCATGCGCGTTCGTGCAGGCATCGTCGCAGCAGGTATCGCAGCGCTGGCCGCCTTCGGCGTAGCCGCGCCGGCACAGGCCGCCGACTGGACCTACATCGGCGAGTACACCAGCTACAGCAAGTGCGTCGACATGGGCCAGCAGTACAAGCGTGAGGGCTGGCACGAGTACAAGTGCTCGCTGAACGGCACGGGCTGGTACTACCTCTGGGTCAGGTAGTCCCGCGTACGAACGGCGCCTCCCGGACAAGGGGGCGCCGTTCGGCATTTCACCAGCCGAGGTGTAACAACAGGAGGGTTCGGACCACTTCGTGGTGTCAGAAGAACGCATCCCGAACGAAGGGGCTGGGCGGGTGACGGATGATGCGCACCGGTTCACCGGCATGTACGACGAATGCCGGCAACGCGTGTGGGCCTATGTGGTCAGCCGCGCGGGGCGGCAGGTGGCGGACGAGGTGGTGAGCGAGACGTTCGCGATCGCCTGGCGGCGGCTGGACGACGTGCCCGAGCCGGCGCTGCCGTGGTTGCTGGGCGTCGCGAGGAACGTGCTGCGTGACAACGTACGCGCCGAGGTACGCCGGGAGGCGATCGCGGCCGAGCTGCGGGCCTGGACGGAGGGGGACGTCGCCGATCAGGTGACCGAGCGGCTGGGCGTGCTGCGCGCGCTGGCCACGCTGGCCGACGACGACCGGGAGCTCCTCGTCCTGGTCGCCTGGCACGGGCTGTCGCCGAAGGAGGGCGCGCGGGTCGTCGGCTGCTCGTCGGCGGCGTTCCGCGTACGGCTGCATCGGGCCCGCAAACGGCTCAAACAGGCCATGGAAGCCACAGATGCCGGCGCCCGGCGCGAACCCCTGCCCCACGTGCGGAACCTCAGCGAGGAGTGGTCATGAACCCCATCGAAGAACTCAAGGCCGCCAGGCCCGCCCACCTCGATGACCGGCCCATCGACCCGCGCACCAGAGCCGCCGAGCTCTCCCGCGCCATGGCGGTCCCGAGGCCGGTGCGCCGCAGGCGCCGAGCCGTCCGGCCCGCGTGGGGGCTGGGCCTGGCAGGGGCCGCGGCGGCCGTGACAGCGGCGGCCGTGGTCGTCTCCATGAACGGCACGGCGCCGGCGCCGCGTCCGCCCGTCGGCAGCCCCGCGAGCGTGCCGAGCACCCAGAAGGTGACGCTGTCGGCCCGCCACGTGCTGCTGGCCGCCGCCGCGAAGGCGGACCGGCAGCCGGACGGCACCGGCGCGTACTGGCACAGCGTGTCGGTGGGACGCAGCCTGTACAGTGCCGCCCAGGGCGGCTACCGGATCATGGAGCAGCAGCGGAGCGAGACGTGGACGCCCCGCGCCACTGGCGCCGACCAGGAGCAGTGGGGTCGCATGCAGTCCCTCGGGGCGCGCCCGGTCACCGAGGAGGACCGCCAGGCGTGGGAGCGGGCCGGGTCTCCCACCGCGATCGAGGTCACGGTCCCCGGAAAGCGTGGGTCCATGGTCCTGAAGACGTCGCAGCGACGGGCCATGACCGGTCACACTCCCCTGGTGGACGGCGACAAGGTGTTCTGGCTGGGCCGCAACGTCACCATGAAGGACCTGCGCGAGTTGCCCAGCGACCCGGACGCGCTCAAGAAGCGCCTACTGGCCTGGAAGGGTCAGGACACCGACGTGCCGAAGTCGGGCGACGCGTGGCTGTTCGTAGTCAGCATGGGGTTGATCATGGACATGCCGGTGACCTCCGAGGTGCGCGGAGCCGCGTTCCGGATGCTGGCCGAGCTCGACGGCGTGAAGGTCATCGAGAACGTCACGGACGCCGAGGGACGTCCGGGCACGGCCGTGTCGATCAAGGAGCGCACCCAGGGCGGCGGCGTCACGGAGAATCGGCTGATCTTCGACGAGGCGACCGGGCGCGCGCTGGCGAACGAGAACGTCGTCGTGAAGCCGGGCGGCTTCCAGGCCGGCTTCGAGCCGGGCACGGTCTGGAACTCCACCGCGCTGATCGAGGCGGGCTGGACCGACGCCAAGCCCTAGGAGACCTGGCGGGACTCGTCGTTCGCGTTGGTGCGGATCTGCTGGATGCGCTGCTTGGTCAGGCCGAGCAACTCGCCGATGTCACCGTCCGACAGCCCGAGCTCGTGCATGTGCTTGACGCGTTTCTTCAGCGTACGCGTGTAGTCCTCGGCGATCGCGGCGGCCTGGCGCTGGAGTGCGGCGAAGTCGTCGAGATCCTGCTCGGACAGGCCGGGCAGCGTGTAGTGGTAGACCGGCGTGGGCGGCTGCGGGCGGTCGGCGAAGAGGAACGGCAGCCCTTCGGCGACGTCCCCGTGCAGCTCCTTCAACGTGCGGGCGGACATGCCGCCGGCCACGCCGTCCACCTGGGCCAGCCAGAGACTGCCCGCCAGCGTGATGTGAACGTCAACGCGGTCCACGGTCATGGATCCTCCAGCCAGTCGTCGCCGAACAACGGCGCGAGCCCCCGTTCGAGGGAGTCCACCAGGTGCGGCGTCTCCCCAGGGTAGAGCGGGACGACGGCGCGGGCCGCGACGCGACCCTCGGTGTCCCACAGCAGGAGGAATCGCTGGCGTTTCGTCGTTTCCGCCCAGTCGCAGCGTAAGCCATGGGTGTGGGAGAGCCTGATGATCCGATCGCGGATGGCCGCGTAGTCGTCTCGTTCCACCACACGCGGCAGACTATATCCCTTGCCTACCATCGACAAGGGGCCTTGTCGTCATGATTGGTCCGTGGCCCAGGCTTTCATGAAGGTCTCCACGGCGGCGCCGGCCACGTCCCGCAGCTCACCAGCCGGGATCGTACGGGTGCCCATCTGGGAGCGGGCCTCCAGCGGGCCGATGAGCAGCGCCATGAACTGCTCGGCCGCCACGTCCGGATCGTCTGCCCGCAGCCGCCCCGCGAGCGCGAGCCGGGCCAGCCGGTCGGCCAGCGTCTGGTTGAGGCGGTGGGGACCGCTCTCCTTGACGATGTCGAGCACGTCGGGGAACCGGAGGGCCTCCGAGTAGAGCAGGCGGCGCAGCGCGCACGAGCGCTCGTCGGTGTGGAGCCGGAGCAACTCGCCGGCGACGCTTTCCAGCGTGGCACGCAGGTCGCCCCCGGGGTCGGCCAGCGGCTCCAGGGCCGCCCGGCGCTCGTTCAAGGCGGTCTGCGCGGCGGCCTCCATGGCGTTCCTGAACAGGGTGGCCTTGTCCGTCATGTGGTTGTACACCGTCGGCTTGGCCACGCCGGCCTCGTCCGCGATGTCCTGCACGCAGGCCTGCGCGTAGCCCAGGCGGGCGAACACGGCGAACGCGCCCTCCAAGATCGCCTGCCGCTTGTCGATGCGTCCCCGCGAGATGGTGGCCATGCCTCCAGATTGTACTTCCCGGTTCAACTTGATGGACGAAGGAGTTGCATGCGAACGTATGAGATAACTACGTTGAACCCATGAGTTCAATTGATGACGATCGTCTGGACCCGCGGCTGCTGGGCGTCATCGGCGTGATCCTGCTCGGCGGGCTGCTGGGCATCCTCAACAGCACGATGGCCGCCGTCGCCGTCGGCGAGGGCCCGGCCACCGCCCGGCTGGACGTCGTGGGGCTGGCGCTGCTCGGGCCGGGGTTCGCGGCCGTCGTCCTCGCGCTGTCGCAGACGGCCGAGCAGGGCGCGTTCACCGCCTGGCAGGCGCTGCTCCCGCTGGGCGTGGGCGCGGCACTGCTGCTCGCCTACGCCGTCAACGCGCTGCGCGGCCGTTCGGACGGCCGCACTCCGCCTCTGATCGACCTGCGGCTGTTCGCCGGCCGGGGTTTCAGCGCGAGCGTCGCGATCATGGGGCTCGGCGGGCTCGCCCTCTTCGCCGCCCTCTTCCCCCTGCCCCTGTACTACCAGCAGGCCCACGGACACGGCGTGCTCGCCACCGGGTTGCTGATGGCGCCGATCGGGCTCGGCGGGGCGCTCGCCATGCCACTGGCCGGGCGGCTGTCGGACCGCGTCGGCGCCCGCGGGTCGGCCGCCGGCGGCGCGATCGGGGCCGGACTCGGCGCGCTGGCCTTCACCGGGATCGGCACGGACACGCCGGAGATCTGGCCGGCACTGGCGGCGTTCGCGATCGGGCTGGGCAGCGGCTGCTTCAGCGCGCCCACGATGGGCGCCCTGTACCGCGCGCTGCCGCCGTCCATGGTGGCGCAGGGCAGCTCCGTGCTCTACATGCTCAACCAGCTCGGCGCGGCGCTCGGCGCCGTACCGGAAGAAGAACTGGCGAGGACCTCATGAAGACACTGGTGATCAGCGGCGGCACGGACGGCATGGGGCGGGCGCTCGCCCGCACCTACCTCGAACGCGGCGACGCCGTGGCCGTCATCGGACGCGACAGGACCAAGGCCGTCCCCGGGGCGGCGTTCATCCCCGCTGACCTGAGCCTGATCAGCGAGAACCGGCGAGTGATCGCGGAGATCAACGTCAGGTTCCCGGCCGTGGACGCGCTCGTGCTGTGCGCGCGCTTCTTCCGTACGCACCGGTTCGTGACGGCCGAGGGGGTGGAGGGCACGTTCGCCCTCGACTACCTGAGCCGTTTCCTGCTCAGTTACGGCCTCACCGCGCCCCGCCTCATCGTGAACGTGTCCGGCCCGGGACAGCCGACCGAGCTCGTCCGCTGGGACGACCTCATGCTCGAGCGCGGGTACGACGGCATGGCCGCGCAGTTCCAGGCCGGAAAGGCGAACGACCTGCTGGGCGTGGCCTTCGCCGCGCGGCACGGCGACCGTACCCGATATGTCCTCATGCACCCCGGCGGCGTCTCCACGAGCGTGGCCGGCGAGTACGACCGGGCGACCGCCGCGCACGTGGCGCGACTCAAGAGGCACGGGCTGCCGGTCGAGGAAGGCATCAAGCCGATCGTCGCCCTGATCGACGACCCGCCCGCCGAGCCGCTCAGCGCCTTCATGCGCGAACGCCGGATCAGCGTGGACCGCCCGGCGTTCGCCCCTGCCGCCGCGGAACGGCTCCACGCCCGCACGCTGGAGCTGATCGACTCCAGCGCCAGGTCTTCGGCGCGGTGAGCTAGCCCTTGTAGTTGAAGATCTGGCGCAGCGTGTGCTGGACCTCCACCAGATCCTCCTGGTCCGCCATCACCTGGTCGATGGGCTTGTACGCCTCCGGGTGCTCATCGACCAGCGCGGCTGCCCGGTTCGCGTTCCAGGTGCGGCCGCCCATCGCCCGGGTCAGGGAGGCCACGGACAGCTCCTTCTTCGCCTTGGTACGCGACATGCGGCGCCCCGCGCCGTGAGCGCAGGAGTTGTACGACTCGGGGTTGCCGCGACCGCGCACGATGTACGACTGGGTGCCCATCGAGCCGGGGATCACGCCCTCGTCACCGGTGTCGGCCTTGATGGCGCCCTTGCGGGTGATCCACAGGGTCTTCCCGTAGTGGCTCTCCTGCTGGGTAAAGTTGTGATGACAATTGATGGTGCGCACCCTTTGTCCCTCGCCGACGACCCGGAACAGGGCGTTGATCAGGACCCTGTCCATCCGGGCACGCGACGCCATGGCGTAGTGCTGCGCCCACAGCATGTCCTCGATGTACGCGGTGAACTCCGGCGTGCTCTGCACGAGGTACGCCAGGTCCGGGTCCTCCAGGCCGACGGCCTGATCCTTCATCAGCTTCTTCGCGCCCGTGATGTGCATCTGGGCGAGCTGGTTGCCGATGCCGCGCGAGCCCGAGTGGAGCACCGTCCAGACGTGGTCCCGCTCGTCGAGGCAGACCTCGACGAAGTGGTTGCCGGACCCGAGGGTGCCGAACTGGTCGGCCACCTTCTTCGCCTGCCTGGGGGTGAGGTCGGTGTGCGGGAGCCCGAGGTCGCTGAGCGCGCGGTCCACGGAGGGGTCGTCGTGCCCCTTCCCGACGCCGGCAGGGATGCGGTGCTCCACCATCGGCATCAGGGCGGCGAGAGTGTCGGGCAGGTCGGCGGCCGTGAGCGAGGTCTCCGTGGCCACCATGCCGCAACCGATGTCCACGCCGACGGCGGCGGGGATGATCGCGTTCTCGGTGGGGATCACCGAGCCGACCGTCGCACCGATGCCGACGTGCGCGTCGGGCATGAGAGCGACGTGGCCGGAGACGAACGGCAGGCGCGCGGTGCGAGCGGCCTGCGTGATCGCGCCTTCGTCGATCTCGCTGGCCCACGACAGCAGGTTCGGTGCGGGCTGGTTCGGCATGGGATGAATCTCCTCACTGGTTCTTGATCAGTGTGGCGTTACCAGGTAAGGAAATCCCACTTATTTTATCGAACGGGGAGTTTCCCCGGGAGGCGTTCCGGCTCTCCCCGAGACCTAGAATCGGCGTGAACCACGGCCTGACTTGTGGGTCACGTGAGGAAGGGTCATAGAGCTCTGCGACACCGAGATTTTCCTGACGCTGGCCGACGAGCTGCACTTCGGCCGCACCGCCGAGCGGCTGCGCCTGACCCCCGCCCGGGTCACTCAGGCCATCAAGAAGCAGGAACGCCAGATCGGCGCCCTGCTGTTCGAGCGGACCAGCCGCACGGTGCGGCTGACGCCGGTCGGCGAGCAGCTGCGCAAGGATCTCTGGCCGCTGTACGCCGGGCTCAAGGACAGCATGCAGCGCGCCAAGGTGGCCGCCCAGGGCAAGACCGCCCGGCTCCGGATCATTGTTGACGGCTGCAATGGCCGCTTGATCAGGACTGGCTGCTGAGCCTGGCGTATGCGGCAGGTGGCATGCCGACAGCGGCGGTGAAGTCCCGGGTCAAGTGGGCCTGGTCGGTGTAGCCGAGCTCGGCGGCCAGCGTGGCGAGGTCGAGGCCCTGGTGGATCCGCTCCGCCGCCTCGTGCAGGCGGAAGCGGCGGATCACCCACTTGGGGCCGATGCCCACATAGTCCCTGAACAGCCGCTGCAGCGAACGCACCGACCGCCCGGATCTGGCGGCCAGCTCGTCGACCCTGGTCACGGACACGTCGTCCTCCGCCATCGCCACCAGCGCCGCGACCTCTTCCGCCACCGGATCCCGTTCCGGCCCCAGACTCAGCAGGAACCTCTCGATGAGCGCGATGGCGGCCGGAGCATCGGCCTCCGCCAGGACCTGCTCGACCAGGGTCGCGCCCGCCCTGCCGTACATGTCGCCGATCTCCACGAAGCGGCCGGTCAGCTGGGACACCGGACCGCCGAGGAACGGCCGGAAGCCGCCGGGGCGGAAGCGCGTGCCGATCACGCGGCCGCTGGCGCGCATCGTGTAGGAGAACCCGCCCCTGATCACTCCCGCGATCTGGTGGAAGTCGCGAGTGATCGTCATGTTGACGGTGGGGTGCGAGACGATGCGCTGTTCATACGGCTCGGCGAGATCGGTCCACGTGACGACCCAGAAATGACCCACATACGCCGAAATTTCGGGCGATGGAGCCTGACGGGCGTAATCGAAGGCCTTGAGGCCGGCGTACGGGTTGACCCAGCCACGCTGTCGCGTTTCTACAAGCCGCGCCTCAGACAGACGGGGCACCATGGCTGCCATGGAAGACATGATGCCGCTGATGACGCGTGCCACCGAACGGACCGTGGAGCTGGTGCGCACGGTACGGCAGGACCAGCTTGGGCTCCCGACACCGTGCGCGAAGTTCGACGTCAAGGACCTGGTCAGCCACCTCGAGTGGGTGGCGGAGATGTTCGAGTCGCTGGCGGGCAAGGGGCCGAGACTCGAGCAGGGACCTTACGCGGGTGACTTCCCCGAGCGGGCGGAGCGCACGCTGGCCGCCTGGTCGCGGCCCGAGGCATGGGAGGGGACCAGCCCGGACATGGGCCTGCCGATGGGCGTGCTGGCCCACATGTACCTCGTCGACATGGTCGTACACGGCTGGGACCTGGCCAGGGCCACGGGCCAGAAGTACGAGCCGGCCCCTGAGGCCGTCTCCCGGGCGCTGCACTTCACCGACCAGATGGTGGAGATGGGCAGGCAGCGCGGCGCCTTCGGGCCGCCGGTGGCGGTGCCGGACGACGCCCCCGCGTTCGACCGGCTGCTCGGCGTCATCGGCCGGGATCCGGCCTGGAAAGCGTGATCGCCTCCCGGAGGCGCCGTTCTCCACCCGCTCGCCGGAGAACCGTCCGAAGGGCCGGCGACCGCTTCGGCCCGGCGGGCGATCTCAGCTGAATGTCGGTGCGGCCTGCCACCATCGCCCGCATGACGACAACCGACCCCTTGGCTCCGTTCCAGTGGCTCGACGCGCCCGAGGGCGCGGGCGAGGGCCCACTGGGTGTGATCTTCAGCGTGGCCTTCTTCCGCGGGCTCGAGCCGGCGGGGGTGGTGCGCCGCTTCAGCCGCGGCGAGGACTCCGGCCAGGAGTCGGACTTCGACGGGCTCGACGCCAAGGCCTACGAGTTCGTCGAGGAGACGGCAGGCGGTGACGGCGGCGGCCACGTGGGCGTCTTCCAGGCCGGCGAGTGGTGCGTGGCCGTCGAGCCCCACGGCTGGATGGTCACGCTCCACGAGGTGGTGACCGAGCTGTCACGAGGCTGCGAGGTGCTGGCGGTCACCCGGCACGATTACGCCGCCGAGCACAGCTTCGAGTACGCGATCGACGGCACGATCGTCACCGGCTACCGGCTGGGGCACCCGTACGAGCGCTACGGCTCCGACCCTGACCGGCTCAACGCCTTCATGCGGGAGCTGGGCATGGGGCTGGACGAGCCGGAGGACGACGCCGCGTGGGAGGCCGCCTGGGAGGACAACCACCGGGCCGCCGTGCCGAGGGCCTTCGCCCTGGCGGCGAAGGTCACCGGGGTGCCGTTCACGCCGGACATGCTCGACCGCCCGATGCTCGTGGGGCCCATCACGGAGAGATGATCGCCATGTGGCCGCCCGGCAGCACCCGTATGGCCAGGGCCGCCATGGTCAGCCTCCGTGTGCGGTGAGGGTGTAGCCCTCGGGGCCGGAGAAGACGAACATGCGGCCGAAGGGCCCGTCCTGCGGCGGGCTGATGATGGGCACCCCGGCGGCGGCGAGCCGGTCGTGCAGCCCCTGCGCGTCCGCCGTGCGGAACCACAGGGCCACCCCGAGCCCGGGACGCGCGACGCCGTCGAGATCCACGCCCGGCAGCGGCTCGCGGACGGCGAACGGGATCGGCTCGGTGGTGAACACCACCGCACCGGGCGGCGAGACCGGTGCCCGCCGCATTCCCAGGTGCGTCTCGCAGAACGTGGCCGCCGCCTCGACATCGCGTACCTGCAGAGCGATGAAGTCGGGGCCGTCAACGGTGACCGTCATGGGTTCTCCTTGAGTCGTTTGCATGTCAGGACTTTGACATTAGGGACTGTACGCGCCACCGTTCTGTATGTCAAAATCCTGACATGGAAGACCCGAAGCCGACGGACCCGCCCCACCTCGCTGAGGACGTCACCGAGCACGTGGGATACCGACTCAAACGCGCCGCCGCGGCGCTGCGCAACGCCATGGACAAGGCCCTGCGCGAGCACGGCCTGACGGTGCCGCAGTACGCCTGCCTCGAACTCCTCGACCAGCAGCCCGGCCTGTCCAACGCCGAGCTCGCCCGAGGCACGTTCGTCACCCGGCAGTCCATGAACGTGGTCCTCCGCGGCCTCCAGGACGCGGACCTGATCACCCGGCCTGCCGCCGCCGACCACGGGCGCGCCCTTCCCGCCCACCTCACCGCAGAGGGTCGCCGTCGTCTCGACGCGGCCCGCTCGGCCGTCTATGCCATCGAATGCGACATGGTCGAGGCGATCCCGCAGCGGCGCCTGGCCGCCATCCTCACCGACCTCGACCGCATGGCGGCGGCCCTGGGCGGTTGACCTGCTGACGCACTGCGGTCGGTAAATCGGCGCAAACCCGTCGAGGTGCCTATCCGCCCCGAAGGGCGGCAACTGACTCGACGAGGCCGGCAGCCTCCAATGCGTCGAGCACGTCGTCAACGGTTTCTGGCGGGCTAATGCGCGAATCCGCGATCTGCTGCACACAGGCCCATACGACTCTTCCGTCCAGGTCGATCAGGTCCAGCACGAAGTCATCGGGGGATTTGGCCTCAATGTCCCAGGCAGCCAAGTCCTCCGGAGGAAAGTCCTTGAGATTCAACGTCACGATCACCTGCGCCCTGGCCTTGATCGCCGCAGCGAGCACATGCCGGTCGTCCGGATCAGGCAGCTTCAGCCCTTCTACCAGGGGCTCATACCCCTCGACCAGGCAATCCCTTACAGCCGAGTTCATGAGGAGACGGAGCTTGCCCAGCTTCTCTTCTGAAATGTCGGGACGGTTGGCAGCAAGGTTGCGGTGCATCTCGTCGAGAATCCTGTTTGTCCATTTGGCTTGCAGGCGTCCCGTCATCGCGAGGCGGATGAGCAGGTCGCGAAGTGTGTTGCCGTACAGGACGTTCGCGTCATAGATGACTACGAAAGCCATTTTCAGATGCCCAGCTCTTGGCCGAGCGCAGAGAGTTGATCGGCAGCCGTACGCCGCTTGGCGTCGTCGCGACGCTTGTACTCGTGAAGATCCTCATACGTGATGCGTCGGTGCTTGCCGATCAACCGGAAAGGTATTTCTCCTGCCTCAAGGAGCTTGATTAGATAGGGGCGTGAGACGTTCAGCATGTCCGCCGCTTGCTGTGTCGTCAGTTCGGCGTGGGACGGGATTACTGTTACTCCCCGTCCTTCAGCTGCCTGAGCGAGGACGAAGGCGAGCAAGCTCACAGCTTCACGAGGCAAGATCAGCGGATCCTCGTCACCGTGCTCGCCTGCGACGCGAATAGTCGACTGCTCGGGATACCGCATGAGGTAGTCCTTGATCCGCCGCACGGCGCGACCGGCTATCTCGGCATCGATGATCCCGGGTTGAACCCGCTTGGCCTGGACGTCTGCCACCGCGACACCTCCTTATCGCAGTATCCGCAATAAACGAAGCAGACGCAAGGTGCGACATGCGGCGTGGTTGCGCCCGGGGTCTGGATGTCTGGCCCGGGCGCTCAGAGCGGCCAGTGCGGGACCCCCGTGATGGAGCAGGGACGTCTGCCAGCGGATGGGGGCAGGCCGGCAATCCCTTGTAGCGTGGTGCCGATTCAGGCGTCCACCCAGGGAGCAGCCGCATGCGCTGGCAGGTCCACTCGGAAGAACCGTTGTACGCTGACCGCTGGCTCGATGTACGCGTGGCCGATGTCGAGCTTCCGGACGGGAGACATCTCGATCATCGGCTCATCCGCACCGCCCCGGGAGCCGGCGCAGCGGTCATCGATGAGCAGAACCGTGTGCTGCTGATCTGGCGGCACCGCTTCATCACCGACACCTGGGGCTGGGAGATCCCGATCGGGAAGATCGATGACGGCGAGGAACCGATCGCAGCCGCTGCCCGTGAGGTCGAGGAAGAGACCGGCTGGCGACCTGGCCCGTTGCGCCCTCTGCTCTACACCCAGCGACCAACGGCATCTCCGACTCCGAGCACCACATCTTCCGCGCCGACAGCGCCCAGTACATCGGGCCGCCCACCGAAGCATGGGAGGCCGAGCGCATCGAGTGGGTACCGCTCGCCGATGTCCGCCGTCTGATCGACAAGCGCGATATCGTCAGCGGCACCAGCATGAATGCACTGCTCTACCTCCTCAGCGCCATCATCTAGACGACGCCGAAGGCACGTCCTGGGACGAGCAAGGTGAGGCCCACTCAGGAGGATGACTCCAGCACCGAGCCGGTATCGGCGATGGCGCCGAAGGCGCGTGGGGTGCGCCCGAAGGGCGCCTGAAAGGAAGGGCGCCCGAGCGGAGCGAGGACCGCTCGGGCGGGCTCCAGCAGGCCCAGCCGGTAACCGGGCAACGGGCGGGCCTGGCCAGGCGCCGAAGGCGTGGGTTGCGCCGGTAGGCGCCTAAAGAGGGACAGCCTGAGCCCCGAGCGCGAAGCGCTCCTTTGCGAAGCCCTTTTTGCTCGGGGCGGGGTCCAGCAGGCTCACCACCCAGATGGGCAACGGGCGGGTGGAGCCGGGCGACCTACTACTTGGCGTTCGCCTTGAGGTAGTCGGCGTTCATGCGGGCAATCGTGTCCAATGGGATGCCCTTCGGGCACACCGCCGTGCACTCCCCCGTGTTCGTGCAGCCGCCGAACCCCTCCGCGTCCATCTGGTCCACCATGGCCTTGGCGCGCGAGAGGCGTTCGGGCTGGCCCTGGGGCAGGAGGCTCAGATGGGTGATCTTGGCGGCGGTGAAGAGGGAGGCCGAGCCGTTGGGGCAGGCCGCCACGCAGGCACCGCAGCCGATGCACGTGGCCGCGTCGAAGGCCGCGTCCGCGTCCTCCTTGCGTACCGGGACGCTGTGGGCGTCCGGGGCCGAGCCGGCCGGGACCGAGACGAAGCCGCCCGCCTGGATGATCCGGTCGAAGGCGCTGCGGTCCACGACCAGGTCCTTGACGACCGGGAAGGGGGCCGCGCGCCACGGCTCGATGGTGATCTCGGCGCCGTCCTCGAAGTGACGCATGTGGAGCTGGCACGTCGTCGTGGCGCGCTGCTCACCATGGGCGACACCGTTGATGACCATGCCGCACATGCCGCAGATGCCCTCGCGGCAGTCGTGGTCGAAGGCGATCGGATCGTCGCCCTCCAGGATGAGGCGCTCGTTCAGGACGTCCAGCATCTCCAGGAAGGACATGTCGGGCGAGATGTCCTCCACCCGGTACGTCACCATCCGGCCGGAATCGGCAGGCCCGCTCTGACGCCAGACCTTCAGGGTCAAGTTCACTTGTAGCTCCGCTGGCTCATCTTGACGTACTCGTACTCGAGCGGTTCCTTGTGCAGCACCGGCTCACCGGAAGGCGAGAACTCCCAGGCCGACACGTGCGCGAAGTGCTCGTCGTCGCGCAGCGCCTCGCCGTCGGAGTCCTGGGACTCGGCGCGGAAGTGGCCGCCGCAGGACTCCGTACGGACCAGGGCGTCCAGGCACATGAGCTCGGCCAGGTCGAAGAAGTCGGCGACGCGCCCGGCCCGCTCCAGCACCTGGTTGAGCTCCTCGGCGGTCCCGGTCACCTTGACGTTGCGCCAGAACTCCTCGCGCAGCTCGGGGATGCGCTCCAGCGCCTTGCGCAGCGACTCCTCCGTGCGCTCCATGCCGCAGTAGTCCCACATGAGCTTGCCCAGCTCGCGGTGGAAGGAGTCAGGGGTACGGTCGCCGTTCACGGCCAGCAGCCGGTCGATCTTCGAGCGGACCTTGATCTCGGCCTCCGCGACGGCCTCCTCGTCCACGTCGCCGAACGGCCCGGCGGCCAGGTAGTCGCCGAGGGTGGTCGGAAGGACGAAATATCCGTCGGCCAGCCCCTGCATCAGCGCCGACGCGCCGAGGCGGTTCGCGCCGTGGTCGGAGAAGTTGGCCTCACCGATGACGAAGAGCCCCGGGATGGTCGACTGCAGGTCGTAGTCCACCCAGAGCCCGCCCATCGTGTAGTGGACGGCCGGGTAGATGCGCATCGGCACGTCGTACGGGTTCTCGCCGGTGATGCGCTCGTACATCTCGAACAGGTTGCCGTACTTCTTCTCCACGGCGTCGCGCCCGAGACGGTTGATGGCGTCGCGGAAGTCCAGGTACACGCCCAGACCGCCGGGACCGACGCCGCGACCCTCGTCGCAGACGTTCTTGGCGGCGCGGGAGGCGATGTCGCGCGGGACCAGGTTGCCGAAGGCCGGGTAGATCCGCTCCAGGTAGTAGTCGCGCTCCTCGTCCGGGATGTCCCCGGGGGCCCGCGTGTCGTTCTTGCGCAGCGGCACCCACACGCGGCCGTCGTTGCGCAGCGACTCCGACATCAGCGTCAGCTTCGACTGGTACTCGCCGGAGACGGGGATGCAGGTCGGGTGGATCTGCGTGTAGCAGGGGTTGGCGAAGTACGCGCCGCGCTCGTGCGCCCGCCAGATCGCCGTCGTGTTGCAGCCCTTGGCGTTCGTGGACAGGAAGAACACGTTCCCGTAGCCGCCCGAGGCGAGCACCACGGCGTCGGCGATGTGGCGCTCGATCTCACCGGTCACCATGTCGCGCACGATGATGCCGCGCGCCCGCCCGTCGGAGACGATCACGTCGAGCATCTCGTGCCGCGTGTACATGGTCACGGTCCCGGCCGCGACCTGCCGCTCCAGCGCCTGGTACGCCCCGAGCAGCAACTGCTGGCCCGTCTGACCGCGGGCGTAGAAGGTACGGGAGACCTGGGCGCCGCCGAACGAGCGGGTGTCCAGCAGGCCTCCGTACTCACGGGCGAAGGGCACGCCCTGCGCCACGGCCTGGTCGATGATGTTCACCGAGACCTGGGCGAGGCGGTAGACGTTCGACTCGCGGGCGCGGAAGTCGCCGCCCTTCACCGTGTCGTAGAAGAGGCGGTAGATGCTGTCGCCGTCGCCGCGGTAGTTCTTCGCGGCGTTGATCCCGCCCTGCGCGGCGATGGAGTGCGCGCGGCGCGGGGAGTCCTGGTAGCAGAACGACTTGACGTTGTAACCCAGCTCGCCCAGCGTCGCGGCGGCCGAGCCGCCCGCCAGGCCGGTGCCGACCACGATCACGTTGAGCTTGCGCTTGTTGGCGGGGTTGACCAGCTTCGCGCTGAACTTCCGCTTCTCCCACCGCTCCTCGATAGGCCCGGCCGGAGCCTTGGTGTCCCGGATCTCGGAGCCTTCCGAAAACTTCATCACTTCACAACTCCGAACGTGATCGCGAGCGGCGGGGCCAGGAAGCCGATGACCAGCACGATGGACAGCAGCCCGGCGATGGGCCGGAGAGCCTTGTCACGCGTGCGGTTGGCCCAGCCGAGCGTCTGGAAGGCGCTCCAGATGCCGTGCCGCAGGTGGAGGCCGACCATGACGACGGCCACCAGGTAGATCAGGGTCACCCACCACCGGGACGGGTCGAAGCCGGCGATCATGCGGTCGGCGGGGGCGGAGTCGTACCCCTTGGGGTTCACGACGCCGAAGGTGAGGTCGAGCAGGTGCCAGACGACGAAGAGCAGGATCGTGAGGCCCCCGAACCGCATGATGTGCGTGGCGTAGCCGTTCGCCTGCGACTTCTTGGCGACGTACTTGACCGGCCTGGCGTGGTGGGCCCGCCGCGCCAGCGAGATGGCGGCCCACATGTGCAGGACGACCGAGACGACGAGCCCGATCTCGAGCACCGTCAGCACCGTCCGGTACGGCGCGATCGGCTCGAGGAGCGTGCGCAGCGCGTGCGCGTACTCGTTGAACGAGTCCTTGCCGAGGAAGATCTTGAGGTTGCCGAGCATGTGGAGGACGAGGAACGACACCATCACGGCACCCGTGACGGCCATGACGACTTTCTTGCCGTTCGACGAGCGCAGGAACCCCTCGGGCCTCCTGCTCGTTGGAGCCTTCTTGGGAGCTGGAACAGGCGCGGTGGCAGCGCCGCGCTCTATCGTGGCAGTCACATCTTCAGAAGCTAGATATCCAGCATTGATCCGTCCAAGTCATGACGGGTCTGGTTTCGATAGCCTGTGGCTATGATCCTTGGTTTGCACGGTCACGCAGACCCAGGACAGGCACGCGGTGCGAGGAAAATCACATGCAGTTGCAGCAGCTCGCGTACTTCGTCGCCGTCGCGGAGGCCAGGCACTTCACCCAGGCCGCCGAGCGCATGAGGGTCGCGCAGCCGTCGCTCAGCAAGCAGATCAAGGCCCTGGAGGCCGATCTGGGCGCCCCGCTCTTCTCCCGGGCGCGGGGCAACGTCACGCTGACCGCCGCCGGCGAGGCCCTGCTGCCGCTCGCCCGCCGGATCCTCGCCGACGCCGACACCGCCAGGCAGGAGGTGGCCCAGCTCGCCGGGCTCCGCAGGGGCCGCGTACGGCTCGGCGCCACGCCCTCGCTCTGCGCCGGGCTGCTGGCCGACGCGCTGGCCCGCTTCCACCGCGCGTACCCGGGCATCGAGCTGCTGGTGGAGGAGGGCGGCTCGCGTGACCTGGTCAGGGCGCTGGCCCGGGGGCAGCTCGACATGTCGCTGATCATCATGCCGCTGCAGAGCGACGACCCCGCACTGGTGACCGAGGAGATCCTTCGGGAGAATCTCGTGGTCGTCGCGCCTTCGCACGAGCGGTTGAGGGGCCCGTACATGGAGATCGAAGCCCTGCGCGGGCGTCAGATGGTCATGTTCAGACGCGGCTACGACCTGCGGGAGGCCACGCTGGCGGCGTGCCGGCAGGCGGGGTTCGAGCCCAGGTTCGCGGTGCAGGGCGGCGAGATGGACGCCGTGCTGAGGTTCGTGGAGGCGGGGCTGGGCGTGGCCGTGGTGCCCTCGATGGTGCTCGACGGCCGCCCGGGGCTCTCGGGCACGCCGCTCGCGCCGCCCGGGCTCAGCCGTACGATCGCGCTGGCCCACCGCAAGGACGTCGAGCCGACCAGGGCCGCCCAGGCGTTCAGGGAGAGCCTGCTGTCGTTCGTCGTCGAGGCGGGTCACGAGGGCACGCTTCCGCAAGGGGTGGAGCTCATCGCAGAATGAACATCGACGGGCCCGACTCCAGGTGAGGCGTTTGTGACAGGACATCTCTCAGAAACGCTGACGCTGCTCCTCATCGAGGACGACGACGGTGACGCCTTCCTCGTGGAGGAGCTGCTCAACGAGGCCGACGCGCCGCCGAAGATCTTCTGGGCGCGCAGCCTGAAGGAGGCCAAGGCCAAGCTGACGCCCCAGATCCAGTGCGTGCTGGTCGACCTCTCGCTGCCCGACGCGACCCGGCTCGAGGCGCTGGAGGAGGTGCTGGCGCTGGCGCCGCACACCGCCGTGCTGGTGCTCACCGGTCTCCGCGACGCGCACGTGGGCGTGGCCGCTGTGCAGGCCGGCGCACAGGACTACCTGGTCAAGGGGGACATCGACGCGCGACTGCTGGCCAGGGCGATCAGATACTCGATGGAGCGCAAGCGGGCCGACCTGGCGCAGCTCGGGCTCGTGCAGGCGGAGCTGACGGCCAAGGAGAACTCCAGGCTGCAGAACGCCCTCCTCCCCAGCCCCCTCCTGCACACCCAGGCGATCGAGCATGTCACCCGCTACCTGCCCGGCAGCGGCGGGACCCTGGCCGGCGACTTCTTCGACACCGTGCAGACCCCTGACGGCTCGGTGCACGTCGTGATCGGCGACGTGTGCGGCCACGGCCCCGACGAGGCCGCGCTCGGCGTGGCGCTCCGCATCGCCTGGCGCACGCTGGTGCTCGCCGGCCAGACGGACGACACGCTGCTGCGCACGCTCGACGCCCTGCTGCGGGCCGAGCGCCAGACCCCCGAGATCTTCACCACCCTGTGCATGGCCACGATCACCGCTGATCTGCGGTTGGCCAGGATGCGCGTGGTCGGGCACCCTCCGCCCGTGCTCGTGCGCGACGGCGCCGTTCAGGTGGTGGACGGCACGCCCTCCGGCCCGCCGCTCGGGATCTTCGCGGACGCGGAGTGGCCGGTGATCGACGTGCCGCTGGGCGAGGACTGGTCGATGATGCTCTACACCGACGGCCTGATCGAGGCGACCGTGGGCGAGCGCGACGAACTGCTCGGTGTCGAGGGCCTGCTCGACCTCGTACGCGAGCACGGCACCATAGATCTCGACCGGCTCATCACCCGGGTGGGCAAGCTGAGCGACGACCTCGCCGCGGTCCTGGTACGGAGGAGGAGATCGTGAACATCACCCCGCTGCCTCCCGCCAAGGAGCCGACCGGGCTGGGCAGGCTGCCCGTGGCCCGCTGGTTCCTGGTCATCGGGGTGATCGCCGGCGTCGTGCTCCTGACCGGGATCGTGGTCGCGATGATGATGAGCTCGCGCGCCCGCGAGCTGGCGAAGGCACCCGCCGTCGAGGTGCAGCTCGCCCGGCTCAACGTGGCGCTGATCGTGCTCTTCGCGGCGATGCTCGTGTTCGTCGCGGCGCTGGCGTTCATCATCCGGTACGCCGTGCTGAAGCCCGTCGACCAGCTCGCCCAGCAGGTGCGTACGGTCGCCGCCGGCGACTTCGACCACACCCTGCACGTCGACAGGCCGGCCGAGCTGGCGGAGCTGTCCAGCCACATCGACTCCATGCGCGGCCGCATCGTGTCGGCCTGGCGGGCGGCCGCCGACCAGGCGGAGGAGCTGCGCAGGTCCAACGGGGAGCTGGAGCAGTTCGCGTACGTGGCCAGCCACGACCTTCAGGAGCCGCTGCGCAAGGTCGCCAGCTTCACGCAGATGCTGGAGCAGCGCTACGGCTCCCAGCTCGACGACCGGGCCAAGCAGTACATGCACTACAGCGTCGACGGCGCCAAGCGCATGCAGCTGCTGATCAACGACCTGCTCGACTTCTCCAGGGTCGGCCGGATCACCGGCGAGAAGTCCGTGGTCGAGTCGGGCGCGGCACTCGACGCGGCGCTGGAGAACCTGTCGGGCACGATCGAGGACACCGAGGCCACCGTCACCAGGGACGAGCTGCCCAAGGTCAGGGGCAACCGGCTGCAGCTCACCCAGCTGTTCCAGAACCTGATCGAGAACGCCGTCAAGTTCCGCTCCGAGGCGGCTCCGCGCGTCCACATCGGAGTGCGCAGGTCCGGCGACATGTGGGAGTTCAGCTGCGCGGACAACGGCATCGGGGTCGAGCCCAAGTACGCTGACCGTATCTTCCTGATATTCCAGCGGCTCCACCCCCGCGACGTCTATCCGGGCACTGGCATCGGACTGGCCCTGTGCCGCAAGATCGTCGAATATCACGGCGGACAGCTCTGGCTCGACGGCGGTGCGGAGAGTCAGGGCGCGACGTTCCGATGGACCCTGCCGGCTGCTGGAGACGACGATGAATGACGGGCGCCCGATCGAGGTGCTCCTGGTGGAGGACGACCAGGGCGACATCCTGCTGACCAAGGAGGCCTTCGACTTCAACAAGGTGCGAAACCGGCTCAACGTGGTCAACGACGGCGAGCAGGCGATGGCGTACCTCCGCAATGAGGACGGCTACACCGACGCGCCGCGCCCCGACCTCATCCTGCTCGACCTCAACCTGCCCAGGATGAGCGGCATGGAGGTGCTGGCGGAGGTCAAGGCGGACGTCGCGTTGCGGACGATCCCCGTGGTGATCCTGACGACCTCCGAGGCGGAGGAGGACATCCTGCACAGCTACCGGCTGCATGCCAACGCGTATGTGTCCAAACCGGTGGACTTTGAGCAATTTATCCGGGTTGTCCGGCAAATCGATGATTTTTTCGTGACAGTGGTTAAGTTGCCGGCCAAGGGGCAACGCTCCTGACGGGCCTACGTGACAGGAATCACAGCAAGTCATCGAAATTGTGAGTGACCCCGCTCACAATTTTCCATGCTGTCGTCGTAACGTATCCCCCACCAATGCGCGCCTGAGCGGCTACCGCACGCGCGCCCAGCGAAACGAAACCACGGACCCCATGCGCGATGGTCCGCGGGAGGTGGAGAGGTCCGCGATGACCCAGACGACGCCCGAAGCCCCTGTCAGAAGGCAGCGAGCGCAGGTCAAGGTGCGCACGCTGCGCACGGACAGATGGTGGCTGGTCCCGCTGCTGACATTCCTCGGGCTCAGCTCGTTCCTTGTCTATGGCGTGTGGGCGATCATCGATAACAGCTATTTCGTCGATCCCTACATAGCGCCGTTCGCCTCGCCGTGCCTGGCGACGTCGTGTCCCGAGGGGGCACGGCTGTTCGGCCTGGCGCCGTTCGGCGACTGGTACGCCCTGCCGCCGGGCCTGCTCATCCTGGGCCTGCCGGGCGGGTTCCGGCTTACCTGCTACTACTACCGCAAGTCCTACTATCGCTCGTTCTGGCTGTCACCGCCGGCGTGCGCCGTTCAGGAGCCGCACGGCAAGTACACGGGTGAGCGGCGCTTCCCGCTGATCATGCAGAACATCCACAGGTACTTCTTCTACGCGGCCATCGTGGTCGGCCTGATCCTGGCCTACGACGCCGTCCTGGCGCTCGTCCACAAGCCGATCGGCCTGGGCACCTGGGTCCTGATCGTCAACGCGATCCTGATCAACGCCTACACGCTGTCGTGCCACTCCTGCAGGCACATCACGGCGGGCAGGCTCAACCACTTCTCCCGTCACCCGCTGCGCTACCGGGCCTGGACGTTCGTCTCCAAGCTCAACGCCAAGCACCAACCCCTCGCGTGGGCCTCGATGTTCTCCGTCATGGGCGCCGACCTGTACGTCCGCCTGGTGGCCAAGGGCATCATCGCCTTCCCGTACGCGTAAGGACCAGCTTCAGTGGAAAACTCGCTTAACACAGAGCGTCACGAATACGACGTCGTCGTCATCGGCGCGGGCGGCGCCGGCCTGCGGGCCGCGATCGAGGCCCGCCAGCAGGGCAAGCGGACGGCGATCGTGTGCAAGTCGCTGTTCGGCAAGGCCCACACGGTCATGGCCGAGGGCGGCGCGGCCGCCGCGATGGGCAACGTCAACTCCGACGACAACTGGATGGTGCACTTCCGTGACACCATGCGGGGCGGCAAGTTCCTCAACAACTGGCGGATGGCCGAGCTGCACGCCAAGGAGGCGCCTGACCGCGTCTGGGAGCTGGAGGCCTGGGGCGCGCTGTTCGACCGCACCAAGGACGGCAAGATCAGCCAGCGGAACTTCGGCGGGCACGAGTACCCGCGGCTCGCACACGTGGGCGACCGTACCGGGCTGGAGCTGATCCGCACGCTGCAGCAGCGCGTCGTCGCGCTCCAGCAGGAGGACTACGAGAAGCACGGCGACTACGAGGCCTACATCAAGGTCTTCGCCGAGTGCACGATCACGCGGCTGCTCAAGGACGGCGACCGGATCTCCGGCGCGTTCGGCTACTGGCGCGAGACCGGGAACTTCGTGCTCTTCGACGCCCCGGCCGTGGTCCTGGCCACCGGCGGCATCGGCAAGTCGTACGTCGTCACGTCCAACTCCTGGGAGTACACCGGCGACGGCCACGCCCTGGCCCTGCTCGCCGGCGCCAACCTGATCAACATGGAGTTCATCCAGTTCCATCCCACCGGGATGGTCTGGCCGCCGTCCGTGCGCGGCATCCTCGTCACCGAGTCCGTACGCGGTGACGGCGGCGTGCTGCGCAACTCCGAGGGCAAGCGCTTCATGTTCGACTACATCCCGGACGTGTTCAAGGACAAGTACGCCACCACCGAGGAAGAGGGCGACCGCTGGTACACCGACCAGGCCAACAACCGGCGCCCGCCGGAGCTGCTGCCGCGTGACGAGGTGGCCCGCGCGATCAACGCCGAGGTCAAGGCCGGTCGCGGCTCACCGCAGGGCGGCGTGTTCCTCGACGTCTCGACCCGGCTGCCCGCCGAGGAGATCAAGAAGCGGCTGCCGTCGATGCACCACCAGTTCAAGGAGCTGGCCGACGTCGACATCACCGCCGAGCCCATGCAGGTGGGCCCGACCTGCCACTACATCATGGGTGGCGTCGAGGTGGACGCCGACACCGGCGCCGCGGCCGTCCCGGGGCTGTTCGCCGCGGGCGAGGTGTCCGGCGGCATGCACGGCTCCAACCGGCTGGGCGGCAACTCGCTCTCCGACCTGCTGGTGTTCGGGCGCCGGGCGGGCGCGGGCGCGGCGGCGTACGTCGACTCGCTGGAGTCCAGGCCCAGGCTCCTGCCCGAGCTCGTGGAGGAGGCGCGCGAGGAGGCGGTGGCGCCGCTCGGACGCGACGGCGAGAACCCGTACGAGGTCCACCACGAGCTCCAGCGGACGATGAACGACCTGGTCGGCATCATCCGCAAGGCCGAGGAGGTCTCCGAGGCGCTCCAGGTCGTGGAGAAGCTCAAGGAGCGCGTGCGGCTGGTCGGCGCGGCCGGTTCCCGCATCTACAACCCCGGCTGGCACCTCGCCATCGACCTGCGCAACATGGTGCTGGTCTCGGAGTGCGTGGCGCGCGCCGCGCTGCTGCGCGAGGAGAGCCGCGGCGGGCACACCCGCGACGACTTCCCGGGGATGAACCCGGACTGGCGCCGCAAGCTGCTCGTCTGCTCCACCGAGGACGGCTCCGCGGTCACGGTCGAGGAGAAGCTCCAGCCGGCCATGCGCGACGACCTGATCACCCTGTTCGACAGGGACGAGCTGAAGAAGTACCTCACCGACGAAGAGATGACCGAGTTCGACGGGATTTCGAAATGAGTTACAAGGCGAAGTTCAAGGTCTGGCGCGGTGAGGGCGGCGAGGGCAAGCTCGAGGACTTCACCGTCGAGGTGAACGAGGGCGAGGTCGTCCTCGACATCATCCACCGGCTCCAGGCCACGCAGGCGCCCGACCTGGCGGTGCGCTGGAACTGCAAGGCGGGCAAGTGCGGCTCGTGCAGCATGGAGATCAACGGCAAGCCGCGGCTGGGCTGCATGACCCGGATGTCCACCTTCGAGGAGGACGAGACCATCACGGTCACACCGATGCGGACGTTCCCGGTGATCAAGGACCTCGTCACGGACGTCTCCTTCAACTACCAGAAGGCGAGGGAGGTCCCGTCCTTCACGCCTCCGGCCGGCGTCCAGCCCGGCGAGTACCGGATGCAGCAGGTCGATGTCGAGCGGTCCCAGGAGTTCCGCAAGTGCATCGAGTGCTTCATGTGCAACAACGTCTGTCACGTGATCCGCGACCACGAGGAGAACAAGGCCAACTTCTCGGGCCCCCGTTTCCTCATGCGGATCGCCGAGCTGGACATGCACCCGTACGACGTGGCGGACCGCCAGGAGGCGGCGCAGGACCAGCACGGGCTCGGCTACTGCAACATCACCAAGTGCTGCACCGAGGTCTGCCCCGAACACATCAAGATCACCGACAACGCGCTCATCCCGATGAAGGAGCGCGTGGTGGACCGGAAGTACGACCCGCTGGTGTGGCTCGGCAACAAGATCTTCAAGCGCTCGAAGTAGTCACACACGAATGAGGGGGGCTGGATGTCCAGCCCCCCTTTCGTTTCACTTCTTACGGCCCCAGCGCCTGCGCTTGGGGTCAGGCATCTCCTTGGTGGGCTCCGAACCCTGAGCCGGCTCCTCCGGCGCCTGTGGCAGCGGCTGGACGGCGGTCGCGTCCGCGTCGGGGGCCAGGTAGGGCGGCGGCTCGTACTCCTGCTGCCGGGACGCGGGCGGCTCGAACATGGACTGGCCCTGCCACGGCTCCGAGTCGCCGGTCTCCGCCGCCGAGGCCGGCCCGAGCGGGCGCTCCTGGCCTTCGTTCTCGTACGGGCCGGAGCCGCCCGGCGGGATGTCCGCCGGCGGCTGCACCGGCGGGACCAGCGGCTCGAACGGGTCGCGGTAGTCCTTGGCCTTGGGCGGCTCGTGGCTGAAGGAGTCGAACTCGTCCGGGTGCAGCACCACGGGCTCCGCCGCGGCCTCCTGCGCGTACCCCTGGGGCGGGTACTGGGGCTCCTCGTAGACCGGGGGGACAGGTCCCGCCGGATACGTCTGCACCGGCACGAAGCTGATGATCGGCGCGTACGCCGTGCCGCCCGGGTACCCGGGAGCGGGGAAGCCGGCCGTGGTGTAGTAACCGGGCCCGGCGGGGTAGCCCCCGGCCGGCGGCATGTCCGGGCGTACCGGCTGCGGTCCCGCCTTGCGCACCGCCGCCGCGTGGGCCATCCGGCGCAGCCGCCCCTCGAAGATCAGGACGGCGAAGAGCGCCAGCAGGACCAGCACCAGCGCCGGGATGCTGAGCTTCTGCGCCAGCGACTTCTGGTCGAACTCCGGTGCCGCGTTACGCAGCTCCAGCGGAACCTCCTCGGAGGAGGAGGCCGGCTGCGTGTCGGTGGGCGTCGGAGTAGCCGTGGCCGTGGTCGCCGTCTCGATCGGCGCGACCTGCGGCATGTCGACGGAGGCCTCGTCGGAGGTGCGCGGCGCGGGGGTCGTCTCCGGCACCTCGGCGCTCTGCGTGGGCAGAGGCTGGAGGTTCTGCGTGGGGAGGGTCGGCGGGGTGGTGGCCGGGGCCGGCGCCGACGTGGTCTTCTTCGGCGTGGGGGTCTTGGTCGGCTTCTTCGGAGTCGACGTGACGGTCTTGGTGATCGTCGTCTCGGGCTGCTCCGGCTCCGGCGAGCCCGCCGTCTCCGTGACCGTCACGGTGGTCTCGGGCGTGGTGTCGCAGAACTCACCGGCGTCGCACGGGTCGACGGGGTCGTACGCCGATACGGAGGCGCTCGCGCTCTGCACGATGAACGGGGTCACTCCGGCGCCGGCTAACCCCAACGCCAGGACGATAGCGGACACGGCCGTCGCTTGCCTGCGTGCCACCGGTGCCCTCCGCGCAGTCCCAGAACCTTGGTCAAGGGAATACTAGTCTGGTCAAAGTAACAGTAAAGCCGGGATTAACCTACGTTTTGCATTTTCGTCGTCTTTGTACCGTGCCAATCCACCACAGAGCACCCAGAAGTACCCCGATGCCTCCCGCGACGAACGGCAGCTCCATCGCGCGATCCAGCGGACCCGTCCATCTGGCCGGGCTCACCGGCCTCCGCGCCGCGACCGGCTCCCACGGCCAGGGGGCCGCTCCCTGGGCCGCCCGCACAACGAGGGCGGGGCGTAGCGCGCCGGTGCCACGCCGCTTCGCCCTGGTCCCGGCGGGCGCTTCCGTCTGAGCTACGGGCACTGCGGCGACCTCGTCCATCCGCACGCGGAACCGCTCGACGTCACCCGTCCTGATCCACTTCCCCGGCTCATCGGCACCGTCGAGAACCAGCGACATCTGGCTCACCGCCACGGGAACGGACGGCACCGCCAGAATCAGTGCCCCCGCGATGACCCAGCCACGCCGCATCACTCCACAACTCCCCCATCGCGACATGTCACCCGTAGTAGTCATTGTGTCACCCAGAGGCACGCCCTAATCCCGCGAAAGCAGTAGATTTTCCACAGTCTTCATGACAGGCAGATCCGCGCCCAGCCACTCGACGGAGAAGTACTCGCCCGGCCCGAGCCATCGCAGCTCCAGGTGCTCCCGAGCCTCCGGCACGCCGGAGGCCAGCGAGCACAGCCAGACGCGCATCACATAGCCCGCGGAGAGCGGCCAGTCCCCGCCCACCCGCTCGCCCACCGCGATCTCCACGCCGAGCTCCTCGCGGCACTCCCGGACCAGCGCCTCCGCCTCGCTCTCCCCAGGATCGACCTTCCCGCCGGGAAACTCCCAGCCGCCCGCGAGCGCGACGGGCTCCGCGCGCTGGGCGGCGAGCACCCGGGCGCCCGGACCGACGATCACCGCGGCCACCACGACCGTGTCGAATTCGTTCACAAGGAAGGATTCTGCAGCTTCTTGAGCTGTTCGAGAACGTCGGGGTTCTGGAGGGGACGGGTGAAGCCCATGCGGTTGTCACGTGCCTGGTAGCTCGTCACCTTGATCGGCCCGCACAGCCGGCACCTGGCCTCCAGCATCTTGCCCTTCGACACGACCAGCCCCACATGGCCGGGGCGGTCGGGGCCCGTACCCGGCCCCGCGTTGAAGAACACCAGGTCCCCCGGCTGCTCCTGGCCCTCTAAGACCTTCACCCCGAACGGCCACTGCGTGAACGTCGTACGGGGGATCGACAGCCCCGCCGCCCGGTACGCGGCGTAGATCACGCCCGAACAGTCGAAGGCGTCGGGCCCCGTCCCGCCCCACAGGTACGGCTTGCCGCGCTGCGCGAGCGCGTACTCGATGATCTTCGCCACGATGTCATTGGGGGCGGCCTCCACCAGCGGCTCGTCGCACTCCTTCGAGGCCTGCGGCGGCACCTTGAGCTCACCCGACTTGGCGTACCTCTTGGCGATCTCCACGACCTGGTCGACGTACCACCAGGCCCGGTTGTAGACGAACAGCGCCTGCCGCACGTTCTCGGGCGCCCCGTTGCGCTTGAGCATCCTGGCCGCGCCCAGGATGGCGTCGGCCGGGTTGTAGATGTCGCCCACGCCGTCGCCGTCGCCGTCGGAGGCGTACCCGGTGAACTTCGACGACATCGGGACCCTGGCCTTGCCGCCCCATGTGGAGATCAGGAACTGCATCGGCCCGGCCGCGCCCGCGTAGTTCGTGCCGCTCTTGACGCCGGGCAGGTCGGAGCGGCCGTGGTCGGTCTCCCGCTTGCCGACGGCGGCCAGGATGTTCCACTGGACGCCGATCTTCTTGCCGTACTTCTTGTATAGGTCCAGATATTCGGGAGGGATGTCGGACGCGCCCGAGTCGGACACGTCCTCCACCTGCTTGCCGTCGTTGCAGTCGGGAGAGGTGCCGCCGTCGCTGAGGAACGACGGCATCGAGATCAGCAGCATCGGCGACACGATGACCGCCGCGAGCAGCAGCAGCCCGGCGGCGCCGATCAGGAGGGCGAGCCGGGCCCGTGAGAGCTTCACCCCGAGGTGTCCCCCTCCTCGTCGCCCTCCTGGCCCTCCTCGGAAGGCCGGATGTCGAAGATCCGCCAGTCGTCCACGGCCTGGCTCACCGTGACCGCGTACTCCTCCGTGAGCTGCTTGTCGCCGCTCTTCGCGGTGACCTGCCTGCTCGCCGTGACCACGAAGACGATGGAGGTCTGCTCGATCTGCCTGATCTCCTTCAGCCGGGCCGTGGCCTTGGAGACGACCTGGTCGTTGCGGTTCTGCTCGACCGTGCCGGCCGAGGTGAGGGTCCTGGTGAGCTCGTTGCCGAGCTCAGGCGTCGTGAACACCTTCACGCGGGCCGCGTACGCCGCCGGGTCCTCGTCGTACCGGAAGGTGCCGTACGCGGCGGTGAACCGTTCGGCCAGGTCCGCCGCCGCGGCGAGCTGCTCCTTCTTCATCGGCAGGTACGAGTAGACGTCGAACGGCGCCCCGCTCGCGGTCGCCAGCGGCGTGTTCGGCGCGGGGTGCGCGCTCGCGGCCCTGGCCGGCTCCTGCTTGGGATCGGCCTGGTCGTTCCCCGAGTCCGGCCACATCGTCAGGTAGATGCCGACCGCGGCGATGACCACGACGATGGCGGCGAAAGCCACCCCGCGCTTGTCACCTCGCTCCGCCATGTTCAGTCCTTGTCCCTGCTCGGCTTGAGCCAGAACGGCACGGAGGGGCTGTCACCCCCGGAGCCGCCGCCGTTGCTGCTGCTGCGCAGCCAGAGCGGCGGGGCCTCGGAGGTGCGGGACGACGGCTCGTCGGACCCGAAGATCCGCGGGCCGGACGAACCGCCGGACGCCCTGGGAGCGCTGCTCGGCCGCGACCCGCCGCCGGACCTCGAGCCGCCGCCCGAGCCTCCCGACCCGGAGCCGCCGAACAGCCCGCCGCCGGACCCGCGCGAGCGCGTCCCGCCCGACCGTGAGCCGCCCGAGCCGCCCGAGCCGCCGAACCGGGAGCCGCGGGAACCGCCGGACGAGCCACCGTGCGACCCCGACGACGAGCCGCCGCGGGACGCCCAGCCGCCACCGGACCCGCCGCCGAACCAGCCGCCCGCCGAGCCGCCGGATCCACCCGAGCCACCGGACGCGGCCGCGCCGGCCGCCCGGGGGCCGCCCGCCGCGGCACCGCGCGTGCGGGTGGGCGTGCCGCCCAGGTTGAGCGGCGGCGCCGTGCCCCTGCGCGGCTCCAGGGGCGCCCTGGCTCCCGCCTTGCCGCCCTGCTGGTCGGTGTCCAGCGGCGCCGCCGTGGCCGGGATCCTGGCGCCCGTGGTGACGCCCTCGCCCTCCTCGGCGCGTACGCGAGCCTGCCCCGCGCCGGCCGCGGCCGTCGCCGCCGCTCCCGCCGGGTTGGCCACGCCGGCCGCCCTGATGAGCGGCTCGGCCTTGCGCAGCCCCCAGCGGCCGATCCTGGCCGAGGCGACCGGCGGCAGCACGCCTGCAGAACGCTCGAGCACGGACGAGCTCGCGGCCTCGCCGAGCATGCGGGTGGCGACCGTGTGGCCGCTCATGGAGGCGAACAGGTGCTGGAACGGCCTGCGGTAGAAGAACACCGCGATCGTCAGCAGGGCCATGAACAGCACCTGCATGCCCCAGGGCATGGCCGTGGAGATGATCAGCGCGTAGCCGTACACCAGGACGCTGAGCACCAGCGTGAGCACGGCCTGCCTGAGCAGGGTGCCGACGAGCATCTCCACCCAGCGCATGGCCACGATCCGGCCGCTGCCCGGATGCACGCCGATCAGCAGGAACACGGGCCCGAGTATCAGCAGCAGCAGGAAGCCCACCTTCAGCACCAGCAGCGAGACCGCCACCAGGAAGATGAGCAGGCCGGCCACGATGGCCGCGATGAACGCGCCGACGGCCACGCCGAGCCTGTTGGACCAGTCGCGGCCGGAGAAGACGGTGTAGACGGGGTCGTTCTTCAGCTTCTCCGCCAGGGAGGCGTACTCCGACTGGCGGGCCCCCACGTCGGGCGCCGGCTGGCCGGCCACGGTCCGCGGGACGGACTGCATCTCCAGCACCTTTCGGCCCCAGTCGCGCACGATGGGCTGCTGCGGGTCGGCGGTGCCGAACAGGCCCACCAGCCACGGCTTGCAGACCAGCGTGGACCACAGCGCGTCGGCGTTCTGGTCGACGCCCGGCGTGCCGGTCTGGCCGTAGCCGCCCGCCTTGATCTGCGGGGCGGCCTCGCCGGGCGGCGGCAGGCACGAGGCGCCGCCCGCGCCGGGCAGGCCGGAGAAGGCCGAGTTGACGACCTCGCCGGTCTTGTCGGTCACGACCTTGCCGAGGCCGGTGAAGTCGCCGGGACGGCTGAAGAACCACACCGCCACGGTGACCGCGAGCACCATCCAGATCACGCCCTCGGCGGTCGTGGTGGCCCGCTTGCGGATCAGCCCGTACCAGGCCAGCCAGATCGCCCCGATGATCACGATCGGCTGGAGGAACTTCCAGTACATGGCGTCGGCGAGGTTCGTGACGATGTCGTCGACGACGTCCTTGATCGCCTGGAGCGGTCCCTCGGTCGACGCGGCCTGGTACGTGGTGATCGTCAGCCGGTCGACGGCCTTGGCCGCGGTGAAGATGCCGTTGGCCCACATGTTGCCGAGCACGGCGACGTAGTCGGAGCAGCCCAGGTCGTGGGTGTGCCAGAACTGGCCGCTCATGCCGAACTGGGAGTAGTTGGTGACCGCGGCCTGTGCCCCGCCCTGGGGGGCCGGCGCCTGGATCAGGCCGTCCAGCCCGCCCCCGACCATCTCGGGGTTGAGCGGGCCCGACAGGTCACAGGGCGCCGCGGCGGCCGGGGCCGACAGGCCGCCCACGACGATCGGCATCACGAGGATGCCGCTGACGAGCGCGAGAGCCAGCGCGAGGCGTCGCGATAGCCGGATCTTCATGACCGTACCTCCTGCGCTCTGCTCACGCCCCCTTGAAGATCATCATGCCCGGCGCCGTCGGGTTTGTCGTGTGTCGGGTTCGTGTCGAGCCAACGGAGAAGTTCCTCGGAGATCAGGTCTACTCCGATCCGCCCGGCCCTGCCATCCAGATCGCGGAAAATGCATTCCCCGTTGCCGAGCGAGCGGAGCACGGCCTTGTGCTCCTCCGACGGCTCCACACCGAGCAGCGACATGACGTGGTCCACCTCGACCCGTTCGGTGGACCTGAACGCGAAGACGGATGACAGGCAGTTGGTCACCTGCTCGTTCAGCAGGTCTCCCGCGTTCTGCGAGACCAGCACCAGAGCGGTGTTGCGGGAGCGGCCCATCCGGCTGACCTCGGGCACCAGCTTGGCACCCTCGGGTGTGGAGGTGATCGCCCACGCCTCGTCCAGGAAGATGGCCTTGGGTGCGCGCCGGTCGAGGCCGTTCATCAGCCTGCGCGCGAACTGGGAGACCAGGTAGAGCAGCGCCACCGACAGCCGCTGCTCGTAGGAGTAGTCGTCCCTGGTCGTGGCCACGTCGGGCAGCGTGAGGCCGCCCAGCGTGAACACGGTCGTCCACCCCTCGCTGTCGATCTGGTCGCCGCCGGAGGGGTCGAAGCAGAGCCTGGCCAGGTGCATCTCCGACATGGAGCGCAGCACGGCGCCCAGGTTCTTCGACGCGGGGTCGTCGGCCTGCTCCAGGAAGTCGACGACCTTGCCGAGCGAGGGGTCGGGGCCGTTGGAGACCGCGGCCACCGCCTGGATCATCGCCGACTCGCGCTCCTCCGACATGCGCGGCAGCAGCAGCCGCAGCGTCTCGGTGGCCATGGTCTTCTTCGCCGCGATGTCGTCGCCGAACGAGAACGGGTCCAGCAGCCCCGGCGCCGCCGACCCCAGCGGGATGACGCGGGCCTTGCGGCCCCGCTTCTCCAGCAGCCGGATCAGCGACTCCGCGTCGCCCTTGGGGTCGATCACCGCGACCGTCACGCCTCTGAGCGCCATCTGGTAGATCATCAGCAGCGCGAGCGTGGTCTTGCCGCCGCCGGGCTCGCCGGTGATCGCGATGGCCGTCGGCCGGTTGCGGGTGGCCGCGACCAGCGGGTCGAAGTGCACGATGCTGCGGGCCCTGCCGACGGTCTCGCCGATGTACGGGCCGAGCCAGCCTTCGTTGCCGCCGTCGTCGAGCCGGTCGCCGAGATCGACCGTGGCGGTGGCCATGCCGCCCGCGATCGTGCGCAGCGGCTGCCGCTGGGCGTAGGCGTTGACGCGCACCTTCTCGCCCGGCAGCGACTCGGCGAACAGCGAGAACTGGTCGCCCGTCGAGTTGACCACGTCGATGCCCATGTCGCGGTAGTGCTCGACGACCGCCTCGACGCGCTGCACGCAGATGTCCTCGGTGGGGGCCGACACGATCAGGCGGTGCCAGCCGTACACGAAGGGCAGACGCTCCTTGGTGATGCCGTGCTCCAGCAGACGGGCCGCGTCGATCTGCTCGGCCAGCGCGAGCGGCGCCTCAGCGCCGGCCTCGCGGATGTGGTGGTCCATGTCACGGGCGTGCGCGAGCTTGCGCGCCACGTCCTTGGACGCCTTGACCGGCGGGATGAGCCGCATCCGCGACGAGATCTCCACGGGGAACGGGAGCTGGTCGGCGAAGTGCATCCACGGCTCGCCGTCGGGGAAGGGCATGAGGTCGGGGAAGCGCGCGAACGACAGGTAGGCCACGTACGAGTCGCCCTGCGGCTGCACGATGCGCAGCAGCGACCTGCCGTTGTGGATCTCCCCCTCCACGAGCGACTCGATCTCGCCCCTGCCCCAGCGCCGCTTCGGGCTGGCGCTCGGCGGCGGGTCGCCCAGCGCGCCCGCGGCCGCGTGCTGGAACAGCCACGCCACCTCGACGGAGGTGGCGTGCCTGGCGTAGAGGGCGCTGGACGCGAGTGCTCTCCCGAGGCGTTCGGCTGATTCGGTCCACCGCCCGATCTCGCTGTCGGGTACGTGGTCGTCCTCCATGCCGAGCGCCTTCTCGGTCTTCTGGTAGAGGCCGAAGATCTGGGCGAGCGCGCCGGCGCCGAGCTGCTTGCCGCGCGGGCCGAGCCGTACGCCGAGGTAGACCTCCTTGGACCAGAAGTCCTTCGCCCAGACGTGCCGGTACATCTCCTCCAGGTAGTCGCGCCAGCCGGGCCCCTCGTCGGACGTGGCGTTGAGCGCCATGGCCCACTCCGCGGCGGGGTACGTGCGGTGCGCGATCCTCAGGTGGACCTCCGCGTCGGGCATCCTGATCGCGGCCAGCGCGATCGTGATGTTGGTGGCCAGCGCCTCGCGCTCATCCGGGGTGACGAACTCGTAGCTGACCGTCGGGAGGCGGAAGTACGCCCATGCGCTGGTGTCCGTGAGCAGGATGCGGTCGTCGAAATAGCGGACCGCGAGGCGCTGGTGCGCTCGTGACGCCCTGCTCATGCCGCCCCCTCGGCGCATGAACGGGCCCTACCTGCTCGCTTGTTCACTTATCGCTCACCGATTCTCGTGCCCGGGGGGTCACTCGCCAACTCCTCTTCGCTCGGACGGACGGTCTGTGCCTGTGCCTTTGCCGCGAAGCCTGCGACCACGACGCCGGCGAGGGCGAGGTAGGCCCGCCTGCCGGCCGCGCGCAACTGCCCGGGATCGACGACCTCCGCGCCGTCGGGCGCCAGACCGTCCTCCCAGGGGACCCTGACGATGGCCCGGCACCTGCCCCTGGCCACCGACTCCGCCTGCTCGACGTCGGCCATCGAGCGCCTGCTCACGCCGTTGACCACCATGACCGCGCGCCTGCGCAGGTCCGCGCAGCCGTGCCCGTCGAGCCACTCGTACGTCATCGCCACCGCCTCGGACGCCTCCTCGCTCGCGGGGACCACCAGCACGAGCTGGTCCGCGTACGGCAGGACCCGCGCGGCCAGCGCCGGGGCCGGGTCGATGACGGCGAGCTTGTAGTGGCGGTCGAGCAGGCGCATGGACTCGCCCAGCCGGTGGTCGGAGAAGAACGACCGGTCCGCCAGCCGCTGCTCTGCGCCCGCGTCGGTGTCCGCGCTGATCACCTCGAGCCCCGAGGCGGTCCTCGTCGTGTACCCGCGCATGGTGAGATACCCGCTGACGCGGTCGAGCCCGGACAGGAGCGAGGTGAGGGTCTCGGGCGTCTCCGGCTGGATCTTGCTGGTCAGGGTGCTGCCACCGGTGTTGGCGTCGACCGCCACCACCCTGTCGTCGCGGTATCTGGCGAAGGTGTGGCCGAGCATGAGCGCCGTCGTGCTCTGGCCGGCGCCGCCGGTGCAGCCCAGGACGACGATCCTGCGGCTGCCGCTGAACACGCCCCTGGCCCTGGCCTCGTCGATCTCCGAACCGTCGGTCCGCACCCCGCCGCCGCCGACGACCACCTGAGCGATCCGCCGCCACCCGCCGGAGTCACGTCCCACCACGGACTCGACCCGCCGTACCCGGCCCTCCCCCGGCCTGGGCACCGGCACGGGCGCCACGAGCCCACCGGCCCCCTCACGAGCCGCCGCCCCCTGGCCGTTGCCGCCACGGGCCGCCGGCTCCACCCGCTCACGGGGAGCAGCCTGTTCCACCCGCTCGCCACGGGCCGCCGGTCGCACACGGTCACGAGGGGCAGCCTGTTCCACGCGCTCATCAGGGGCCGTCGGCTCCACGCGCTCGCGGTGGGTCGCGGGCGCGTCCGGCCGCCCGCCACTCGAACCGCGCTCCGGCACGTCGGCGCCGCCCTCGGCGGCTTCCCGCGTGTCGTCAGCCGCCTGCTCGGCCGTCCCCTGGGCATCCGCCTCGCGTACCGGCTCGGCGCTTCCTTGAGTGTCCGCATCGTCGGGCACCGCGGCGATCGCCTGAGGGATGCCGCTCTTCGGCGACTCCGCACCGCCCGTTGTGTGAGAGGTGCCGGCCGTCGCGTCGGATGCGGTGCTCGGCTCGGTCGGGTCCTGCGTGGCGGGTGAATCGGGGGCGGTCTCCGCCCGGGCGTGCTTGGGGGCGGCGGGGCGGGGCAGCGGCTTGGCGTTGGGATCGAGCGGCGGCCAGACACGCTTCGTGCCCGGCAGCACCAGCGCCGGCCCCAGCCGGGGCGGCTGGCCCTTCCTGTGCTGGTCCCGCGCGACCTCGTCCTCGCGCCGCTCGTCCTCGCGGCGCTCTCCCTCCGGATGTCCCGCCGCGTCGGCAGCCACGGTGTCGGCAGGAGGGGCGTCGGCAGGAGGGGCGTCGGCGCTGGCCGCGAGCTTCCTCAACCGTCGCAACGCCTCAGTGTCGATGGGTTTGCCGGTGGCGGGCTTGTGACTCTCCCCGGTGCCGAGCGGCCCGACGGCAGGCTCCTGCGCCGCGACGTCACCGCGAGCAGCGGGCGCGGCGCCCCGCATGCCACCACGCTCCCGAGCGGCCGCCTCGTCCTTTCCACCACGCTGCCGGGTGGCGTCCTCTCCCCTTCCGGCACGCTCCCTTACGGCGGCCTCTCCAGCGCCGCCACGTTCCCGGACGGCCGCACCCGTCGTACCGCCGCGCTCCGGGGCGACGGTCTCCGTTGGCGAGCCTTCGTGGACAGCGACCACCGGTGCCTCCTGGCGGCGTCCAGGGCCGCCTGGAAGGGCCTCCTGGCGCTGCAACCCACCTGCCGTGGGCCCTGGCGCCGAAGCCGGAGCCGCCTGGCGTGACGAGGCCTTGAGGGCGGGCGCCGTGCCGCGGCGGGTGCCCCAGCGGCCGGTGGTCGGCTCCGCCACGGGAGCCTGGGAGACGGCGGCAGCCGCGGCGGCGACCGCCGGGCGTACCTGGCGGGGACCGATGATCCGCTGGCCCTCGCGCCGCCGCTGCGGTTGGCGGGCCTTGCGGGGCGCCTTCGACTTGGCCCTGGCGGGCAGGGTGCGCCAGACGCGGGCGGAGAACGTGACCGTCTCGGGCTCGGACGTGGGCGCGAGGCGGTACCACGCCTTCGGCTGGCCCAGGTAGCGGAGCTGGGACTCGAGGAGCTCGGTGAGCCGCTTGCCCTCGATGACGGGACGGGTGGACAACCACGTCACGATGCCCGGCGGCACGAGGAACAGCACGTGCCAGGGCATCTCCACCGGCACGCCCACCAGGACCAGCAGGAGCGACCACGGGACGAACACCCCGACGAACACGCCGATCCAGACGATCGGGAGCGGCATCGGCAGCCGCAGGTCGTACAGCTTGTAGAGCCGTTTCTCGATCCGCCAGATGTTCGTATATGTGGGCAGGTCCACGCCGGTCCTCCTCTCCACCCGCTCGTTCATGACCGCCAGGGAGCGGTCTCAACCCTCACTTGATGCCCAGTGCGCCGGCGATCGCCTTCGCCGTCACCTCGATGATGTTGGGAACGTAGAAGATCACTCCGATGGCCACAGCCAATATCAGGAACTGCACAAATCGCGTGATCTCGCGGGTGAAGAGGAAGAAGAGTGCGACCACGGAGACGACGACGAGGAACAACGGGGCGAAGAACCCGCGCAGGAAGTTGGCGAGCCCTCCGGTGTCCAGGCCGGTCGGCGTCGGCGTCGGCGACATCTCGATCAAGGTGAGCACTACGGTCTTCAAGGTCACTTCTTGTCCTCCCGGGGGGTATCGATCAGCAGCGCGGCCGTGCCTCTATCCAACGACCCGACCGGCGCCGCGGATGTCGGCGACGAACCACTTGTCGCCCTGCTTCTCGACGGTCAGGCGGTAGGCCATCTCCAGCGTGCCCCCCACGGCCGCCGGGTCGGTGGCATCGGGGGTCGGGGGCGTCTCGTTGTTCGGCACGACCCACACCACGACCGCCTGGATGTCTCGTGTGGCACCCCCCACAGGCACCACGACCTTCTTCAGCTCTTTGAACGTGAACGTGCCGCCGAAGCTCGGCAGAGTCTTGCCGGAGGCGACATAGCGCTGCAGACCGGCGGTGTTGCCGAGGGCGTAGTCGGTGAAGAAGCCCTTCAGTTGCTCCTTGAGCTCGCTCGCGGTCGCCTCGTCGGTCTCCGGCGCGGCCAGTTGGGGCACGTCGGCCGGGCCAGGGGCGGGCAGGACCGCGGGACGCCCGACGACGGCGAACCTGCCGCCGGCGTCGTCGCCCGCGTAGTAGACCGGGACGGACAGCATCAGCCTGCGCGGGCCTGACTGGAAGGCCACGCTCACCACCGCGTTGTGGGCGTCGCTCGCCTCGAGGTCGTACGCCTGGATGGCGACGGCCGAGAGCTTGCCGTAACCGTCCCATCCCATTTGCGGGTCCATGCCCTCGGCCAGGAACGCGGCGAGCTTACGCGACCTGCTGGCCGCGTCTTCCGGGCTGAAATTGAGATAGACCCCGGCGAACTGGGCGGCGAAAGCCATGCCCCGGTCGGCGGGAAAACCATGGTGAGCAGGCGCAACGGCATTAGGGGTCGATGTCCCTTGCTGGGTAAATCGCTCAAATGGGGCACGAACCCCATTCACTACGATAACCACAATAAGCGCCCAGAGAACGATGCGGCCGACCCACACCAGCCACCGTCCGCCGCCGCCCGACCAGCCGCCGCGCCGCGGCCTGCGGGACGGCGGCTCGTCGTAGTCAGCCGTGTCAAGGCGCGCGGAAAGCTCGGGGTCGCCAGCGATCCGAGGATCGTGCTGGACGGTAGACCTACGAGCCATCACGCCTCCGCTCGCGCCGATCCCCCCGGCTGGCGCGGTGTCGTCCGTTGCCGATCCCCATCATCCGCGGTGAAGTAGTCACCCTATCCGGTCTCCGCCATTGTTCCAGGAAAGCCACGCCCATGCTGCGGCATGACCGACCTGACGGCAAACCGGACCGGACGGCAGGCGTCATTGCCGATTCCTGTCATCTCCTGGGTGAATAGCCTTTTGACCAGGGCAGACGCCTGAAATCGCATAGCGCGACAGTCACGGATTCCTGTCCAACAGGCATGGACTCTCGCGACCTGCGGATTTGGTATGGATCGCGGCGACCCCGGGCCGTCAGGCGGGCTCCGGGTCCTGCGTGGGCCTCGGCTGCCGCCTGCTGTGCAGGTCCACGACCGTCGGCTGCACCGCCCGCTCCAGAGAGCCGCGCAGGTCGGCCAGCATCTCCGCGGCATCGCGTTCACGTATGCGCGTCGCCATCTCGTTGCGCTCGTCGACCTTCCTGCGGAGGTACGCCTCGCGGTTGACGCGCAGGCCGTACATGAGCTCGACCCTGATCAGGGCCAGCTCCTCCTCGAGGCTGATGCCCGCGAGCGTGGGCGCGGGGCGTCGTTTCCGGATGATGCGACGGATCATGAGGGCCTCCCGAGTCAGCGTGAACGCCGTGACGATTCGACGCGCGGGGGCCCAAAGTGGTTGACGCATCAGTTTTCCCGGCATCAGACGCCTATCGACTCCCGACGTCAGACGCCTGAGGGGGCTGCACCGCCGTCCACGCGGCAACTTAGCGTAACCGACGACTGCGCTGAGTGATTGCGCCGACGACACGCGGCAACTCGCCGGGCAGGACGTCATCCGGGACGACGGTTCACGCGTCTTCTGGTGGGCCGGAGTCCTCGGCGCGTACGGTCAGTCGGTCGTCACTCAGGCGGATCGTCAGCAGCGAACCGGGAGAGACGTCCTTGGCAAGGCGCACCACCTCGCCCGACGGGTGCTGGACGATGGCGTAGCCACGCTCCAGCGTGGCCGCCGGGGACAGCGCGACCAGGCGGGCACGCAGGTGGGTGAGGTCGTCGGAGGCCCGGTCGAGCGAGCTGGACAGCGAGCGCCTGGCCCGGTCGCGCAGCGACTCGGCCTGCTCGGCCCGGCGCTCCAGCTCGCGCACCGGGTCGGCCAGCGAGGGCCGCGAGCGCAGCGAGGTGAGCCAGGACATCTCCCGGTCGAGCCAGCCGCTCATCACCCTGCGGCCCCGGTCGCGGAGCTGGCGCACCAGCGTGAGCTGCTCGCCGACGTCGGGCACGACCTTCTTGGCCGCGTCCGTGGGGGTGGAGGCGCGCACGTCGGCCACCAGGTCGAGCAGCGGGCTGTCCTGCTCGTGGCCGATCGCGCTGACGACGGGGGTGCGGCAGGCGGCCACCGAGCGTACGAGCGTCTCGTCGGAGAACGGCAGGAGATCCTCCAGGGAGCCGCCGCCGCGGGCGATGACGATCACGTCGACCGAGGAGTCGGCGTCGAGCTTGCGCAGCGCCTCGGTCACCTCGCCCACCGCGTAAGGGCCCTGGACGGCCACCTCCTCGACCTTGAACCGCACGGCGGGCCAGCGCCTGCGGGAGTTCTCCAGCACGTCGCGCTCGGCCGCGGAGTCGCGGCCGCAGATGAGCCCGATCGTGCCGGGCAGGAACGGCAGCCGCCGTTTCCTGTCGGCGTTGAACAGCCCCTCGGTCGCCAGGAGCTGCCTGAGCCGCTCCAGCCTGGCCAGCAGCTCGCCCACACCGACCGGGCGGATCTCCAGGGCGGTGAAGGCGAACGAGCCTCTGTTGACCCAGAAGTCGGGCTTGACCTGCATCACGACCCTGGCGCCGTCGGCCGGCCTCGGCACGGCGGCCTCGTAGACGCCGCGCGGGGTGGTGACCTTGGCCGACACGTTGGCGACCGGGTCGCGCAGCGTCATGAACACCGTGCCGCCACGCGCGCTGAGGTCGGTGATCTGGCCCTCGACCCAGACCGTGCCGAGTCTGCCGATCCAGCCGCCCACCATCTGAAGGACCGTACGGATCGGCAGGGGAGACTCGGGTGAGGTCTTGTCGGTCATGGCCGAAGACTACGGGGTGAGGGTGACTATTCCCCTGCCTGCAGCTTCGCCAGGCGGTTCTCGAACATCTTGATCACCTCGGGCCGCGCCTTCGTGGCGTTCTCGAAGGCGAGGAAGTCGCCGATCTGCTCGGCGGTCTTGCCCCGCATCCTGGCGCGCAGGGACGCGACGGTCATCTCGGCGTAGCCGGGCAGCGGCTCGGCCTGGTCCGCAGAGGCGGAGGCGGCGGTGGCCGCTGCGGCGGCGGCGAGGGCCGGCGCGGCAGCGGGCTCCGGTGCGGCTTCGGGCGTGGCGGCGGCCTCGTCGGCCGGCTTCTTGGTCGGCTTCTTGGCCGCAGCGGGCTTCCTGGCGGCGGCGGGCTTCCTGGCCGGGGCCTTGCGGGTGGCCTTCGGCTTGGCCTCGGGAGTCTTCTCCACGACGGCGGCCTTCGCCTCGACCTCGGCAGGCTCCTCGGCGACGGCGGGCTTCTCCGAGACAGCAGGCTTCTCGGAGACGGCGGGCTCGGCGACCGTGGCGGCGGGGGCGACCTCGGGCTCAGCGGCCTTGGGCTCGGCCGCGGGCTCCTCCTCGACAGCGGGCTCAGCGGCGGCCTTGGGCTCCTCCACGACGGTGGCCGCGGGCTCGGCGGACTTGGACTCGGCCGCGGGCTCGGCGGACTTGGAGTCGGCCTTGGGCTCCTCCGTGGCGGCGGGCTCGGTGGCGGGCTTGGGCTCCTCCGCGACCGCCTGCTTGGCGGCGGCCTTGGGCTCCGCCGCGGGCTCCTCCTCGACAGCGGGCTTGGTGGCGGCGGAGGTCTCGGTGTTGGCGGTGGCCACGGACTCGGACTTGCCGGCCGGGGTGAAGATGACCGGGTCGGGCTTGGTCTTGGCGGCGCCGTTGGGCTCGGCCGCGCCCGGGCGCGGCGCGAAGATCACCGGCTCCTTGCGAGCGGGCTTGTCCTCTTCCGCCGCCGGAGCCGCGGCCACCTGGTCGGCGGCCGAAGGACGCGAGTCGTACGACTCCTCCTCGCGCTCCTCCTTGCTGCCCAGGTTCTTGATGGAGTTCTTCACCCGGTCGACGACCAGCAGCGCCTGGCCGGCCGCACTGAGCGTGGTCTGGATGACGAGCAGCGGAAGGTCCTTGGCCTTTTCCTTGAGCTCGTCCTTGTTGGTGACGGTCTTGGCGATGTTGCGTATCACGTCGCTGAGGGACATGACGTCTCCCTGGGAGGTCAGTATTGGACGGCTAGTCTGGCAAAACGCGGGCAAGCACGCACGCGCAGCCCTGATCGCCGCTCCACGTAGCATAGAAAGTATGGAGCCCCAGACCTCTACTTCCCGCCGAGTACTCGTAGCCAAGCCCCGCGGCTACTGTGCCGGAGTCGATCGAGCCGTGGTAGCGGTCGAGAAGGCTTTGGAGCAGTATGGTGCGCCGATCTACGTACGTAAGCAGATCGTCCACAACACCCACGTGGTCAAGACGCTCGAAGCCAGGGGCGCGATCTTCGTCGACGAGACCGAGGAGGTCCCCGAGGGCGAGATCGTGGTGTTCTCCGCCCACGGCGTGTCCCCGGCCGTGCACGAGGAGGCCAGGCAGCGCGGGCTGCGCACCGTCGACGCCACCTGCCCGCTGGTCACCAAGGTGCACAACGAGGCGCGGCGGTTCGCCGGCCAGGACTACGACATCCTCCTGATCGGGCACGAAGGCCACGAGGAGGTCGAGGGCACCTCGGGTGAGGCCCCTGACCACATCCAGCTCGTGGACGGGCTCGACGCGGTCGACAAGGTGCAGGTGAAGGACCCGAGCAAGCTGGTGTGGCTGTCGCAGACCACGCTGTCGGTCGACGAGACCACCGAGACGGTGACCCGGCTCAAGGAGCGCTTCCCCACGCTGATCGACCCGCCGAGCGACGACATCTGTTACGCCACCCAGAACCGGCAGGTGGCGGTCAAGGAGATCGCCGCCGAGGCGCAGCTCGTCATCGTGGTCGGCTCCGAGAACTCGTCCAACTCCAAGCGCCTGGTCGAGGTGGCCAAGGACTACGGCGCGGAGGCCTCGTACCTGGTCGACAACGCCACGTTCATCCGCGACGAGTGGCTCGAAGGGGTCACCACGGTCGGCGTCACCAGCGGCGCCTCCGTCCCGGATGAGCTGGTCGAGGAGGTGCTGGCGCGGCTGGCCCAGCACGGGTTCGGCGACGTGACGGAGGTCGAGTCGGTGCAGGAGAGCATGCGCTTCGCCCTGCCTCACGAGCTGCGCAAGGACCTGCGGGCGTCCTAGTCGTCCCCGCGCGGCGTCCCGTACACCTTGGGCTCGAAGTAGCCCTCCGGTTCGGGCACGAACGTCTGACGCGGGCGCGGCACCTCCGCGCCCGCCTTCAGCTCTTCCCGCAGCTCGCGTACGTTGTCGCGCAGCCCGCGCCGCCAGGCGACGCCCAGCACGATCGCCGAGCCCGCGAACAGCCACGGCGCGCCGCTGGTCAGTGACGTGTAGAGGCCGAGCGCCAGCGACTGCACGATCGACACCGAGCCGAATGCCCGACCGAGCTCGACGAAGAGCGTGGCGCAGAAGAACACCAGCGGCGGCGTCACCACCAGCGACAGCAGCTCGCGCCGGTTGACCATGAGCGCGCCGAGCAGGCTCGACAGCACGAAAGCCGCGCCCACGACCTGCTGGACGTCGAACAGCGCCGCCAGCACGTAGCCCGCCAGGGTGGCGACCAGGGCGAGCGCGATGGCGCCGCGAGCGGTCAGCCTGACCGCGGAACGCCGCTTCTCACCCAATGCCCCACCCCCATTTATTGCGACCCGTTGGCCAACTTACCGTTCGAGTGGGAAAGCAGATGCGAGGTTTCGAGCAGTTCCGGGGATGCCAGGGGTCTGGGCAGGCCATCGAGCATGTCCGGCGAGTCGAGATCGCCGTCCACAACGCCCAGATCGTGCAGCTTGCGCGCGGTGACCAGGACGCGGCTTTCGAGCGACCCGACCGATTTGTTGTACGCCTCCACAGCCCGCGTCAGTGCCCTGCCGAGCGAGTCGACGTTCCTGCCCAGGGATGACAGCCGCTCGTACAGCTCCTTGCCCAGCTCGAACACCGCCCGCGCGTTCTCGCTCAGCGCGGCCTGCTGCCAGGCGTAGTGCGCGGTGCGCAGCATCGTGATCAGCGTCGTCGGCGTGGCGATGTGGACCCGCCGCGTCATGGCGTACTCGAGCAGCCCGGGATCGCGCTCGAGCGCGGGGGCCAGGAACGCCTCACCCGGGATGAACAGCACCACGAACTCCGGCGACGGGTTGAACCCCTGCCAGTAGGACTTGGCCGCCAGCCGGTCGATGTGCTCGCGCACGTGCCTGGCGTGGGCGTCGAGCCTGACGGAGGCCAGGGACTCGTCGGACGCCTCAGCGGCCTCCAGATAGGCCGCCAGCGAGACTTTGGAGTCGACCACGATGTTCTTGCCGCCGGTGAGCCTGACGACCATGTCGGGGCGCATGGAGCCCTCGGTGACCTGCTCCTCGAAGTCGCAGAAGCGCTGCATGCCGGCGATCTCGGCGACCCGGCGCAGCTGGAGCTCGCCCCACCTGCCGCGTGCCTCCGGCCGTTGCAGTGCCCTGACGAGGGCGGTGGTCTGGGAGCGCAGCTGCTCGTTGCTCTGCCGTACGAACTCCATCTGCTTGGCCAGCTCGGCACGGGCCGCACGCTGGCCCGACTCGGTGTCGCGAAGCTGCGACTCGACCCGCGCCAGCGCGTCCTTCAGCGGCTCCACCAGGTGCTCGACGGCCTGCCTGCGCTGCTCCAGGTCGCCCGTGGCCTCGGCGCGGCTGGCCGCCAGCCTGGTCTCGGCCAGCTCGAGGAACCGGACGTTGTTGACGTCGAGTGCGCGCGTGGACAGGGCCTGGAAGCGCTCGGCGAGCTGCTCCTCGACGTAGACGAGCTTGTCGGCGGCCGCCTTGGCCCGCGCGTCGGCCTCCGCCACCCGCACCGCCGCTCTCGTCCTGGCCACCAGGAACCCGATGACGAGCCCGGCGGCCAGACCTGCGAGAAGCGAGACGATGTCCACCCGGCCGATGATGGCAGGACTCCGGCGCGCCGTTCCCGCCCGACACGCCCGTTACGCTCAGCACGTAAACTTGGGTGCCGTGAGCGAGCGGAGCGAGGGAACCATCAAACACAGCAGTCAAAGACTCATGACGCCGACGGAGTCGGTGGCATGAGTCTCTCCATCGGTATCGTCGGTCTGCCCAACGTCGGCAAGTCCACGCTCTTCAACGCGCTGACGAAGTCCGGCAACGCGCTCGCCGCGAACTACCCGTTCGCCACCATCGAGCCGAACGTGGGCATCGTGGGCGTGCCCGACGACCGCCTGCCCAAGCTGGCCGAGATCTTCGGCTCGGCCCGCGTCCTGCCCGCCAAGGTCGAGTTCGTCGACGTGGCGGGCCTGGTCAAGGGGGCTTCCGAGGGGCAGGGCAGGGGCAACCAGTTCCTCGCCAACATCCGCGAGACCGACGCGATCTGCCAGGTCGTCCGCGTCTTCAACGACCCCGACGTCACGCACGTGGACGGCGAGATCTCTCCCAAGCGCGACATCGAGACCATCAACACCGAGTTGATCATGGCCGACCTGCAGACGGTCGAGAAGGCCGTCCCGCGCCTGCAGAAGGAGGCGCGCAACAACAAGGACAGGAAGGTCGCGCTCGAGGCCGCTGAGGCCGCCCTGCGGGTGCTGGAGACCGGCAAGACCATCTTCGAGAGCGGCCTCGACCGCGAGGAGCTGCGCGAGCTGCACCTGCTGACGGCCAAGCCGTTCCTGTACGTGTTCAACCTCGACGCCGACGAGCTGACCGACACCGCGCTCAGGGAGCAGCTGTCGACGCTGGTCGCCCCGGCCGAGGCGGTCTTCATGGACGCCAAGATCGAGTCGGAGCTGGTCGAGCTCGACGAGGAGGAGGCGCTGGAGCTGCTCCAGTCCGTCGGCCAGGAGGAGTCGGGGCTGCGGCAGCTCGCCAGGATCGGCTTCGACACCCTCGGTCTGCAGACGTACCTCACGGCCGGGCCGAAGGAGAGCAGGGCCTGGACGATCCGCAAGGGCGCCACCGCGCCCGAGGCGGCCGGCGTGATCCACACCGACTTCCAGCGCGGCTTCATCAAGGCCGAGGTCGTCTCCTTCGACGACCTGGTCGAGCTCGGCTCCATCGCCAACGCCCGTTCGGCGGGCAAGGCCCGGGTCGAGGGCAAGGACTACGTCATGCAGGACGGCGACGTGGTGGAGTTCCGCTTCAACGTCTGAGCCTTCAATGTGAGCAGGGCGCGGATACTCGAGGTCAGAGGCCTGCTCAGCCTCTGACCCTCCGCAGGGGTCGGTGCGCCGCCGGCCGCTCAGCCTGCGGTGTCGAAGTTGATCGCGCTGTACGCCCGCAGCTTCCAGAGCTGGTGCTCGCTCTCGATCTTGCGGATCGTTCCCGACCGGCCGCGCATCACCAGCGACTCGGTCACCGCCGAGCCCGCGCGGAACCGTACGCCCTGCATGAGCTCCCCGTGCGTGATGCCGGTCGCCGCGAAGAACACGTCGTCGGACCTGACCAGGTCGTTCGTGGTGAGCACCTGGTTGAGGTCGTGCCCGGCGTCCAGGGCCTTGCGGCGCTCGGCATCGTCGCGTGGCCAGAGCTTGCCCTGGATCACGCCGCCCAGGCACTTGAGCGCGCACGCGGCCACGATGCCCTCCGGCGTGCCGCCGATGCCCAGCATCAGGTCGATGCCGGTGCCCGTACGGGCCGCCATGATCGCGCCGGCCACGTCGCCGTCGGTGATGAACTTGATCCGCGCGCCCGTCTCCCTGATCTCCTTGACCAGCCGCTCGTGCCTGGGCCGGTCGAGCACGACCACGGTCACGTCGGAGGCCGAGCAGTGCTTGGCCCTGGCGACCGCGTTGATGTTCGCGGAGACGGGAGCCTCGATGTCGACCACGTCGGCCGCCTCGGGGCCGGTGACCAGCTTCTCCATGTAGAACACGGCCGACGGGTCGTACATCGAGCCGCGCTCGCTCACCGCGATCACCGACACCGCGTCAGGCATGCCCAGCGCGGTCAGTCTGGTGCCGTCGATGGGGTCCACGGCCACGTCGCAGTCGGGGCCGCTGCCGTCGCCCACCTGCTCGCCGTTGAAGAGCATCGGGGCGTGGTCCTTCTCACCCTCGCCGATGACCACCACGCCGTTCATGGAGACCGTGTTGATCAACTGGCGCATGGCGTTCACCGCCGCGCCGTCGGCGCCGTTCTTGTCGCCCCTGCCGACCCACCTGGCCGCCGCCATCGCCGCCGCCTCCGTGACGCGGACGAGCTCCAGCGCCAGGTTCCTGTCAGGGGCGTGCTCACCCGTGGCGAGCGCAGGCGGTACGGATGTCTGATCGGACATGATGAGCAGCCTCCTTGTGGGAAATCTACGTCGATCGTAGTTGCCCCTCTATTCCCGCCCAGAGGCGGATAATCTGCCCGGACGCGGGTGGGTTCGTGACAGGGGACGGCCTCGGTAAGCTGCGAGTGGATCGCCCTGTCATATCGGGGAACGGATTTTGCGCCATACCGTGTGCACGTGAAGGATCTTGCCTCCACGATGGAGCATGGCGCCCTGCCATGGAGGAGATCTGAATGAGCGATGTGGAGAACATGGCCGTCCAGCCACACACGTCCGAGCGGGGCGCGGCCACCCGTAGCTCACTGCTCGCCGCCGCCAGGGAGGTCTTCGTCTCCAAGGGGTTCGCCGAGGCGGGGGTGACCGACGTGGTGGCGAGGGCCGACGCCAGCGTGGGCAGCCTGTATCACCACTTCTCCGGCAAGGCCGATCTCTACCTCACGTTGTTCGAGGAGTTCCAGGTCAAGCAGTCGCAGCGGACCAAGCAGGCCGCCCGTGCGGCCCGCGCCGCCGGCGAGACCGACCCGATGCGCGTGTTCATCAGCGCCGCCCGCGCCTATCTCGACGGGTGCCTGGAAGACCGCGAGCTGGCCGACCTGTTCCTGCGCGGCGACGGGCCGCCCGGCTTCGACGTCGTCATGCGCGACAGGCTGCGCAAGTGGGCGCAGCTCAACGCGGCGCTGTTCGAGGACGAGAGCGCGCTGGTCGTGGTGGTCACGGGCGCGCTGGCCGCGGCCGTGTCCGAGGTGGTGCGTACGGGCGACCGCGCTCTGGCCGAGGAAGTCCTCGCCATCATCGGCCAGATCCGCCCGGCCACTTCGGCGACCGCCCCCACCAGCGGGTAACCTCGCCAACTGTGCGACGGTTCACCCAAGGTTTCTACGGCTACGCGGTAGCTCTGTTCGTCTGCCTCGCGGCGGCCGGACTGTTCCTGCTGGTCACTCCGCAGAGCCGGGAGGAGCACATCCCACGGCTCGATTACTCGATCACCGTCGCCAACTTCGGCCACTCGGTGCCGTACGGCGTGTATGCCCCGCAGAAGGACCCGGCGGGCTGGGTGCCCAACAGCAACAAGATCGCCAAGGGCGAGAACGGCGCGCAGGTCCTCTATCTCGGCTACGCCACCGCCAAGCGCCAGCACGCGATGTTCGTGCAGAGCAACGAGCAGCCGGCGGCCGGGTTCGCCAGCCGGATGGCCAACTCCGACAAGGCGGTCGGCACGCAGCAGGTCGGCGACGTGACGTGGGAGCAGCGCTTCCGCCAGGACAAGAACCAGCGCTCGCTGGTCCGCGTCCTGCCCGAGGTGACCCTCGTGATCACCGGTACGGCCGATTGGCCCGAGCTGGCCGAGCTGGCCTCCGTCCTGCGGCAGCGCCCCAAGGGCTGAGCGCTCCGGCGCTTCACGTACGCCCAGCTCCACGGATGTCGGCCGGCGCGTCTAGGGTGGTGCCCGTGGCAGCAGACGCGAAGGCACCTTCAGACGAGCAGGCACCCTCATACGAGCAGGCGCGCGAGGAGCTGACCGAGGTGGTGCGCCGGCTGGAGACCGGCGGGCTCACCCTGGAGCAGTCCATCGAGCTGTGGGAGCGCGGCGAGAAGCTGGCGGCGGTCTGCGAGGAATGGCTCCAGGGGGCCAGGGTCAAGCTCGCCGCCGCCATGGCGCGCCGCTCCGAGCCCACAGCGGGCAACTCCAACGACACGCCGTTCTGACGGTCGCCGCCTGGTCCTGAGCCCCTCTTGAGGCCGGGCGGCCGTGCGGAGGTCAGGCGGCCGCGCGGTAGAGCGCTATCACGGGGATGAGGCGGCTCGTCTGGGTCTCGTAATCGCGGAAGCCCGGCCACTTCTCCGCCATCCGCGCATAGAGCTCGTCGCGCTCGGCACCCTCCACGACCACGGCCTTGACCTTGAACGTCTCCGCCCCGACCTCCGCCGTCGCCTCGGGCGTGGCGCGCAGGTTGTGATACCAGGCGGGGTGATGGTCCCGGCCGGCGTTCGAGGCGATGACGATGTAGCGGTCGCCGTCGGCCAAATACATCATCGGCGAGGTCGACGGGTTGCCGCTCTTGGCTCCTGTGGTCGTGAGCAGCACCAGGGGAGCCCCCTCGAACATGCCGCCGACCCGCCCCTCGTTGGCGCGGAACTCGTCGATGATCTGCTGGTTGAACTCGTTGGGCATTTCGACTCCCGTTAATCGGAGGACCCTCCGGTTAGAAGCTTAACCGGAGATCACTCCGGTTTCCAGCGGTATGCTCCATCCGTGTGCGGACGTCGATTGCTGCCCGTCGTCGGGCAACCCCAGCCGGAGCGGGCCGACGCCGCGCGGAACCGGCAGAAGATCATTGAAGTCGCGAGCCGGATGATCGCCGAGCGAGGCACCGACGAGCTCTCGCTCGACGAGGTGGCCAGGGTCGCGGGCGTCGGCGTCGGCACCGTCTACCGCCGCTTCGGCGACCAGGCCGGACTCCTCTACGCGCTGATCGACGAGCGGGAGCGGCTCTTCCAGGCCGCCTTCCTCTCCGGGCCGCCGCCGCTCGGCCCCGGCGCCCCCGCCGCCGACCGGATCGAGGCGTTCCTGTACGCGCTGGTCGACCGCATCGTGGCGCAGCCGGGGCTCTACATGTTGCTGGAGAAGGGCGGCGGCATGAAGAGGTTCGCCGCCGGGCCGTACCGGGTGCACCACATCCACCTGGCCACCCTGATCGCCCAGGCCTGCCCGCGCGCCGCCGCCCCCTACCTGGCCGACGCCCTCCTGGCACCGGTCAGCGCCTGCCTGATCGCGTTCCAGCAGGAGGAGCGCGGCATGACCGTCGACGACATCAAGAGCGGTCTGGCCTCGCTGACCACGGCCGTCATACGCGGCCACGCGCAGGGGTAGCAAACTCGCCCGTGCACGTCAGCGCGTGAGCATGTCACTGTGGGTACGAGGCCCACTCACGCCAGGCGAGGAGGAACGTCGAAATGATCCCAGGCTGCGGCAACTGTAACTGTGGCGACGTGCTTCACGAAGGGACCCCATCGCACTGGACGGCGCTGCACATCGAGTAGCCCCAGCAGCTCAGCCCGCCGTCACCGCGGTCACGGCGGGCTGACTTGTCCGGTCAGCGGCGGCGCTTGCGGCGGGGTGGTTCCTTGATCTTGATCTCGCCCACGAAGTTCGTCGTGCGCACCTCGACGACCGGCGCGCCAGGATCGGTCGGCTGCTTGGTCAGGCGGACCGTCTTGTCCTTGGCGACCCGGATCACCTCGAGCCCCTCCGGCACGTGGATCTCCAGCCCGCCGAAGACGAGGGTGGCGTTGATGATGACCTGCCGGTTCTGCAGGATCGCGTCGCGGAGGTCCAGCTTGGTGGTGCCGAACATGGCCGTCACGTCCAGCTCGGCCGGCACGACCCAGCGCCCCCCGCGCTGCTCCTGCTTGAAGATGGCCGACACGGGGCGGCCGTCCAGGTTGAGCGGCTGCTGGTCGGCGGGCAGCAGGTCGGTGGTGAGCTCGGCCAGTTGGCCGAGCGTGCGCGCGGAGTAGAGGACGCCCAGCCGCTCCTCCAGCTCGTCGAGGGTGAGCCGGCCGTCGGCGTGCGCGTCCTGGAGCACCTGGGCGACGCGCTCGCGGTCGGCGTCGGACGCGCGGAGCTCGTGGGGTGGCGGTACGTCGTCAGCCGCGTGTGGTCGCCGGGCCGACACGAACTCCTCGGCCAGCCGCTCTCCGACTTCCTGCAGCTTCGGCAACCACGATCCCGCGCGTTCGTTCACACATCCGACGATAACCGGCGCCCGCGAGAATCGCTCGCGCCGAACGGACCCGCATCACCGGATTCGCGCCAGAAGTCCGGCAATCTCCTCCGCCAACTCCACGTTCACCTCGGCGTGGCGGTTGAGCAGCCGGTACCACATCGCACCGAACACGAGGTCGACGGCCAGCTCCAGATCCACGTCATCCGGTACGGCACCGTGTGCCAGCACCGAGCGCAGGGCGGTGCGGCGCGGCTCGATGAGCTTCGCCCGCAGTTCGGTGGCCAGGGCGGGATCGGACTGCGCGTCGGCCATCAGCCCCACGACCACCTGACCCGCGACCCCTTGCGCCAGCGTGAACGTCTGCTCCAGGAACGTCACGAGATCGGCCCGCGCGTCCCCCGTGTCCGGCGGATCGGGCAGCTCCTCGGCCAGGACGTCGGTCAGGCTCTCGAGCAGGACCTGCGCCTTGGTCTGCCACCAGCGGTAGACCGTCTGCCTGCCGCTGCCCGCGGCCTCGGCGATGCCCTTCATGGTGACGCTCTGGTATCCGTCGCGGGCGCACAGGTCGAGCGCCGCCCGGAGGATCGCTTTCCTGGCCACTTCGCTGCGTGGTCTGCCAACCATGGCGCTCACTTTACAAGACATCATGCCTCGTTTATATTCGAGGCATGATGTCTCGTATTGAGAGGGATGCAGAGATGCGCGTAGTGATCGTCGGCGGCACGTCCGGCATCGGCCTGGGTACGGCGGCCCGGCTGGCCGCGGGCGGGGCCGAGGTGTTCGTCACGGGCCGCTCGGAAGAGCGCCTCGAGGCGGCGTTGAAGCAGCTCGGCGACCAGGCGAGCGGAGAGGTCGTCGACGCCCGCGACAGCGGCGCGATGCGGGCGCTGTTCGAGCGGCTCGGCACCGTCGACCATGTGATCATCACCGTGACGGGCCGCGGCGGCGCCGGGCCGCTGAGCTCGCTGACCGGCGACGCGATCACCAGCGCGGTGCAGAACAAGCTGGTCCCCCACCTGCTGACCGCACAGGCCGCGCTCGCCGCGCTGCGCCCCGGCGGCTCGATCACTTTCGTGACGGCGGCATCCGCGGGCGCGGCTCTCGCCGGAGTCTCCGTCCTGGCTGCGGTGAACGGGGCGATCGAGGCCGCGGTGCCCGGCCTGGCGGTCGAGCTGGCGCCCATCAGGGTGAACGCGGTCTCCCCCGGCGTGATCGACACCGACTGGTGGTCGGGGCTGGGGGACGAGGCGCGGGCCGCGTTCCTGGAGGGCACCGCCGCCGCTCTGCCGGTCGGACGCGTCGGCACGCCCGAGGACGTGGCCGTCACGATCGAGTACGTGGTGCGCAACTCGTTCGTGACGGGGACCGTGCTGACCGTGGACGGAGGCGGGAGACTGAAGGCCTGAAGACGATACGGAATCTACGCGCGCTCCTCTCCGTTGATCTCGGCAAAGGGAGGTGTGTACGTGCATCAACCGGCGCGATGGGGTCTCGGCGCGGCAGGCGCGGGCATAGCGATGATCGTGGTGCTGGAGCTGACCAGCTTCGACGAGATGAACCCGCTCAGGCGGACCATCAGCGAGCACGGCCTCGGCCCCGACGGGTGGATCTTCGGGTTGGCCGTGGGGCTGCTCGCGACAGGGTCGGCGGCCATCGGGGTGTCGCTGGCGCGCAAGCGGCTGGCCGGGATCTTCGGCACCATCGCGCTCATGGGGTGGAGCGTGGGGCTGCTCATGACGGCGTGGTTCGAGAAGAACGACTGGGCGGTGGGGCCGAGCCTGCACGGGAGCATCCACCGGGTGGGCAGCTTCGTCGCCTTCCTCAGCCTGCCGCTGGCCGCCGTGATCATCGCCAGGCCCTGGCGGCACCGCGAACGGTCGAGGGCCACGCTGGTGGCGTTCGGGCTCGGGATCTGCTCGGTGCTGTGGGTCGTGGGCATCGCCACGGTCATGGTGATCGGGGCGAGGCAAGGACTTCCGTGGTGGCGCGCCATGCCGCTCGGGCTCGTGGAGCGCGGCATGGCCGTCACGGAGGTGGCCGCCCTCCTCGCACTCGGCGTATGGGCCGCTGCCAGGCAACTCGAAACTGCCGCGAAGGTCGCGCCGGAAGAGCGGCGCTGACGGGAGATCCCGGCGAGGGCGGGCGCGATCATGGGTGGCGTAACGGAGTAGCGGGCCGCTAACCTGACCCCGCCTCACGTTTGATGTCCCCCCGATCAGGAGGCCGTAGTGCCGTCCCTGCGTGATCGCCAGGCCCGCCTCGCCACGTACGTCGTCTATGCCGTACAGGGCCTGTCATTCGCCTCGCTCCTCATCCAGGTCGCCAACCTGCAGACCAAGCACGGCCTCGATGACGGAACCCTGACGCTCCTGCTGCTGATCGTGCCCGTGTTCGCGGGGGCCGGCAGTGTGGCGGCGGGCACGTTCGCCAGCCGGTACGGCAGCAAGCTGCTCCTGCGCATCGCCCAGCCCGTGGTCGCGGCCGCCGTGGTGCTCGTCGGGCTGGCCCCGAACGTGCCGCTGTTGCTGCCGGTGCTCCTGCTGTTCGGGCTGGGCGTCGGCGCGGTGGACGCGGGCATGAACATGCAGGGCGTGGCGGTCGAGCGCAGGTACGGCGTGCAGGTGCTGAACGGGTTCCACTGCGTGTGGAGCGCGTTCAGCGTGATCGGGGCGGCATGGGCGTCGGTGGCCGCCGACCTCCCGCTCCCGTTGATCATGTCGATCCCGATGGTGTTCGCGGTGGCGGGCTCCCTCGCTTTCGGGCGCAGCCTGTGCACGCCCGAGGAGGAGAAGGTCGAGGACGCCCCGGCCGCCGCGGCCGCCGGCGGGTTCCCGTGGCGGCCGATCATCCCTCTCTGCCTGGCCATGGCCTTCCTGTACGTCGGCGACGCCGCGGTGTCCAACTTCAACACCGTGTTCATGAAGAACGTGCTCCATGCGAGCGCGCAGGTGATCCCGCTGGCGTACGTCGCGTACCAGGCGACCACGCTGGCCGTCCGGCTCGGCGGCGACCTCGCGGTCAGGCGGTACGGCCCCGCCGTCATCGTCAGGATCGGCGGCGTGATCGCCACCGTGGGCTTCCTCGGCGTCGTCCTCGCCCCGAACCAGCCGCTGGCCATCGTCGCCTTCGGGCTGACCGGGGTGGGGCTGTCCGTGGTGGCGCCCCAGTCGTTCTCGGCGGCAGGCAAGCTCGACCCGGCGGGGACCGGGGTGGCCATCGCCCGGGTGAACCTCTTCAACTACGTCGGCTTCATCGTGGGCGCCGCCCTGGTGGGCGGCATCGCGGACGCCACGGACATGCGGGTGGCGTTCGCCGCGCCCCTGGTGCTGGCCTCCGCCATCATCGCCCTCGCCGCGGGCTTCCAGCCCAAGCGCCAGGCCCCCGACCCCTCCACCACCTGACTCACCGGGGAGGCCGCGAGAGGCGCGCCGGCGGGCCTCAGTGCCGCACCTCCGCGACCTCGACGGTACGCCGCTCACGCAGCGACAGGTCGGCGGCCTCGGCCACGTAGAGGGCCTCGAGCGCGTCCTCGATCGTGCAGAGGCTCTGGTCGCTGGTCAGGAAGGCGTTGATCTCGTCGCGGTAGGCGGCCTCGAAGCGGGTGACGAAGTCGGGCCAGGGCTCGCCGAAACCGGGCAGGCCCTCGGTCGAGTGCAGCGGGGCGCGCGGGCCGAGTCCGACGGCCTGGGTGCGCCTGGTGCCGGCCAGCTCCATGCGCACGTCGTACCCGCCGCCGTTGTAACGCGAGCCCTGCAGGGTGGCCAGCGTGCCGTCGTCCAGGGTGAGGAGCGCGGCGCTGGTGTCGACGTCGCCCGCCTCCGCGAAGAACGGCGCCCCCCGGTTCGCCCCCGTCGCGTGGACCGAGACCACCTCACGGCCCGTCACCCAGCGCAGGATGTCGAAGTCGTGGATGTGGCAGTCGCGGAAGATGCCGCCCGAGGTCGCGATGTACTCGGCGGGCGGCGGCGCGGGGTCGGCGGTGATCAGGTGCACGCGGTGCAGCTCCCCCAGCTCCCCGTCACGCAGTGCGTGCGCCGCCGCCACGTACCCGGGGTCGAACCTGCGCTGGAACCCGATCTGCACCCGGTTGCCCGCGCTCGCCTCCAGCACCTTGACGGTCTCGGCCACCGTGCTCGCGACCGGCTTCTCGCAGAAGACCGGTATGCCCCGCTCGCAGGCCCTGACGATGAGCTCGGCGTGGGTGCCGGTCGGGGTCGCGATCACCACGGCGTCCGACTCGAAGGGGTCCCCCGGCCTGCCATACGGCGACGTACGCACGGGATCGGCCACGATCAGCTCGTCCACCAGCGGATGCGCGGCCAGGGTCGCGGCGTGAAAGGCTCCGATCCTGCCCAGACCCAGCAGTCCCACACGCATGACGCCTCCAATCGGGATCCGGCTTTCTTTCTAAGCGAGGTCTTCTCCCTCAGTCAACATTTTGTCCTGACATTCTGACTTTTAAGCCTCGTACGGCCTCGGCAGCCTTGTGCGCCGGCAGCCGGGCGAACCCCACCACCACGGCCGCGGGCCCCGGCGACTCGCGCATCGGCCCCACGGGCTCGGTGGACAGGCCGAGCTCCTGGGCGGCGCGCGTGGTCCTGAGCTCGTCCCAGCCGTCCGGCAGCTCCAGGTAGACGTGCAGGCCCGCGTCGATGCCCCTGACCCGGACCTCGGGCAGCTCCTCGCCCAGCGCCGTGACCAGGGCGTCCCGGCGGCGGCGGTACTCCCGGCGCATCCTGCGCAGGTGCTTGTCGTAGCCGCCGGTACGCAGGAAGTGCGCCAGCGCGTACTGCTCGATGACCGGCGAGCCCAGGTCCAGCTCGCCTCGTGCCCGGCGCACCGCCTCGGCCAGGTCGGGAGGCGCCGCCACCCAGCCCAGGCGGAGACCCGGCGCCATCGCCTTGCTCACGCTGCCCGAGAGGATCACCCGGTCGGGGGCCAGTCCCTGGAGGCAGCCCACGGGATCGCGGTCGAAGCGGAACTCGGCGTCGTAGTCGTCCTCCAGGATCGCCCGGTCGCCCGCGTACGCCCACTCCATCAGGGCGGCCCGGCGCGGCGGCGAGAGGACCACGCCGGTCGGGTACTGGTGCGCCGGCGTGACCACGACGGCGTCGCCGCTCAGCCGCCGCACGTCCAGGCCCTCCTCGTCCACGGGGACCGGCACGAGGTGCGCGCCCGCCCGCTTGAGCAGCGGCACCTGGCGGTGGCTCGTCGGGTCCTCGACGGCCAGCCGGAGCGGGCGCTGCCGGCCCAGCACGTGCAGGACCAGGCTCAGCCCCTGGGCCACGCCGCCCACGATCACGAGGTTCTCCGGGCGCACGTCCGCCGCCCTGACCCGCCTGAGGTAGCCGGCCAGCTCCTCGCGCAGCTCGGGCACTCCCCCGGGGTCTCCGTAGTCGAGGGCGTCCGAGGGGACAGTGGTCAGGACGTGCCTGACAGAGGCGAGCCAGCGCTCGCGAGGGAAGTGGCTGAGGTCAGGAGAGGTGGGGCGATGCCCGTAGTACGGCCCGCACACGGAGTTCGAGGGCGCCGGCTCGCGCCGGGGCGACGCCTTCGGGCGGCCGGCGGCCCTGGCGGTGGCCTTGGGGGTGACCTGGGTGCCGACGCCCACCTTGGAGACCAGGAAACCCTCGGCGACGAGCTGCTCGTACGCCTCCACCACCACGCCCCGGGAGACCTGGAGGTCGGTGGCCAGGTCGCGGGTCGCGGGTAGGCGGGTGCCGGGGGTGAGCCGCCCGCCCCTGATGGACTCGCGCAGCCCGGAGGCGATCTGCCCGGCAATCCCTCCCTCATCACGATTTATCTGGATATGGAGGTCAGCCATATTGGTCCTGTCTTTTGGCGGTACATTGGACTGTTTGTGAGAGCCATTGTCTCCCTAGCATCCTCCGCATGAGAAACGGCATCTTGGGGGCGGCCTCGGCCATGTTCCTCGTCGGGACGCTGGCCGGAGTGTCCGGACTCGTGGACGGCTATCCCCTGTACGGCGGCCAGGCGATTCGGTATCTCGCGGCTTCGGTCATCCTGCTTCTCATCACGCGAGCGATCGGCCTGCGGTTCGTCCGGCTCACGCTGCGCGAGGCCCTCTGCCTGGGCGGGCTCACCCTGTTCGGCCTGGTGCTGTTCAACGTCTGCGTGGTCGAGTCGACGCGCGCCTCCGGGCCCGCCCTGGTCGGCACCGTGCTCGGCACCGTGCCGCTGGCCCTCGCGCTGGCCGGCGGCCGCCCGGCGCCCCGGCTGCTGGGCGGGGCCTGCGTGGTGGTGGCCGGGGCGACGCTGGCCACCGGGCTCGGCAGCGGCAACCCGACCGGGCTGCTGTGGGCGCTGGGCGCGCTCGTGGGCGAGGTGAGCTTCTCCGTGCTCGCCATCCCGCTGCTGCCGAAGCTGGGGCCGATCAGGGTGTCGGCCTACTCGACGGCGCTGGCCGTGCCGCTGCTGGCCGTGATCGGGCTGGCCGATGACGGGGCGGCCGGCATGTTCAGGCCGCCGACCTGGGCGGAGGCGCTGGGGTTCGCGTACCTGGCGGTGGTGGTGACGGTCGTGGCGTTCTTCCTCTGGTACAGCGCGCTGCCCAGGCTGGGCCCCGGCCACGCCGGGCTCTTCGCGGGGCTCATCCCGGTGGGCGCCATCGTGACGGGTGCGGTGCTCGGGGTGGCGACGCCGTCCGCGTACGACCTGCTCGGCGCGGGGCTCGTGATCGTGGGCATCCTCGTGGGCCTGACCGCGGAGCGCTCGCGAACGGTCTCTGAAGTGCCCGCGCCCGGAGGCGCGTAATCTCTTGGGGGATCGAAAGGATGGACATGGGCGACTTCGACTACACCGACCTGCTGCCGCTGGGAGCCGATGAGACCGAGTATCGGCTGATCACATCGGAGGGGGTGCGGAAGGTCGAGGCGGCCGGGCGTACGTTCCTCGAGGTCGAGCCGGAGGCGCTGCGCCTGCTGACCGAGACGGCCATCCACGACATCTCCCACTTCCTGCGGGCCTCGCACCTCGCCCAGCTCAGGAAGATCGTCGATGACCCCGAGTCCAGCGGCAACGACCGGTTCGTGGCCCTCGACCTGCTCAAGAACGCCTCCATCTCCGCCGGCGGCGTGCTGCCCATGTGCCAGGACACCGGCACCGCGATCGTCATGGGCAAGCGCGGGCGCCACGTGCTGACCGACGGGCTCGACGCCGAGCACATCTCGCGGGGCGTGTACGACGCGTACACCAAGCTCAACCTGCGTTACTCGCAGATGGCCCCGCTGACCATGTGGGAGGAGAAGAACACCGGCAGCAACCTGCCGGCCCAGGTCGAGCTGTACGCCGAGGACCCGCACGGTCACCCGGACGAGTACAAACTGCTGTTCATGGCCAAGGGCGGCGGCTCGGCCAACAAGTCGTTCCTGTACCAGGAGACCAAGGCCGTGCTCAACGAGAAGCGCATGATGGCCTTCCTGGAGGAGAAGATCCGCTCGCTGGGCACCGCGGCCTGCCCGCCGTACCACCTGGCCGTCGTCGTGGGCGGCACCTCCGCCGAGTTCGCGCTGAAGACCGCCAAGTACGCCAGCGCCCGCTACCTCGACTCGATCCCCACGGAGGGATCGGCCTCGGGGCACGGGTTCCGCGACCTGGAGATGGAGGCCAAGGTCTTCGAGCTGACGCAGAAGCTGGGGATCGGGGCGCAGTTCGGGGGCAAGTACTTCTGCCACGACGTACGCGTCATCCGCCTGCCCCGCCACGGCGCCTCCTGCCCGGTGGCCATCGCCGTCTCCTGCTCGGCCGACCGCCAGGCGCTCGCCAAGATCACGCCTGAGGGCGTCTTCCTGGAGAAGCTGGAGACCGACCCGGCGCGCTTCCTCCCGGAGACCACTGACGAGCACCTCTCGGACGACGTCGTACAGATCGACCTCAACCGGCCCATGCCCGAGATTCTCGCCGAGCTGACGAAATATCCGGTCAAGACCCGCCTCTCGCTCACCGGCCCCCTCGTGGTCGCCCGCGACATCGCCCACGCCAAGATCGCCGAACTACTGGACAACGGCGGCGAGATGCCGCAATACCTGAAGGACCACGCCGTCTACTACGCCGGACCGGCCAAGACCCCCGAGGGGTACGCCTCCGGCTCGTTCGGGCCGACGACGGCCGGGCGGATGGACTCGTACGTGGGGCGCTTCCAGGCGGCGGGCGGCTCGATGGTCATGCTGGCCAAGGGCAACCGCTCCAAGCAGGTCACCGAGGCCTGCCAGAAGCACGGCGGCTTCTACCTGGGCTCCATCGGCGGGCCCGCGGCTCGGCTGGCGCAGGACTGCATCAAGAAGGTCGAGGTGCTGGAATATCCGGAGCTGGGGATGGAGGCGGTGTGGAAGATCGAGGTGGTGGACTTCCCCGCGTTCATCGTGGTGGACGACAAGGGTGACGACTTCTTCGCCGACCGCACCGGCCCGGCGCTGACCATCGGGCGCCGCGCCTGACAGGCGCCCTTCCGACGAACGGCCGTCGCCGGGCGGACACCCTGTCCCCCGGCCAAGGCCCGCAGTCGGATCGGTGGGGAGTGGTGGGGGCTCAGGCGGCCACCGGAGCCCGGTGCGGCGCCACCACGGTGCCGTCGGGCAGCAGCAGACCGGTGTCCTCGAACAGCACGACGCCGTTGCAGAGCAGGCTCCAGCCCTGGTCCGGGTGGGCCGCGATCACGTGCGACGCCTCACGGTCGGGCGAGTCGGCGCTGGGGCATACGGGGTAGTGACAGCACATCGCGCACCTCTCAGATTGCGCTCCTGATTCGTGGCATTCAAAAGGGCAACGGGCGCCCCGATGGCGTGCGAAGGTCCAGCGTGGCTCTTGTCGACTTCTTGGGCCGGCGGCGAACCTGGGTCTGGCGCATCTTCATCACGTCCTCAATAGCCTGTCGTCAGTAGTGGAACCGCGGCGTACACCCTCAGTCTGACCATCGAGCCCGACAGTTTGCGGACCTTTGGGAGAACGTCGGCCCTCTCTCTTGGCTGTACCATGCCCCGACCCCCTTTCGGCACCCTTACAAGTGACTGACAGCATCCCTGAAGTTCCTGACAGCCGGCCTGCCGTACCCCTGAAAGCCCCCTCCCAGGCATCATGCACTTTTATCCGCGACTCATGTGTGCCGGACGACACACATCCGCGGCGAGCTGCGCGAACGCGCCCGGGAAAGTTCGACGGGAAGCCCGTGCGGGCGGCGGGTAAGTGCTCCCGCGCGGCCGGGCCGATCCGACCCCCGCGACATTGCCAAGAGAAGGCCTGCACCCACGCCGACGGCGCGTCGCCGGGCGGCGACGAACGGCAACGGCTCCGGGCTGTGGCGTGCCGTCCGAGGAACACACGTACTATCGTCAAGAGCCCGGACCGCGTCGAGAAACTGCGCGCCCTCGTGAACTGGGCGGATGCGGCCGAGAGGTTTGCTGACGTGACGAGTCAGGCAGGTTGACTTAAGTTCGCAACAATTTATCGGCCGCGCCTCTACTGGTCGGTTTACACAAATAGGTAAGCTGCCAGGCATGCGTGCGCCCTCTGGTTACCTACTCGCCGCGCGCTACCGGCTTGTGGAACCGGTCGGACGCGGCGGCATGGGCACCGTTTGGCGGGCGCATGACGAGCTGCTCGACCGTGACGTGGCGGTCAAGGAGGTGCGGCTGCCGACCGTGCTCGACGAGGAACTGCGCGCCGAGCTGTGCGCGCGCACCGAGCGCGAGGGCAGGGCGACCGCGATGGTCGCGCACCCGTCGGTCATCACCGTCTTCGACGTGGTCACCGAGGACGACCGGCCGTGGATCGTGATGGAGCTGCTGCGGGCCAAGTCCCTGGAGCAGCTCATCCAGGAGCAGGGACCGCTCCATCCGCGCAGGGCCGCCGAGATCGGCCGGCAGATCCTCGGAGCGCTGCGTGCCGTCCATGCCAAGGGCATCCTGCACCGCGACGTCAAGCCGAGCAATGTGCTGGTGACCGAGGACCGCGCGGTCCTCACGGACTTCGGGCTGGCCGCGCTCGAAGGTGATGTTTCCATCACCCAGGTGGGCATCGTTCTGGGGTCCGCGGGATACATCGCTCCAGAGCGGCTGCTCGGCTCGAAGGCCAGCCCCGCGGGCGATCTGTGGTCGCTCGGCGCGACCCTCTACACCGCCGTCGAGGGCAGAGGCCTGCACGGCCGCCGTACGGCCGCCGCCGCGCTGGCGGCGCTGACGAGTGGCGAGCCGATCCCGATGACCAAGGCGGGGCCGCTGGCCCCCGTGCTCGACGCGCTGCTCAGGATCGACCCCCAGACCAGGCTCGACTCCGTACGGGCCTCGCTCATGCTGGCCAGGGTGGCCGCGGGAGGCTCGGCCGAGGAGCCGCTGCCGCCGCGCAAGTCCGTACGCATGGGCACCACGACCATCACGCCGCCGTCTTTCGCGCGCAGGCCCACGCACCGCGGGCTGCACAGGGCGGACGTCGCTACGACAGCGCTGTCGGTCCCGGCGCCGCGCCAAGAACGCAAGGCCGGTGAAGGCGTGCACAGGAAACGCGTTGAAGCGCGGCCGACACCGTCCGCTTATGCCCGTTTCAAAGCGGCGGTGATAAAGTTGTGTCTTCCTCGACGGTTCTGGCCAAGAGAACTTCGCAAGCGAGGTTAAAGCACTTCCCAAGCGAGAATCGATATCTTCTTCTCATGCCGGAACAGCAGACACGCCTGCTCGCGGAGCGCTACGAGCTCATAGCCCCGCTCGGCCGGGGCACCATGGGCACGGTGTGGCGCGCCCGCGACCGGGCGCTCGGGCGCGAGGTGGCGGTCAAGGAAATCCGCCAGGACCCCGGTCTCACCGAGGAACAGCGGGCCGAGCTGCGTGAACGCATGGTCCGTGAGGGTCGCGTAGCCTCACGCATCAACCACCCCTCCGTCGCCGCCATCCACGACGTGCTGATCCAGGACGACAGCCCGTGGATCATCATGGAGCTCATCCACGCCCGCTCGCTGGAGCAGGTGATCGAGGAGGAGGGGCCGCTGCCGCCGCGCCTGGTGGCGGAGATCGGCGTGGACCTGCTCGGGGCGCTGCGCGCCGCGCACGCCAAAGGCATCACCCACCGCGACGTCAAGCCGGGCAACGTGCTCATCACCGAGAACGGGCGCGTGGTGCTGACCGACTTCGGCATCGCCAAGGCGGAGGGCGACTCGCGGCTGACGAAGACGGGCATGGTGATCGGCTCACCCGGCTACACGGCACCGGAACGTGCCAGAGGCGAGTACACCGGCCCCGAGTCCGACGTCTGGTCGCTCGGGGCGACGCTGTACTTCGCCGTCGAGGGACGGCCCGCGTACGAGCGGGCCACGATCGCGGAGACGCTGGCGGCGCTGCTCACCGAGAGCGCCGACCCGCCGACGCAGGCAGGGCAGCTGCGCCCCATCCTGAACGGGCTGCTGAACAAGGACTACCGGCAGCGGCTCGGCGCTGCCAAGGCGGAGATGCTGCTGCGCATGCTCGCCGAGACCCCCACGAGCGAGATGCCGGTGCTCACGGCCGAGGCTCTTATGGCGCAGGAGGGACCTATGCCCGATTCGTTCGCCACCCCCAAGAGCCCCGCCGCTCCCCAGCCTCCCGCAGGCCAGCCCTGGGGTCAGGGCCAACATCCGGCCGGACCGGGTGGACCACCTGTGGGCGCTCCCGGCCGTCCCGCGCCCGGAGGGCCCGGGAAGCCGATGCCCGTGGGTCCGGGCGGACCCGTACAGGGTGGTCCTGGTGGTCAAGGGCCTGTCGGTCAGGGGACGGGCGGGCCGGGGCAGCGACCGGTTCCGGCGACCGCGTCAGGGCCGCAGGGGCCGAGCGGCCCCAATGCGCCCACCGCCCCGCGGATCACTCCGCCCGGTCGCCCGCTGCCGGGGTCCGGCGGCGCGCCGCAGACCGGCGCCCAGGGTGCCGCGGCCCCTGAGGCGGCGTACGACCCCGAGCGGACGATCAGCATCGCGCGGCCCAAAGGACCGCTCCCCCCGGCTGTCGAGCGGCCCCAGCCCCCGCAGCAGCCGACTGACGAGGGCGCCGTCGCCACCCAGCGCATCCAGCTCCCGCCGCCGCCCGGCCAGCAGGTGTATCCGCTGCCCCCGCAGACGGCAGGCCGGCCCCAGCCCGCTCCCCAGCAGCCCGTCATGCCGCAGCAGCAGGGCCAGCAGCAGCCGGGCCGGCCGCAGGTCCCTCTGCAGGTCCCGCACCAGGGGAAGGGCCTGGGCACGGACCTGTTCGCCATCGCGGGGAACCCTGAGCAGCAGACCACCGGCCGCCGCAACGGCATGCTGGTGCTCATGACCGTGGCCGCCGTCGCGGCCGTGGTGATCGCCGTCCTCATCGTGGCCCTGTTCTCGGCCTGAGTTGTCAGGCCGACCACCCGCGCCTCGGGAAGTGCGCGGCCGTGGGCCAGACTGGAAGTCATGAGCGAGTTCAGAATCGAACATGACTCGATGGGCGAGGTACGCGTGCCCGCAGGCGCCAAGTGGCGCGCGCAGACCCAGCGGGCAGTGGAGAACTTCCCGATCTCGGGGCGCCCTCTTGAGCCGTCCCACATCGCCGCGCTCGGCCTGATCAAAGCGGTGGCCGCCGAGGTGAACGGCGAGCTGGGCGTGATCGACAAGGACCTGGCCGAGGCCATCGCCCAGGCCGCCGCCGACGTCGCCGAGAACGAGCACGACGCCCACTTCCCGATCGACGTCTTCCAGACCGGCTCCGGCACCTCGTCCAACATGAACGCCAACGAGGTGATCGCGACGCTGGCGGAGGAGCGCCTCGGCCGTCCCGTGCACCCGAACGACCACGTGAACGCCTCCCAGTCGTCCAACGACGTCTTCCCGACGTCGATCCACGTGGCGGCGGCGACCGAGGTGACGTTCCATCTGCTGCCCTCGCTCCAGCACCTGGCGGCGGCGCTGCGGGAGAAGGCGATCGAGTTCGACGGGGTGGTGAAGTCGGGGCGCACCCACCTGATGGACGCGACCCCGGTGACGCTCGGTCAGGAGTTCGGCGGCTACGCCACCCAGATCGAGCGCGGCGTCGTACGGGTCTCCGCGGCCCTCGAGCACGTCCTCGAGCTGCCCCTGGGTGGCACCGCCGTGGGCACCGGCATCAACACCCCGCCCGGCTTCGCCCAGGAGGCCATCGCGAAGCTCCGCGAGGCGACCGGCATCCCGTTCGTCGAGGCCGGCGACCACTTCGAGGCTCAGGGCGCGCGCGACTCGATCGTCGAGCTGTCGGGCCAGCTCAAGGTGGTGGCCGTCTCGCTCACCAAGATCGCCAACGACCTCCGCTGGATGGGCTCGGGCCCGAGGGCGGGGCTGGCCGAGATCAACCTGCCGGATCTGCAGCCCGGCTCGTCCATCATGCCCGGCAAGGTCAACCCGGTGATCCCCGAGGCCACGACCATGGTCGCGGCCCAGGTCATCGGGAACGACGCGGCGATCACGTTCGCCGGCGCGTCCGGCAACTTCGAGCTCAACGTGCAGCTCCCGGTCATCGCGCGCAACATCCTGGAGTCGATCAGGCTGCTGGCGAACGTGTCGCGGCTGCTCGCCGACCGCTGCGTCTCCGGCATCACGGCGAACGTCGAGCGCCTGCGCGAGTACGCCGAGTCGTCCCCGTCGATCGTCACCCCGCTGAACAGGTACGTCGGCTACGAGGAGGCCGCGAAGATCGCCAAGCAGGCCCTGGCCGAGCGCAAGACCATCCGCGAGGTCGTCATCGAGCGCGGCCACGTGGCCAACGGCACCCTGACCGAGGAGCAGCTGGACGCCGCGCTCGACGTGCTGTCAATGACGAGACCCTGACGCCGTCGCCCGGGTGGCCTCGGCCCAGCGGGTGAGCAGGGAGAGCGCGGCGCCGGAGTCGACCGCGTCCGCGGCCCGCTTGTAGGCGGCGCCCAGGGCGGCCGTGAGTTCGGGCGCGGGCGGCGTGCCCTCGCCGGCCACCACGGCGGCGGCCGCGTTGAGCAGCACGACGTCGCGCACCGGCCCCCGCTCCCCGGCGAGCACCGCCCGCGCCACGGCCGCGTTGTGCCGGGCGTCGCCGCCGCGCAGGTCCTCGGGGCGCGACCGCGGGATCGACAGGTCGGCCGGGTCGAAGCCGGTACGCGTCACGGTGCCGCGGCGTACCACCCAGACCGTGGAGGGGCCCGAGGTGGTGAGCTCGTCGAGCCCGTCGTCGCCCCTGAAGACGAGCGAGGAGCCGCCGCGCTCGGCCAGCACGCCCGCGATGACCTGCGCCATCCCGGGATGGAAGACGCCGACCGCCTGGGCGGGCGGCAGCGCGGGGTTGGTGAGCGGGCCCAGGAAGTTGAAGACCGTGGGGACGCCCAGCTCGCGGCGCGGCCCGGAGGTGCGTCTCAGCCCGGGGTTGAACGCGGGCGCGAAGCAGAACGTGATGCCGACCTCGTCCGCGACCCTCACCACGGCGGCCGGCGACAGGTCGACGACCACGCCGAGCTCCTCCAGCACGTCCGCCGCGCCCGCCATGGAGGAGGCGGCCCTGCCGCCGTGCTTGACCACCTTGACGCCCGCGGCGGCGGCGACGACGGCGGCCATCGTGGAGATGTTCACCGTGTTGGCGCGGTCGCCGCCGGTGCCGACGAGGTCGACGGGGTCACCGGAGACCCTGATGGCGGCCGACCTGGACAGCATGCCGTCGGCCAGCCCGGACACCTCCGCCACGCTCTCGCCCTTGGCTCGCAGCGCGACCGCGAACGCGGCGATCTGGGCGTCCGTCGCCGCCCCCGAGATGATCTGCTCCATGGCCCATCGGGCCTGGCGTGAGGTGAGGGACACGCCGTCGAGCAGCGTGGTGAGCAGTGCGGGCCAGGTCGTCATGGGGTGCGCCCTTTCGTCAGTGCTCGACGGGGCGCCCGAGAAATGCCGACGGCCGCCTCGTCGAGGCGGCCGTAGTGCGTATACGCCAGGAGGTCCGCCTAGGAGGCGGGCCACCACTGGGACGAATACGCGATCACGCGCTCACCATAGCAGAGTCCGTAGATCCACATAGAACGGCGCTCAGCTATGTCGCCCGCACCCATGCGTCGGAGCGCGGAGAGCGCCTAGGGTTCGGGATATGGCGAAGGAGCTGACGGGGCGGACCGCGCTTGTGACGGGGGCGGGAGGCGGCATCGGGGCGGCCTGCGCCCGGCGCCTGGCCGCCGAGGGGGCCAGGGTGCTGGTCGTCGACATGCGGGCCGAGTCCGCCGAGAAGGTGGCCGCCGAGATCGGCGGCGCGGCCGTGGTCGCCGACCTGAGCGATCCCGGCTTCGTGGCGTCGCTGCCGGACGAGCCGGTGGACATCGTGGTGAACAACGCCGGGTTCCAGCACGTCGCGCCGGTCGAGGAGTTCCCGCCCGAGGTCTTCTCGACGATGCTCAAGGTGATGGTGGAGGCGCCGTTCCTGATCGCGCGCAAGGTGCTGCCCGGCATGTACGCCAAGGGCTGGGGCCGGTTCGTGAACATCTCGTCGGTGCACGGGCTGCGGGCCTCGCCGTACAAGTCGGCCTACACGACGGCCAAGCACGCGCTGGAGGGGTTCTCCAAGGTGGTGGCGCTCGAAGGGGCGCCGCACGGGGTGACCTCGACCTGCGTCTGCCCCGCGTACGTGCGGACCGGCCTGGTCGAGGCGCAGATCGCCGACCAGGCTAAAGTGCACGGCATCGAGCCGGACGAGGTCGTGGGGAGCATCATGCTGCAGCCCGCCGCCATCAAGCGGCTGATCGAGCCGGAGGAGGTGGCCGAGTTGGTCAACTATCTGTGCGGCCCGGCGGGGTCGTTCATCACGGGCGTGTCGCTGCCAGTGGACGGCGGTTGGACGGCGCGCTAGTGAGCACACACTTCCTCGAACTGCTGGCCAGGGAGGCCTCCGCGGTCGAGTTCGAGGGGCCGATCATCGCGGCCAGGGCGGCCGGGGCGGACCCGGCGACGATCGAGGAGCTGGAGCAGGCCAAGGTCGAGGCGCTCAAGGTGCGCGAGCTGCTCAAGAGGCGTGCCAGGCGCGAGGCCGAGCTGTCGGCGCTCTACGACACGGCCGGCGACCTGGCCGCGCTGCGCGACCTCGACGCCGTGCTGGAGGCCATCGTGCACCGGGCCAGGCAGCTCCTGGCCACCGACGTCGCCTACATGACGCTGCACGACCCCGAGCAGGGCGACACGTACATGCGGGTCACCGACGGCTCGATCTCGGCCAAGTTCCGGGCGCTGCGGCTGGCCATGGGGGCGGGGCTGGGCGGACTGGTGGCGCAGACGGCCACGCCGTACTCGACGGCCGACTACTTCGCCGATTCCCGCTTCCGCCACAAGGAACACATCGACGTGGCCGTCAAGGAGGAGGGCCTGGTCGCGATCCTGGGCGTGCCGCTGCGGCTGGGCCAGCGGGTGATCGGCGTGCTGATGGCGGCCAACCGCAGCGCCCGGCCGTTCCACCAGGAGGAGGTGTCGCTGCTGGCCAGCCTGGCCGCGCACGCCGCCGTCGCGATCGACAACGCCAGGCTGCTGCAGGAGACCAGGAACGCGCTGGAGGAGCTCTCCCAGGCCCACAGGATCGCCAGGGAGCACGGCGACGCCGTGGAGCGGGGCGCGCTGGCCCACGACCGGATGACCTCGCTGGTGCTGCGCGGCGGCGGGATCGAGGACGTGGCGGCCGTGGTGACCGACGTGCTCGGCGGCTCGCTGGCCGTGCTGGACGACCTGGGCCGCCCGCTCACCGGTGACGTGGGCGAGCTGGACGCGGGCGTGTTCGAGGCGGCGCAGGCGTCCAGGGCGCTGGGGCGTACCGTGCGGAGGGGCGACCTGCTGATCGCGTCCGTGGACGTCGGCGGCGAGCCGCTGTGCACGCTGATCCTGCGCAGCGACGACGCCGACGAGCGCATCCTGGAGCGGGCGGCGCTGGTGTGCGCGCTGCTCCTGCTGTTCCGCAGGAGCGTGGCGGAGGCCGAGGGCCGGGTCAGGGGCGAGCTGCTCGACGACCTGATCTCCCGGCCCGACTCTCCGGGGCTGGCCGACCGGGCGCGGAGGCTGGGCGTCGACCTGCACGCGCCGCATGTCGTGGTGGTCGCCAAGCACGGCGGCCAGCGGGAGCGGGCCGCGTTCTGGGCCTCGTCGCAGGCCGCGCTGAGGCACGGGCTGGCGGCGGGGCGGGGTGACGAGGTCGTGCTGCTGCTGCCCGGCGAGAACGCGGGCCGCGTCGCCCAGAACGTGGCCGCCGAGCTGAGCGCGTCCCTGCACAGCCCGGCCACGGCGGGCGCGTCGAAGGCCACCCTCGACGGTGACGCCGCCGGTGACGTCGCCGGCGCGTACCAGGAGGCCCGCAGGTGCGCGGAGGCGCTGATCGCGCTCGGGCGGGCCGGTGACGGCGCGAGCGCGGCCGAGCTGGGGTTCGTGGGGCTGCTCGTCGGCGACGGCCGCGACGTGCTCGGCTTCGTCAGCAGGGTGATCGGTGCCGTGATCGACTACGACGCCCGCAGGGGCACCGCGCTCACCGACACGATGGCCGCCTACTTCGGCTCCGGCGGCTCACCCTCCCGTACGGCCGAGGCCATGCACATCCACGTCAACACCGTCACGCAACGGCTCGACAGGATCGGCAAGCTGCTCGGCGACGGCTGGCTGGAGCCCGAGCGCGCGCTCGAGATCCAGCTCGCGCTCCGCCTGCATCGGCTCGGCCACACATCCACCCCATAGACTGTGGGCTCCGGCCCCATATGAGTGATGCCGGTCACTCCCTAGCGTGACCGGCATGGCCACTTCCATCAAGAAGATCGTCGCCGCGAGCCTGATCGGCACCACCATCGAGTGGTACGACTTCTTCCTGTACGGCTCGGCAGCCGCCCTCGTCTTCAACAAGCTCTTCTTCCCCGAGTCCGACCCCCTGACCGGCACGCTGCTGGCGTTCCTCACCTACGCCGTCGGATTCGTCGCCCGCCCGCTCGGCGGCCTGGTCTTCGGCCACTTCGGCGACCGGATCGGCCGCAAGACGCTGCTGGTCGTCAGCCTGCTGACGATGGGCGCCGCGACGTTCCTGATCGGCTGCCTGCCGACGTACGAGACCCTGGGCCCGTCCGCGGCGCTGCTGCTGACCGCGCTCCGGCTCGTGCAGGGCTTCGCGCTCGGCGGTGAGTGGGGCGGCGCGGTGCTGATCGTCTCCGAGCACGGGGAGACGGACCGCCGCGGCTTCTGGGCCTCGTGGCCGCAGGCCGGCGCCCCCGGAGGCAACCTGCTGGCCACCGGCGTCCTGGCCGCCCTGGCCGCCTGGCAGTCGGACGAGGCGTTCCTGGCGTGGGGCTGGCGGGTGCCGTTCCTGCTGTCGGGCGTGCTGGTGCTGATCGGGCTCTGGATCCGGCTGACGATCACCGAGTCGCCGGTGTTCCAGCAGGCCCCGCCGGAGAAGGCGCCGCCCATCAAGGGGGTGTGGCGGTATCACCGCAAGGACGTGCTCACCGCGATCGGCGCGCGGCTCGCGGAGAACATCTCGTTCTACCTCCTCACCGTCTTCGTCATCACGTACGCGAAGTCGGCCAAGATCGAGAACTCCACCGTGCTGAACGCGGTGCTGATCGCCTCGGCCATCCACTTCGTCACGATCCCGATGTGGGGCGCGCTGTCCGACCGGATCGGCCGCCGCCCGATCTACCTGGCGGGCGCCGCCGGGATCGGAGTGTGGATCTTCGCGTTCTTCCCGCTCGTGGACACCGGCAACTTCCTGGTGATCACCTTCGCCGTCACCGTCGGCCTGCTCTTCCACGGCATGATGTACGGCCCGCAGGCGGCCTTCTTCTCCGAGCTCTTCGGCACGAGGATGCGCTACACCGGCGTCTCCATCGGCGCCCAGCTCTCGGCGATCGTGGCCGGCGCGCTCGCCCCGATCATCGCGGTCGCGCTGCTGAAGAGCTACTCCAGCAGCGTGCCCATCTCCGCCTACCTCGGTGTGGCGGCGGTGCTCACCCTGATCGCCGTCTACGCCGCGCGCGAGACCCAGGGCCGCGACCTGGCCGAAAGGGTCCACGCGAAATGAAGGTCCGTACGCCGAGGCTCACCCAGAACGTCCTGGCCGTCGAGGGCAGGGACACCGGCGAGGCCGTGCTGTTCGTGCACGGCAATGTCTCGTCGTCCGCCTTCTGGCGCGACAGCATGGCGGCGCTGCCCGACGGCTACCGCCCGCTCGCGGTGGACCTGCGCGGGTTCGGCGAGAGCGACCCCGCGCCCGTGGACGCCACGAGGGGCCTGCGCGACTACTCCGACGACGTGATCGAGCTGTTGGAAGCGCTCGACCTGGACGGGGTGCACCTGGCCGGCTGGAGCCTGGGCGGCGGCATCGTCCTGCAGGTCCTGCGCGACCGGCCGGCCGCCGTCAGGAGCGTCACCCTGGTCAACCCGATCTCCCCGTACGGCTTCGGCGGCACGGAGGGTCCGGACGGCCTCCTCACGCACCCCGACGGCACGGGGGCGGGAGCCGGGGCCGCCAACCCGGACTTCGTGGCCCGGCTCAAGGCGGGCGACATGTCGGATGAATCTCCCACGTCACCCCGTAGCGTCTTCCGCTCCTCGTACGTCAAGCACCCCGACGTCCCCGACGAGGACTTCTACGTACGCTCGATGCTCACCACCCACGTGGGCGAGGCCAACTACCCCGGCGACGCCGCCGCCTCCCCCGAGTGGCCCGGCGTGGCCCCCGGCAGGACCGGCCTGCTCAACGCCATCGCCCCCACCAACTTCCGCCTGGACGACCTCCACGAGATCGATCCCAAGCCGCCCGTCCTGTGGATCAGGGGCGCCGACGACGTGATCGTCTCGGACACGTCGCTGTTCGACCTGGCCCACCTGGGCGCGCTCGGCGTGGTGCCCGGCTCCCCCGGCACGCCGGCCCAGCCCATGGTGGCGCAGACGAGGGCCGTACTGGAGCGTTACGGGCCGTACCGCGAGGTACTGCTCGACGACTGCGGCCACAGCCCGCACCTGGAGCGCCCGGAAGAGTTCCGGCGCCTGCTGGCCGACCACCTCGGGGAGGCATGATGTTCGTCGCGCTGAGTTTGGTAGCCGGCCTGCTCACGCCGGCCCCGCAGCTCACGGTCCCGGGCGCGGAGCAGGCCGTGGTGGCCACGCTGGACGACCTGACCACCGCGGGCACGGTGAAGACCGGCCACACCGACCCGGCCGACTGGGCGGGCCTGCACTCGGCCGCCACCGTCAACCCGACGGGCGTGCCCGGCACCCAGATCGACGGCTATTTCCCCGACACCTCCACCACCAACGCCACGCACGGCTGGAAGCACGACTCCCAGTTCGTGATCAGGCTCCCCCACAAGTGGAACGGCGGCCTCGTCGTCAGCGGCACCCCGGGCAACAGGGAGCAGTACGCCAACGACTACACGATCTCCGACTGGGTCCTGGCCAAGGGGTACGCGTTCGCCGCCACCGACAAGGGCAACGTCGGCGTCAACTTCTACGAGGACGGCCGCCGCCCGGGCGACGCCATCGCCGAGTGGAACGACCGCGTCACCCAGCTCGCGGTGGCCGCCAAGGCGGTCGTCAGGCAGCACTACGGCAAGCGGCCGGCGCGCACGTTCGCGGCGGGCATCTCGAACGGCGGCTACCTGGTCCGGTGGCAGCTGGAGAACCGCGGCTGGCTCTACGACGGCGGCGTCGACTGGGAGGGCACGCTCTGGCGGGTCAAGGGCGACAACCTGCTGACCTTCCTGCCGCCCGCGTTGAAGGCGTACCCGGACGAGGCCGGGGTGCGGGCGGCCGGGTTCGCGGCCGGCTCGGAGTTCCTGTGGCCGTTCCACCGGCAGTACTACTGGGAGCTCACCCAGCAGCTCTACCAGAAGGAGCTGGACCCGTCCTACCAGGGCGCGGCGGCCGACTACGACTACGACGAGCGCAGGCCCTATCAGGCCGTGTCGAAGATCGCGCTGACCGGCAGGATCACCAAGCCGCTGATCACCATCCACGGGACGCTCGACACGCTGCTGCCGATCTCCCGCGACTCCGACGTGTACGCGAAGATGGTCGGCCCGAACCGCCCCTTCCGCTACCACCGCGTCGAGGGCGGCAACCACCTCGACAGCCTGGTGGACGTCTATCCGGACCGTCTGAAGCCCATGCTGCCGGCCTTCAGGAGCGCCTTCGAGGAGTTGGAGGGCTGGGTCAGTCCTTGAGGTAGCGGTGCTTGCCCGCGCGCGCCAGGCGCACCAGGTGACGCGCGCCGGGCAGCCGCCTGCCGATCCTGTGCAGCATGGTGTCCCGGCCCATGGGTGAGCGGCGTCGCTGATCGGCGGCGGCGGGCCGGACCTGGATGCGCCCCCTGCGGATCTCCAGCGCGAACCTCAGCCCGATCTCCTCCTCCGACGCCCGCAGCGACGACAGCCACCGGCCGGGGCCGAGCTGGTCGGGGGTCGGCATCATCCACTTGACCGGCACCTTGGCGACGAGCTGCCCGGCGAACTTGCCCGGCACCCCCGCCTCGACCAGCGCCGGGGCGCACACCTCGCGGCCGCTCCGCCCGGTGCTGCGCAGCACCAGCTCCATGGGCGGGCCGCCGCTCGGCGGCACGTACGGGACCGGCAGCACGACGTACACGTGCCCGTCGAGCTTCTTGATCTCCACGCCCGGCGACACCAGGGCGATCGACTCGGAGAACGAGCGCGGCTCGACGGCCAGGCCCAGCTCGCCGTGGTCGGTCCAGCACGGCACCACCAGCCGTACCCTGGGGCGCTGGGCCAGCACGCCCAGGCAGTTGAGCGGGCCGTCGGAGCGCCCGACCCGGCTCCTGGCCTGGTTCGCGCCCCCGAACATGCGTACGTGCACCTCCCACTGACCGGGCTTGAGCGGCTCGCCGTGGGCGGCCTTGGTCACGTCGAGCCTGGCCTCACCCTTGATCTGCACCCTGACCTTGTTGCGGCCGTCGGGGACGGTCTCCACGTGCTGCGTCATCGGCAGGAAGTGGATCGCGCCCGTCTCGGAGTGGCGCACGTAGAGGTCCACGCGGGCCCGCTCGACCGCCTCGGTGACGTCGGTGACGCTGTCGTCCAGCGAGGCGGTCTCCAGGGCGCGCGGCGGGATCCAGTGCACGCGCTCGCCCTGCGTGCGGTACCTGTCGGGCGTGCCGTCGCCCGACAGGACCTCCACATTCAGCCCGAGCACCAGCACGTGGGCGTCCCAGCGCACTTCGGTCAGGTCGGCGCGGAGGCCGGCGCGCCTGGAGGAGTTCGATAGGAGCACGACCTGGTCCAGGCGGCCCATGCGGACGTACGCGGCCACCACGCGGAGCTGGACCGGGAGGTAGCGGTCGAGCCGCGCGGGGAACCGCTCCATCACGAGCTCCTGCGCCACCCGGAAGTGCAGGCCGCGATCGACGGAGGAGTCGGCGAACCTGGCGGTCAGCAGCGGGCGCAGGACCGCGTAGCGGAACCAGTGGGCGTACATGCGGTCGCGCTGGCGGCCCTCGCCGACGTAGGTGTCGATGTCGTCGAGGACCCCGATCAGCTCCTTGGCCATCGTCCGCGGCTCCTCCTCGCCCCCGCGCCGATCGCCGAGGTGGCAGCAGACGTGCTCGGAGAGCACGGCGATGACCTTGGCGCGCAGGTAGGCCCGCATCGCGAACGCCTGCTCGGCCATCCGGCCGCCGGGCACGGCGAAGCCCAGGTCGTGCTCCTCCAGGAAGGCGCGGCGGTAGAGCTGCTGCGGCACGAGCAGGCTGAGCAGCCGGTCGCGCAGGATGTCGGCGCGTGCCGTGCCACGCTCGAAGGCGGTCATCGGCGGCCCGAAGTCCCGGATCAGGCGGCCGATCAGGACGTCGGCGTCGGTCTCCACGGCGCGCTCGTACATGCGGGCGATCGCGTCCTTCTCCAGCCGGTCGCCCTGGTCGAGGAAGTACACGTAGTCGCCGGTGGCGGCCGCGAGGGCCACGTTGCGGCCGCGCGTCGGTGAGCCGGTGTGCGGCAGGTGCATCACGCGGACGTTCTGGCGGGCGGCGGCGATGGTGTCGAGCCGCTCACCTATCCCGTCGGTGGAGCCGTCGTCCACGAAGATCACTTGGTATTCGGCCGCCGGCATGGTCTGCTCCACGGCCGAACGGATGCACGCGTTGGCGGTCACACCCGGATTGTGGACATTGACGATCACGCTGACCTTCACACCCATGCGGCCAGCGTGCGCGGATATACCCCTTCCGGCGGGGCGGCTTGCCGATTAGAGAAGGAAAGTTGACCCTCTAATACCAACCCACCGACTGTGAATGGCCCCATGCGGCGCAGGGCGTGCCGTAACGGCCCTTGATATAGCCGAGGCCCCACTTGATCTGGGTTGCGGCATTGGTCTGCCAGTCGGCGCCCGCGCTGGCCATCTTGCTGCCTGGCAGGGACTGCGGGATGCCGTACGCGCCGGAGTAGCGGTTCATCGCCCGCTCGTTCCAGCCGCTCTCCTTGGTCCAGAGCCGCTCCAGGCAGCCCCACTGGTCGCTCCAGCCCATGGAGGCGAGCATGGTCTTGGCGGTGGCCTTGTTGCTGCCCGGCGAGGGATCGCTGCCCGGCGGGAAGTTCATGGACGGGAACCCGTCGCCGCCCGGCGCCTTCTTGGGCACGACCCAGTCGAGGTCGTTCTTGCCCGCACCGGAACGGCCCTGCTTCAGCTTGTCCGCCTTGGCCGCCTGCTCGGCCGCGTTCTTGAGCGCGTCGCTCTTGGGGTCGGGCACATAGAGGTTGCCGCTGACGATCGCGCCGAGCTGCTCCGCCGTGAAAGGATCCACGGGCGGCCTCTTGGCGTTCTCCATCGCGCGGTAGGCGACGAAGCCGCCTCCGCCGACGACGACCGCCAGGGAGGCGGCGATGATGATGACCCGCTTCGGGGTGAAACGCGCAGGCCGGCGCGCCGAGGGCAGGTCTTCCTTCGGGGGGCGCTCACTCAACTGCGGACCGGGGCTCACGAACCATGAGCTTGCCTTGTCCCGGGGGGTGGTCCGCAACCGAAACGCGGTAATCGCTTGGTTCTACATTGATTAACCGGCTGGTAAGCACGGCGTTTCCCATCGGTGTGATTTTGGTCACACGAGCCACAGGCTCCCCTTCGGGCACCCGTGACCGAAGGGGAGCCAGTTTCAGGGTGCCGCTCCCACTTCTGGATCCCATCCACGACATGTCACAGTTTGGTGACTTAGTTCGGGCATTCGGGACATGGAATAATAATGTGCGCGTGGCCGGCATCCTCCTTGTTGAAGACGACCCCTCCGTCCGCACTGCTCTCGAGCTCGCGTTGACCCGGCAGGGGCATTCCGTCACGTCCTATGCGACCGGCGAGGAGGCGCTCGACCACATCAGGGCCCGGCGCCCGGAGATCGCGATCCTCGACGTGATGCTCCCGGGCATCGACGGGATCGAGGTGTGCCGCCGCGTACGCAAGCTCGACCAGCTGCCCGTCATCCTGCTCACGGCCCGCGGCGACGACCTGGACGTGGTGGTCGGGCTGGAGGCCGGCGCGGACGACTACGTGGTCAAGCCGGTCGAGCCCAGGGTTCTGGACGCGCGCATCCGCGCCATCCTGCGCAGGGCCGAGTCCGCCGCCTCCGATCGCATCACCTTCGGCGACCTCGTGATCGACCGGGGCGCGCTCAAGGTCACCTTGGCCGACAAGGAGATCCATCTGACGCCGACCGAGCTGCGGCTGCTGCTCGAGCTCGTACGCCACCCCGGCCAGGTGCTCAACCGCCGCTACCTGCTGCGCGAGGTGTGGGACCACACGCACATCGCCGACTCGCGACTGGTGGACGCCTGTGTGCAGCGGATCCGCGCGAAGATCGAGCCGAAGCCGGCCGAGCCCGTGTTCATCCACACGGTGCGCGGGTTCGGCTACCGTTTCAGCCCTCCGTGATCCCGCTGCCCACCGGGCTGCGCGCCCGTCTCGTCATCACGTTCACGCTCGTCGCCGTCACAGCGTCGACGCTGGTCGCCACCATCGGCTTCGAGCTCGCCAAGACCGCGCTCGTGACCCGGGCCGAGAGCACCTCGCTCGACCTGGTCACCAGGGAGCTGAGCAGCATCACCTTCCCCGTCGGCAGGCTCAGGCCGGGCGAGGCCGCTCCGACGACCAAGGATCTCGACCGCGTGACCGCCGCGCTGAGCGGGCCGGGCAGAAGCGTGCTGATCGAGTACGGCAACATGGTCTCCGCCGAGGGGTCCATGACCATGAGCGACGTGCCCAACGAGCTCTACGGCCGGGCCAAGCAGAGCGTCGTCACCCAGCGCAAGATCATCGATGACCAGCTCTGGCTCATCGTCGGCGCCGAGGTCTACCGCGACGCCGACAGCGTGCCCGAGGCCACGGGGCTGCGTGCGTTCGTCTTCTTCCCGATGCACGACGACGAAAGTCAGCTCGACACGCTCAGGTCCACGCTCGTCCAGGGCGGCGCGGCCATCGTGCTGATCGCCCTGGTCGTGGCGCTGCTGTCGGCCAGGCAGGTGCTGCTGCCGGTCAGGCGGCTCAGCGCGGCCGCGCAGGCGCTCGGCCAGGGCAGGCTGGACACCCGCCTGCCCGTCCACGGGCAGGACGAGCTGGCCGAGCTGACCGCCAGGTTCAACGACGCGGCCGCGGCGCTGGAGCTGAGCGTGTCGGAGCTGCGCGCGCTGGAGGCCATGTCACGCAGGTTCGTGGCGGACGTCTCGCACGAGCTGCGCACGCCCCTGACCGCGATGACGGCCGTGGCCGACATGCTCTCGGAGGAGGCCAACCGGCTGCCCGATGCGCCGGCGGAGGCCGTACGGCTGGTGCTCAGGGAGATCGAGCGCCTGCGCGAGCTGGTCGAGCACCTCATCGAGATCAGCCGCTTCGACGCGGGCACGGCCACGCTCAACCTCGAGCCGGTGAACGTGGCCGACGCCATCACGGACTGCCTGGAGGTACGCGGCTGGAGCGACCAGGTGGAGGTCAAGGCCTCCCAGGGGTTGACCGTGAACCTCGATCCGAGGAGGTTCGACGTCATCGTGGCCAACCTGGTCGGCAACGCACTCAAGCACGGTGAGCGGCCGGTCGTGGTGAGCGCCAGGGGCACGGAGAACGGCCTGGAGGTGAAGGTGCGCGACCACGGCAAGGGCATTCCGGCCGAGGCGCTGCCGCACGTCTTCGACCGCTTCTTCAAGGCGGGCGCGGGCCGGGCCCGCAGCCAGGGCAGCGGCCTCGGCCTCGCGATCGCCAGGGCGAACGTCCACCTCCACGGCGGCACGATCTCCGTACGCCACCAGAACCCCGGCACTCTGTTCACCGTCTGGCTTCCACACTCATGAAAGCTCTGCTTATGGCCTCCACTCCGTGGAGGCGGGCTCGGTCGCCTCGATGCCGCCGCCTTCCCCCGCTCTGGTCGCTACGCTCCCGCCGCTCCTCCAGGCGACGGCACTCCCTCGCTCTGACTCTTTTCTGCCTGGTCGCCGTGGCGGCCTGTGGCATCTCGCCCACGGACGTCCAGGATCGCGGCAACGTGCCCACCGTCAGGATCCCGCCGCCGTCCAAGACGATCTATCTGATCAGGGACGGCAAGCTCGCCCTGGAGCCGGCCGACGTCGAGAACGACACCGTCGGGAGCCTGCTCGGCGCGCTCTTCGCGGCCTCCGAACAGCCGCTCGGCGAGCGGGACACCGCGCTGCGCGGCTTCACGTACCTGGGGATCAAGGACTCGCTCAACCCCGTGCAGCGGGACGAGATCCAGCTTCCGCGCACCTCGACGCTGACCGTCTACATCAGGGGCGACGGCACGCTGACCAAGCTGGGCAAGGCGCAGATCGTCTGCACGGCGCAGCAGGACGCGGCGTTCGAGCTGGTCAAGATCGTCCGCGAGAACGTGCACCGCCCCTCCAAGCCGGAGGGACGGTACACCTGTGGCGAGCTGAAATAGCCCGACCGCTAAAGGCTGAGGTCCTCCAGCATCTCCGTCACCAGGGCGGCGATCGGAGAGCGCTCCGAGCGGGTCAGCGTGACGTGCGCGAAGAGGGGGTGGCCCTTGAGCTTCTCCACCACCGCCACCACGCCGTCGTGCCGGCCGACCCGGAGGTTGTCACGCTGGGCGATGTCGTGGGTGAGCACCACCCGCGAGTTGGCGCCGATCCGGCTCAGCACCGTCAGCAGCACCCCGCGCTCCAGCGACTGGGCCTCGTCCACGATCACGAACGCGTCGTGCAGCGACCGGCCGCGGATGTGCGTCAGCGGGAGGACCTCCAGCATGCCCCTGTCGAGCACCTCCTCGATCACCTCGGGCGAGGTGATCGCGCCGAGCGTGTCGTAGACCGCCTGCGCCCACGGGCCCATCTTCTCGCCCTCGGTGCCCGGCAGGTAGCCGAGCTCCTGGCCGCCCACCGCGTAGAGCGGGCGGAAGACGACCACCTTGCGGTGCTGGCGGCGCTCCAGGACCGCCTCCAGGCCCGCGCAGAGTGCCAGCGCCGACTTGCCGGTGCCGGCCCGGCCGCCCAGCGAGACGATGCCGATCTCCGGGTCCATCAGCAGGTCGAGCGCGATGCGCTGCTCGGCGGAGCGGCCGTGCAGGCCGAACACCTCGCGGTCGCCGCGCACGAGCCGTACGGACTTGTCCGGCTGCACCCGGCCGAGCGCCGAGCCCTTGGCCGACAGCAGTCGCAGCCCGGTGTGCGCCGGCAGGTCCCTGGCCTCCTCAAGGTCGGCGGCGCCCTGGTCGAAGAGCGCCTCGACGTCCTCGGTGGTCACCTGGACCTCGGCCATCCCGGTCCAGCCCGACTCGTGGACGAGCTCGGCCCGGTACTCCTCGGCTGCCAGGCCGATCGAGGCCGCCTTGACCCGCAGCGGCAGATCCTTGGACACCAGCACGACGTCGCAGCCCTCGGCGTCCAGCGAACGGGCCACGGTCAGGATGCGTGTGTCGTTGTCCCCCAGGCGGAACCCGACGGGCAGGATCGAAGGATCACTGTGGTTGAGCTCAACCCTGATCGTGCCGTCTCCCGTAGGCATCGCCTCGTCGAGCCTGCCGTACTGGATCCGCAGGTCGTCAAGGTAACGCAGGGCCTTACGCGCGAAGTAGCCGAGCTCTGGATGGTGCCGCTTGCCCTCCAGTTCGGTGATGACCACGATCGGCAGGACGACGTCGTGCTCGGCGAAGCGTGTCATAGCCGCCGGGTCGGCCAGCAGGACCGACGTGTCGAGCACGTACGTGCGCTTCGCCGACTGGTGAGTAGGGTTGCTCGAGGACACTGCCACACGTTCTCCCCCGGGCGCCCATTGGGGCGGGCACCCTGCAGACGAGGCGGGAATTGGACCGGGCCCCCTTCCCCGACCGCAAGCTGCCGTCGGCGCCGGGTCCCGGCCCCCCTCGGCAGTTCTTGGTGCAAAGGCGGGCCCTCTCCGGATATCCGACCTGCGGCCGGATATTTCCTACGTTACGTCGTGAATGCCCAGATGTCGCGTCATGAACCGTAACGTCGGTGTCTCGCAGCGTAGTCGCGCAGCGCCCGCAGGAAGTCGACCCTGCGGAAGTCAGGCCAGTAAGCCTCGTGGAAGTAGAACTCAGAGTGAGCGCTCTGCCAGAGCATGAAGCCGGACAGACGCTGCTCGCCCGAGGTCCGGATGAGGAGGTCCGGGTCGGGTTGGCCGCGAGTGTAGAGATGCTCCGCGATGTGCTCCACATCGAGCACCTCAACGAGGTCCTCGATGCTCGCCCCCTTGCTCGCGTGCTCCTGGAGCAGTGAGCGCACCGCATCGGCAATCTCACGTCTTCCTCCATACCCAACTGCAACGTTCACAATCAGGCCCGGACGGTGCGATGACGCTTCCTTTGCATTTTTCAGGACATTGGCCGTTCGATCGGGCAGTAGATCGAGCGCGCCGACCGGGCTGATCCGCCAGCCCTCGTCCACCAGCTCCTGCGTCACGTCCTCGATGATGCGCAGGAGCGGCTCCAGCTCCTCCTTCGGCCGGTTGAGGTTGTCGTTGGACAGCATCCACACCGTGACGACCTCGACGCCGGTCTCGCGACACCAGCCGAGCAGCTCGGAGATCTTGTCGGCACCCTTGCGGTGGCCCGTGGAGACGTCACGTATGCCCATAGCCCGCGCCCAGCGGCGATTGCCGTCGATGATGACCCCGACGTGCCGGGGGATGCTGTCCTTCGACAGCTTGGACTCCAGCCGATGTTCATACAGCCGGTAGACCAGATCGCGCAGGCCCACGGAGTTCCTCCCCAGCGGTCGCCTTTGGTCGCTTGACCCAACAGGCAATTATCACCGCGATTCGCCCGTGCCTGCTCCGTCTATCGGATTCCTCGCCAGATCTCTACCTTCTAGACATCCTTCCGCCTCACTCACGAGGCCCCGTACGAACCTCGCCAGCTCCGCCGACGTCAACACCGCACGCATGCCCACGCCCGTCGAGCCCCACGCCTCCACGTACGCCCGCCTGGTCAGCCGCCACTGCCCCTTGGCCGCCTGCCACACGGGGATGGTCCTGAGCTGGCAGCGCAGCTCGCCACCGCCCACCAGGCCCGCTCTCGTGCGGTAGCGGAAGGAGAACAGCTCGCTGTCCGGCTCGTCGTCGGGGAACCTGTCGTCCGGATCGATCCACCGCCTGGCCGCCCCCCGGCCCTCGCGGGCTTCGTCCACGCCGCGCGCCAGGCGCGCGAGCAGCCAGCCGCAGCGCTCCCCGACACTCCCGTACGGCGTGCCGTCCCTATGGAGCTCGAGGGTGACCTCGTACGGCGTGCCCACGCTGTCCTTGCATGCCACCGGCGTGACGGTCAGATAAGAGCCGTCAACGCAACGCAGTCCCCCCATTCCCTCACCATTTTCCGGCCCAATGTCGGCTAAACCGCCTATGCCCGATCCGCCATCGGAGTGCGGCCGGCAGCGGATAAGCGCAGGTCAGGGCAGGAAGCGGGACCACCAGCGAGGCTTGCGGGGCGGGTCGGGCATGCGGCCGCGTTCGCGTAGCCAGGCGGCGAAATCGTCGGCGTCGGCGCGGTAGCCGGTCGGCGGCGCGCTGCGGGACCGGGCGTAGGCGGCGAACTCCGCGACCAGGTCGGGACCCGCCGCGGCGGCAGCGTCCGGCCGGATCCTGGCCACGACGCTGCGCCGCTTGGCGACCAGGCTCAACGCCTGCACCCGCATCCGCTCCGGATCGAACCCCTCCGGCACGGCGGCCCCCGCGACGAGGGCCGCCACCACCCGCCCCTGCGCCTCCGCGAGACGGCGCCGAGCCTCCGGGTGTTCGTCCGTCATCCAGCCTCCCGCGCCATGGACATCGCGGCCCTGATCCTGGACAACTCGCCCTCCAGAGCCGCGTCGCTCGGATACTCGTCGTCCCACTCCAGCAGCACTCCCGGCGGGGCCGCGCGGGCGCACAGCTCGGTGAGGAGGTCGAGGACGGCCTGCGGCGCGGAGGTGGTGTGCGTGTCGTGCCAGATGCCGTGATGCTCGTACCCCCCGGCCACGTGGACGTACGCGAGGTGCTCGAGCGGCAGCGCGTCGAGTGCGTCCACGGCCGACAGACCCAGGTTGACCTGGTTGGTGTAGAGGTTGGCCACGTCGATCAGCAGCCCCACCCCCGTGCGCTCGACCAGTTCGGCGAGGAACTCGGCCTCGGTCAGCTCGTCACCGGGCCAGCCGAAGATCGCGGCCACGTTCTCCAGGGCCAGCGGCACCGGCAGCGCGTCCTGCGCCCTGCGCACGTTCTCGGTGATGACCCGCAGCGACTCGCGAGTGCGCGGCACGGGCAGCAGGTGCCCGGCCTCCAGGCCGCCGCCCCGTACGAACGCCAGGTGCTCGCTGACCAGCGGCGAGTCCAGCGCCTGCGCGCACGCGGCCAGGTGGGCCAGCCGGGCCGGGGAGGGCGGCTCCGCGCCACCGATCCCCAGCGAGACCCCGTGCGGGATCACCGGCAGGCCTCTGGCACGCAGGAGGCGTAACGACTCGGGCAGGTCGCCGGGCCTGATGTTCTCGGCGACCACTTCGAGGAAGTCGACGCCGGGCATCCGCTCGATCGACAGGTCGAGCTCGGCCCGCCAGCCGATGCCCACCCCGAGCTCGACTCCCGGACCGTCCCCGGGCGCGGCCCGCCGGCCCCCCACCCCGAGCTCGGCTCCCGGACCGTCCCCGGGCGCGGCCCGCCGTCCCGCCTCCGGCTCGGACATGTCAGCTCCCTCCGCCGCAACCGCCGCCGCCACAGCCGGACCCGCCGCCGCAGCCCGAGGAGCCGCTGCCGCAGCCCGACCCGGAGTGCGACGCGCCGCCGCAGCCCGAGCCCGCGACGACACCGCCGGAGCCACCGTACGCCGCCCGTCGCCGCCCGCGCCGGGGCGTGGGCCGCGAGGCCGGGACGTAGGTGTCCAGCGCCCTGCTCAGCTTCGTGTCACGCAGCGCCCAGTGACCGTGCAGGGCGATGTGCACCCGCGTGTTTCCCGAGCCCGCGGGATGCGCCTCCCTGGCCCGGGCCAGCTCCTCGATCCCGGCAGGGGTGCGCGCGAACCGCCTGGACTTCCGGACGCCGGCGAGCATGACGACGGCGACGACCCCCGTTGCCACCAGGAGGAGCCCGGCCACGATCGGGAACCGCACCGGACCTCCGGCCAGTACGACCACCCCTGCCGCGACCGCCAGGACCAGCACCACCCTCAGCCCGGCGGCCAGCCACTTGAGCCGGGTGATGCGCGCGCCGGACAGGATCAGGCCCAGCTCGGCGAGACGGCGTTCGAGCTTGCCCATGGCCGGGCCGCGGCCCACCGCCTGGTTCACCAGGAACCTCGACGGACCGGCGTTCTCCGCGACGGCGGTCAGGGTCTCCTGCTCGAGGGGCTCGTCACCGGTGGATCCCTTGGAGAGGATGTGGAAGCGCGGCCCCCGTGACACGCGCAGTTTCCCCTCTACGGCCAGGAGCGTGAGGGCTGTGTCGACCACCCGCTCGGGCCCGCCCGCCAGATAGGCGAGATCGTAATGATCGAGGTCGCGAGCGCGGGATCCGTCCGCGGCCGCCCGACCGGCGGCGTGCTCGCGTTTGATCGCGGAGGCGATGGTGACGGCGATCGCCGCCAGAGCCACCGAGAGAATCAGCAGGACAAGGTCCATTACGGCCTCCCTCCGTGCAGCCGTTCAGGCTGGTTACCGGAGAGACGTGTAAGGGGATGGTAAAGGTTTCGTTCTGCGCATTTAGCTCTCAAGAACTTTTTCAGCTGCTGCTGCCGCAGCTCGACCCGCCGCCGCAACTCGACCCGCCACCGCAGCTCGACGAGCCCCCGCCGCAGCCGGACGACCCGCAACTGGACGAGCTTCCGCCGAAGTCGTGGCCGCCGAAGGTGACGCCGTCGCCGCCGCCGCTGTAGGTCCCGCAGGCGCCGGTGCAGTCGCCCCCGGGGTCGCCGGCCGACAGCTCGTCGCAGAGGCTCTGGTCGCCGGCGTCCTGCAGCCCGTACAGCGCGACGGGCACTCCGACCGCCATGGCGAGGGAGGTCTGGTCGCGTACGCCCCTCGGGTGGTGGCTCCGAGCCGACCGCAGGGCCTCGCGCCCGGCCCGGGTGACCACGTTCAGCAGCCTGCGCCGCTGCCGGGAGAGCCCGGTGAGCCCCAGGATGACGGCGAACGCGCTGAAGAGCAGCGCGCCGACGAACACCGTCTCCTTGCCCGCCATCCCTGCCACGGCGAGCGCGATCACCAGCATGGCGAACCCGCAGGCCACGCCCGCGGCCACCTTCTGCAGCCGCATCCGCTGCCACGCCGTCCCGAACGCGTCCTCCGGCACGATCAGGCCGCGCGCCTGGAGCCCGGCGGCCAGCCCGGCGAGCGCCGGATGCGTCTCCAACTCCCGGCGCAGCTCGCCCGCCCGGCAGCCGCCCGGCCTGGCGACCAGCGTGTCGAGCACGGCCTGCTCGATCGGCACCGGCGAGGGCCGCGCGCCCTGGACAGGCGTGACATGCGAGCCTCGTGACACCCGAACGGCGCCGGCCGTCGCGAGGACGGCCAGCGCCGTGTTGATGGTCCGCCGCGGCCCGCCGGACAGGTAGGCCAGCTCGTACGGGGAAAGATCGTGGCTGTCGCCCCTCGGCGGCGCCGCCTCGCTGACGCGTCTTCGCTCGTGCTCGACGCTCTTCTCGGCCAGGTTGACCAGTATGACCACACCGATGGCGGCGAACAGCAGGACGTGGTCCATGGCGGCCCCCTCTGAGCGGTACGGCAGTCCGTCAAGTTAGACGGCGCCGCCGTACCGCACAAGGGGGTCAGCCCAGCCGGTCCAGCAGAGCGTGGTACTCGTCCCACAGCTCCTTCGGCAGGTGCGAGCCGAACTTGTCGAAGTGGGCCGGGATCCGCGACGCCTCCTCGCGCCACACGTCCTTGTCGACCGACAGCAGCGTGCGCAGGTCCTCTTCTGACAGGTCCAGGCCCTCGGTGTCGAGGTCGTCCGGGAGCAGGCCGATCGCGGTCGGCACGGCCTTGGCCTCGCCGTTGAGCCGGTCGACGATCCACTTGAGCACGCGGCTGTTCTCGCCGAAGCCCGGCCAGATGAACTTGCCGTCGGCGTTCTTGCGGAACCAGTTGACGTAGTAGATCCGGGGCAGCTTGGCGCCCTTGCGGCGGCCGATGTCCAGCCAGTGGTCGAAGTAGTCGCCCATGTTGTAGCCGCAGAACGGCAGCATGGCGAACGGGTCGTAGCGCAGCTCGCCGACCTTGCCCTCGGCCGCGGCGGTCTTCTCGGAGGCGACGTTGGCTCCGAGGAAGACGCCGTGCTCCCAGCTCAGCGACTCCGTCACCAGAGGCACGGCGGTGGCGCGGCGCCCGCCGAACAAGATCGCTGAGATGGGCACGCCCTTGGGGTCCTGCCATTCGGGTGCGATGGTCGGACACTGGGCGGCCGGGGTGGTGAAGCGGGCGTTCGGGTGGGCGGCCGGCTCGTCGCTGTCAGGCGTCCAGGAGCGGCCCTTCCAGTCGGTCAGGTGCGCCGGCGGCTCCTCGGTCAGCCCCTCCCACCACACGTCGCCGTCGTCGGTGAGCGCGACGTTGGTGAAGATGCTGTTGCCCCAGAGCGTCCTGATCGCGTTGGCGTTGGTCACCTGGCCGGTGCCGGGCGCGACGCCGAAGAAGCCGGCCTCCGGGTTGATCGCGTAGAGGCGGCCGTCGTCGCCGAAGCGCATCCAGGCGATGTCGTCGCCGATCGTCTCGACCTTCCAGCCGGGGATCGTGGGCTGGAGCATGGCGAGGTTGGTCTTACCACAGGCGCTCGGGAACGCGGCGGCGACGTAGCGGGTCTCGCCGGAGGGCGGGGTGAGCTTGAGGATCAGCATGTGCTCGGCCATCCAGCCCTCGTCGCGGGCCATGGCGCTGGCGATGCGCAGGGCGTAGCACTTCTTGCCGAGCAGGGCGTTGCCGCCGTACCCGGAGCCGTACGACCAGATCTCGCGGGTCTCGGGGAAGTGGCTGATGTACTTGGTCGAGCTGCACGGCCACGGCACGTCCGCCTGGCCGTGCTCCAGCGGCGCCCCGACGGAGTGCACGCACTTGACGAACTCGGCCCGCTCCTCGATGAGGCGGAGCGCCCTCTCCCCCATCCTCGTCATGATCCGCATGGAGACGGCGACGTACGGGGAGTCGGTGATCTCGACGCCGAGCTGCGAGATCACGCCGCCGAGCGGGCCCATGCAGAAGGGCACGACGTACATGGTGCGGCCGCGCATGCTGCCCTTGAACAGCTGTCCGAACGTCCGGCGCATCTCGTCCGGAGCGATCCAGTTGTTGGTGGGCCCCGCGTCCTCCTCGCGCTCGGAGCAGATGAAGGTGCGGTCCTCGACCCTGGCCACGTCGCTGGGGTCGGACTTGGCGTAGAAGCTGTTGGGCCGGGCGGCCAGCCGCTCGAACGTGCCCTGATCCACGAGGAGGTTGGTCAGACGCGTCCACTCCTCCTCTGATCCGTCGCACCATTCGATCCGGTCCGGCTGGGTCAGGGCGGCGATCTCGTTCACCCACGCGGCCAATTCGCTATTGCTGGTCGGTGCGGGCACTTCCACGGAAACGGACACGACTGTGACTCCTCCACTCTCTCCAGGGCTCAGTCATCATTAACGACGAACCGGCATTGTGGCCAATTGGCATAGACCTGTTGGCACTGGCCGTCGTCGCAGGCAGCGGCCCTGACGATTGGAGGAGCCTACCCACGCGGAGCGGATTTAAAAGAGAATTAACACACAGTGGTCCAGTCCAATAGAGCTGGTCTAAACCAATTTCCCAAGTGGTTTAGTCCATTTCCGCGTCCGTTTCCGCTGGACCGTCTCAGGAATTGACGTCCGGCCCCTCGGAGCGGACTCGGTCGACATGCTGGAGAGCGTCCCGCAGATCCGCGAGCCACGTGTCGGTGTGCTTCCCGACCAGCCGGACGCACCAGGCGAGCGCGTCACTCCTGCTCCTCGCCACTCCCGCCGCCACGAGCGTGTCGAGCACCTGCCGCTCGGACTGGCGCAGCCTGGTCATGACGGGCACGGAGAGCGTGGTGAACATCACAGTCTCACCGCCGCAGACCACGCCCCAGGAGACCTTCTGCCGGAACTTGCGCTCGGCCTCCCTGGCGATCTCGATCCGCCGCTCGCGCGTCTCTTCCCTGAACCTTCTGGCCAGCCCCTCGATCAGGGCGATGCGCTCGGCCTCGGGCACATCGCCGGGGGGATCGGGCAGCGTGCCGAGCACCGCGATCTCCTCGCGGTCCCTGACGATCTCTGGCGCGCCGGTGAACCATCCTTCGGGCAACCGCCCGGTGAACCAGCCGTGGATCTGCGCTGTCTCGTTGTCCGTTGCCATGTAATTACCATTACATAGTTGCACGCGAAATGCACGCACCGATTCCCGTCCTGTCCGAGCAGGATGGCGAAGGGTGGTCAGCGGACCTTGGCCGCCGCGATGGGGCTCACGCGGACGACGCCCGCCAGATTGCGGGTGTGCACCGGGGAGATCTTCACGACGTCTCCGGTGCGGGGCGCCTGGATCATCTTCCCGTCACCCCAGTAAATCGCTACGTGCGAGATATAACCGGGATTGGTCGGATCAAGGCGCCAGAAGATCAGATCGCCTGGCTGGGCCTGCGACAGCGGGACCTGGGGACCGGTCACCCACTGCTGGTGCGTCACCCGGGGCATCCGCACCCCTGCCTGGGCGAAGGCCCACTGGACCAGACCTGAGCAGTCGAACGTGTCGGGACCCTCGGCGCCCCACACGTACGGCCGGCCCAGCTTGGAGGCGGCGGCCTTCAGCGCCACGGTGATCTGCTCGCCGGTCATGAACGACCCTGCGGGCCAGCTGCGCGTCCTGGTCTGCGGCTGAGGCAGCACGGGGTTGACCATGACCGCCTGCGTGCCCTTGGGCAGCGCCTTGAGTATGGACTTGCGCAGCGTGTCGGAGTTGGTGTCGGGGGCGCTCACGATGAGCGCGTTGTCGCGGGGCAGTCCCAGGCTGCGGCCCACGTCCTTGGAGACGACGGCGTCCACCGCGCCGAACCCGGTGGTGGCGTACGCGCCGATCCGCAGCGTCCCCGCCGGACCCGCCACCCGCCTGTGCAGCGTGAGCCCGCCGTCGTTGCCCAGTACGAACGACACGGCCACGTCACCGGCCGCGACGTTCTGCCACAGCGGGTCGGACGAAGCGGTCACCTTGGGCGTGTACGAGCGGAACGTGGACGGATTCACCGCGAGCGTCTGCACCCGCTTGCCGTCGAGCGTGATCGACGCCGCGTCGGCCAGCTCAAGCGCCCGCACCCCGCGCAGCTTGGCGACCTTCTGTAACAGCTCGTTGGTGAACGGCTTGCGGGTGAGCACGAACAAGTTGGGCTTGTGCAGCTTCTTCAGCGGCGCCACCGGCTGGAGCGTCACGGCGGGCTGCTGCGCCGGCGGTTGCTGCTGTGCCGGTTGCTGCTGGGCCGGTTGCTGCTGGGCCGGTTGCTGCTGGGCCGGTGGCTGCTGCCGGCGCTGCTGGGCCATCAGCGTCGACTTGGGCGTGGCCTGGGCGCGTACGGGCTGCCCGGCCTCCTGCTCGGGCCGCACCAGCAGCAGCACGTCGGCTGTCAGCACCGCGACCAGCGCCACCACGATGAACGGCACCAGCTTGTACGTGTCGCGCCGCTTACGAGACTTGACCAGGAAGCTGAGGTCCTGCCGAATCCCCGTCGCACGCGAAAAATCCGCCGGGCCGACGTGGGCCCGGCGGTCGTCATGCGGGGGAGTCAGTTGCCGATGTACGGCACTGCCTCGAGGATCTCGACGGTGTTCTGGCGCCCGTTGGGCATCGAGTAGGTCGCCTTCTCCCCGATCTTCTTCCCGTTGATCGCCGCTCCCAGCGGCGACTTCGGCGAGTAGACGTCGATCGGCGCTCCGCTCTCCTCGCGGGAGGCGAGCAGGAAGGTGACCTCGTCGTCGTCGCCTACGAACCGGATGGTCACGGTCATGCCGGGGCCCACCACGCCCTCGGCCTTGGGAGCCTCTCCCACCTGGGCATTGTCGAGGATCTGCCGGAGGTGGAAGATGCGGGCCTCCATCTTGCCCTGCTCGTCCTTGGCGGCGTGGTAGCCGCCGTTCTCACGCAGGTCGCCCTCTTCACGGGCGGCTTCGATCTTCTTGGCGATGTCGACGCGCCCGGGGCCCGAGAGATACTCGTACTCCGCCTTCAGGCGGTCGTACGCCTCCTGCGTCAGCCATGTGACGTTCTCATCACGAGAGTCGGCCACGGGTTCTCCTTGCTTGCCTAGGGGGCCCTGAGGTCACTTGAGGTTACGTGTGGTTGAATTGCGAAAGGCTAACAAGTCAACCGCTCCAACGCTTCCCCAAATGTCTCACTATACGAGATTGCAGTACTGGATGTGGACGGAAGTGGCCTGACCACTCGTGTCGAGGCTTTCCTTGATCTGCTTACTACCCTCCCCAGCCGGGATTCTTACTTCCTTGCTGCCCACTTCCGTGTGATAGACGTCCAGCGCCCTGATCCGGCAGACAGCCACCCTATCGTCTGGCTTGTACACCTCAAAGGTGATCTCTGCGCGATTCGCGCTTTCAATGGTGAACGTCACCACCTGCGACGGAGCCTCCGAGCCGCCGGCCGTCATGGACCACATGACGTACCCCCAGCCGCCGGCGATGATGGCCACCAGCACGCCGATCACGACGTGGACGACGAGCCGGCCGCCGCGCCTGGGACGGTCCGGGAAGTCGTCGGGTGTGCCGAGAACTGGTCCGTTCTCGACATCTCTGGTCGCCATGGCGGAATCTCCCTGCACTCCCTGAGCGTTATCCGAGACAATTGTCGCCCGCGGGGGGTGTGCCCTCGCGACCGCCCAGCAGAAACTAGCCTCTCTGGGCGAGTGACCGGTCCCGACTGAGGAGACATCGAGCCCGTGAGTGCACCGCTGAGGCTGATGGCCGTCCACGCCCACCCCGATGACGAGTCGAGCAAGGGCGCCGCCACGATGGCGCGTTACGTGCGCGAAGGCGTGGAAGTGCTCGTCTGTACCCTCACGGGCGGTGAGCGCGGCTCCGTGCTCAACCCCAAGATGGACCGACCCGAGATCGTGGCCAACATCGCCGCAGTGCGCAAGGCCGAGATGGACCATGCCCGCGAGATCCTGGGTGTGCAGCAGCGCTTCATGGGCTTCGTCGACTCCGGCCTGCCGGAGAACGAGGACGAGGCGCTGCCCGAGGGCTGCTTCGCCTTGCAGAAGCTTGAGGACGCATCGGCGCCGCTGGTGGCGGCCGTGCGCGAGTTCAGGCCGCATGTGATCATCACGTACGACGACGACGGCGGCTACCCGCACCCCGACCACATCATGACCAACAGGGTCTCCGTGGAGGCCTTCGAGGCGGCCGGCGACCCCGACCGCTACCCCGGCACCGGCGACCCCTGGCAGCCGCTGAAGCTCTACTACCAGATGGGCTTCACCAAGGAGCGCTTCGAGGCGCTGCACGAGGCGATGACCTCGCGCGGCCTGGGCTCCCCTTACGCCGACTGGATCGCCCGCTGGGAGGACCGCCCGGCCAAGTGGCCGGTGACCACGCGGGTGCCGTGCGGCGACTACTTCGACATCCGCGACCAGGCCCTGCTGGCCCACGCCACCCAGATCGACCCCGACAGCTGGTGGTTCGTCTGCCCGCGCGAGCTCCAGCAGGAGATCTGGCCGACCGAGGACTACCACCTGGCGCGCTCGCTGGTGGACACCGAGCTGCCCGAGGACGACCTGTTCGCCGGCATCCACGCCGAGGACGTCTCCCCCGCCTGCCACTGACGGGACCACCCGCCCTGAGTGGCAGACTGGAACTGTGAACGTTCTAGCAGCAGGTGATGTGAGTCCGGGGCTGCTCGGCTTCCTCGTTGTCGCCTTTCTCGGGTTCGCCCTCTACATCCTGATCAAGTCGATGAACAAGCAGATGTCGAAGATCCAGGTGCCGCACGAGGGCGACACGGACGACAAGAAGGCCGAGTAGATGCCGATCGAGGTGGTCGACAACTCGACGGAGAGCCGGTTCGAGGTCCTCGTGGACGGCAAGGTCGCCGGCTTCGCCGACTACAGGCTGCTGCCCACGAAGATCGTTTTCACGCACACCGAGGTGCTGCCCGCGTACGAGGGGCAGGGGCTGGCGAGCAAGCTGGTCGGATACGCGCTCCAGACGAGCGCCGACACCGGCCTGCGCGTCGTGCCCCTGTGCCCGTACGTCGCGAAGTACATCGAGCGCCACCCCGAGTTCCAGGAGCTGGTCGACGCCTCATTCGGCGGCAGGTGACCAGGCCCGTTCCAGGGCCTTGGGCAGCCCCCACCAGCCCAGCGGGGTGAGCACCTCGCTCCGGTCGACGATGCCGAGCTGGGCCCACAGGCCAACCACCGACGCGAACAGCGTCTCCGTCGCGTCGAGGTCGTCGTCGTCCTGGTCGTCGACGTCGATGTCCTCCGACTCGGCGATGAGCCGCGCGATCCGTTCGGGCGAGGCGAGCACACCGGGGCCGAGCCTGGTCAGCGCCGCCACCCCGGCCAGCCAGTCGGCGTGCTGGATCGCGCAGAGGTCGGCCAGCGTGGCGTCCTCCAGGCTGAGCTCCCTGTCGAGGTCGGCGAACTCCTCCAGCGCGTCCCCACCCTCTGACAGGTCCGAGATGGGCCCCGCGATGCCCGCCGCCACCGCCAGCCACAGCTCACCGTCGTCGTCCGGCATGGGAGCGTCATCGAACCCGGCACAGGCCCGCAGCACGTTGCCGGGGTAGCCCGGCTCGGCCAGCAGTTCGCGCAGGCGCGCGCCGGCCGCCTCCAGGTCGCCGGCGGGCAGCTCGGGCTGCTCGGGCAGGCCCGCGACGATGCGCCGCAGCTCCGACAGCGCGAACGCCTCCTCCTCGTCCCAGGCCGCGAACAGCTCCTCGTCCTGCTCGTCGCTCACCGCGAACCCGGGCACCCTGCCGTCGGGCAGCGGGGTGCTGAGCCAGTGCTCCTGCAGTTCCTCGTACACCCTGCGGGCCTCCTGATCGCCCGCGACCAGCGCGTCGGGGTCGATCTCGCCGACCTCAACCTTTTCCTCCAGGTACGCGACGAGCCGCGCGAACATCTCCGCCGCCACGGGCCCGCGCTCGTCCTCCTCCGGCCAGACGAAGTAGCTGGGCGTCATGAGCATCGGCTCGGTGCCGGTGGACTCGACCCAGCGCTGCACGTCACCGACCGTGGCGACGCCGGACTCGATGGAGCTGAGCGTGGCCTTGGCGGACTCCCAGAACGGGAGGGAGAGCGGGTTGCCCGCCGACATCATCGCCCGCCGCAGGTCGGGCAGCGCCACGAGCGCCACTCCTGACGGTACGGCGAGCAGCGCGCGTGCCACGTCCCTGCGCGTGATGGCGCTCGCTGGGCGTGCTGCGTGGGCGCAGAGGAAGTCCATATCCACGCCCGTAACCTACGCCGTCCCACCCTCCCGGGTCAGCCTCCCGCCCTGTCTCGCGGGGGCCAGGGAGGTGGCGATCGAGGAGTGCCGGGTCGGGGGCGGACTAGGCTGATCAGGGGAGGTCCTGATGAACCGCTTGAAAGACGCCACAAGCCCTTACCTGCTCCAGCACGCGGACAACCCCGTGGACTGGCACCCCTGGGGTGAGGAGGCGTTCGCGGAGGCCAGGCGGCGGGACGTGCCGCTGCTCATCAGCGTCGGCTACTCGGCGTGCCACTGGTGCCATGTCATGGCACATGAGAGCTTCGAGAACGCCGAAACCGCGCGCCTCATGAACGAGCACTTCGTCAACATCAAGGTCGACCGCGAGGAACGGCCGGACGTGGACGCCGTCTACATGGGCGCCACGCAGGCCATGACCCGCCAGGGCGGCTGGCCGATGACGGTGTTCGCGACGCCCGAGGGCCACCCGTTCTACTGCGGCACCTACTTCCCGCGCCCCCACTTCCAGCGCCTGCTCACCGAGGTGCACAACGTGTGGAGGGGCGACCGGGACATCGTGCTGAAGCAGGGCGCCAAGGTGGTGGAGGCGCTCAACGCGGGCACCACCCTGCCCAGCGGAGCCGTGCCCGACGAGGAGACGCTGGCGCGGGCCGTGCGTAATCTGCGCGAGGAGTTCGACGCCGCGAACGGCGGGTTCGGCGGGGCGCCGAAGTTCCCGCCGTCGATGGTGCTGGAGTTCCTGCTGCGCTCCGGTGAGCGCGAGATGAGCGGCAGGACGCTCGAGGCGATGGCCCGCGGCGGCATGTACGACCAGCTCGGCGGCGGGTTCGCGCGCTACAGCGTGGACGCGGAATGGGTGGTGCCGCACTTCGAGAAGATGCTCTACGACAACGCGCTCCTGCTGCGCGTCTACACGCACTGGTGGAAGGCGGGCGGCGGCGAGCTGGCGCGGCGCGTGGCGCTGGAGACGGCCGACTGGATGCTGCGCGAGTTGCGCACGAAGGAGGGCGGGTTCGCCTCGGCGCTCGACGCCGACAGCGAGGGCGTGGAGGGCAAGTTCTACGTCTGGACGCCCGAGGAGCTCCGCGACGTGCTCGGCGAGGACGACCGCCGCTGGGCGCAGGAGCTCTTCGAGGTGACGGTGACCGGCACGTTCGAGCACGGCGCGTCCGTGCTGCAGCTGCCGCGCGACCCCGACGACCCCGTACGCTACGCGGGCGTCCGCGGCCGGCTGCTCGCCGCAAGAGACCTGCGGGTACGCCCCGGGCGCGACGACAAGGTCGTGGCCTCGTGGAACGGCCTGACCATCGCGGCGCTGGCGGAGACCGGCCTGGCGTTCGAGCGGCCCGACCTCGTGGCGGCGGCCACGGGCGCGGCCGAACTGCTCGCGAGCACGCATGTGGTGGACGGCAGGCTGCTGCGTACGTCCAAGGACGGCAGGGCCGGCACGAACGCCGGGGTGCTCGACGACTACGCCAACCTGGCCGAAGGCCTGATCTCCCTGTACGGCGTCACCGGCGAGGCCAGGTGGCTGCGGCTCGCGGGGACCCTGCTGGACACCGTGCTCGACAGGTTCGCCGACGGCACGGGCGGCTTCTACGACACGGCGGACGACGCCGAGCGGCTCTTCCAGCGGCCGCAGGACCCCACGGACAACGCCACCCCGTCGGGCCAGTACGCGGCCGCGGGCGCGCTGCTGTCGTACGGCGCGCTGACCGGCTCCACGCGGCACCGTGAGGCCGCCCAGGCCGCGCTCGGCACCGTGTCCGTGCTGGCCACGGGGCACGCCAGGTTCGCCGGGTGGGGGCTGTCCGTGGCGCGGGCGGCCCTGGACGGTCCCGTGGAGGTCGCCGTGATCGGGCCGGCCGACGACCCGCGTACGGTGGCGCTGCACCGGCAGGCGCTGCTGGCCGACGTTCCCGGGCTGGTGGTCGCACTCGGCCCCGGCGACTTCCCCGAGCTGCTGGAGGGCCGCGGGCTCGTCGGCGGGGCGCCTGCCGCCTACGTGTGCAGGGGATTCACCTGCCGCATGCCCGTGAGCACGGTCCAGGAGCTCCGCGCCGAGCTGGCCAACTGAGTACAGCTATCCGGTCTGCGGGCGGCCCGTGTTGGGGTCGGTCCCCGTGTCGCCACCGGTCGTGGGGACGGGGGCCTGCGTGGCCGGCGGCTCCGTGTGCTCGGGCGGCTGGTCCGGCTGTCCGTTCTGCCCGTCACCGTTGTCGCTCGGCGCATCGGTCGACGGCGGGTCCGTGGCCGTGGGCCCGGTGGGCTCAGGCGTGGGCGTGCTGTTCCAGTCGTTGGGGTTCGTCGGAGACGTGTAGTCCTGCTGGGGAACGTCCTGGTTGTTGTCGGGCGTCGAGTAGTCGGGCCCCCAGCCGTAGTCCGACGGCTCGGGGAACTCCTCCACCGGCTGGCCCGCCATGGCCTCGGTCATGAACGCCCGCCAGATCTGCGCCGGCAGCTGTCCGCCGAACTGCGTGCCGTACCCGGGGATCGTGACGGTGGCGTTGTCCTCCCTGAACATGTCGACCGCGACGGCGAGCTGCGGCGTGAACCCGTTGAACCAGACCGACTTCGACTTGTCCGTGGTGCCCGTCTTGCCGGCCACCGGGCGGTCGTAGAGCCGGGCGGCGGTGCCGGTGCCGTACTTGACGACCTGCTGCATCGCGTACACGGTGTCCGCGGCGGCCTGCTCGCTGACCACCCGCGTCGCGACCGGCTCGATGACCTTCTTCTTGCCCTTCGCGTCGGTGACCGACATCACCACGTGGGCCTCCATGTGCGTGCCCTTGTTGGCGAAGGTGGAGAAGCCCGAGGCGTTCTGGACGGCGCTGACCGAGGAGACGCCGAGCGGGAAGGACGCGTAGGCCTGCTGCTGCTCGATCTGCGCCTTGGGGATGCCCGCCTTCTCGGCGACGGCGGCGACCTTGTCCAGGCCGACCTTCTGGCCGAGGTCCACGAACGCGGTGTTGACCGAGTTCTGGGTGGCCCGCACCAGGTTGATCTGGCCGTACGAACGGTCGCTGTCGTTGGGGATCGGCTTCGGGTCCGACGCCACGCGCATCGGCGAGTTGCCGTTGACCCTGGTGGACAGGTCGAAGCCGTTGTCGAGCGCCGCCGCCAGCGTGTACGGCTTGAAGGTCGACCCCGCCTGGACCTTGGACGAGAACGCGCTGTCCCAGTGCTCCGACTGCGAAGGCTTGCCCCCGTAGAAGGCGACGATCTCGCCGGTGGCCGGATCGACGGCCGCGAGCCCCGTACGGACCTTCTTGGGTGTCGAGTCGGGCAGCACGTCCTTGACGGCCCGCTGTGCCGCCTGCATGAGCTTCTTGTCGAACGTGGTGACGATCTTCAGGCCGCCGCCGTTGATGTCCTCGTCGGTGTAGCCGCGCCGGTTGAGCTCGGCCGTCACCTGCTCCAGCATGTACTGGGCCTGGCCCTTGAGCTCGAACGGCTTCTTCGGGGCCGCGAGCTGGGGGAAGCGCTGGGCGGCGACCTGCTCGGGCGTCAGCGTGCCCGTCTGGCCCATCGCGTCGATCACCGACTGCCAGCGGACCTTGGCCGCCTCGAGATCGGCGCCCTTGGGGTCGGCGAACCGGCTGGGCTGCTGGATCACCGCCGCGAGGTAGGCGCCCTCGGCCACGCTGAGCTGGTCGACGTGCTTGCCGAAGTAGGCGCGGGCGGCCGACTCGACGCCGTTGGCGCCGCGGCCGAAGTAGATCGTGTTGAGGTACTGCTCCAGCACCCAGTCCTTCGACTTGGACTGGTCGACCTTCATCGCGATGAGGATCTCTTTGAACTTCCGGGTGACGGAGCGCTCCTGGCTGAGGCCGCTGTAGTAGTTGCGTACGAGCTGCTGGGTGATCGTCGAGCCGCCCTGGAGCTGCTGCCCGCTGACGGTGGACCAGACGGCCCGCGCGGTGCCCTTGACCGACACGCCGCCGTCCTCGTAGAAGGAGCGGTTCTCCGCCGCGATGACCGCGTCGCGCACGTGCTTGGGCACCTTGGCCAGCTCGACGTTCTTGCGGTCGATGCCCTGGCGGGCGATCACGCTCTTGCCGTCACGGTAATAGATCACCGAACCCTGCGCAGTGGCTTCCTTCTGCGTGGAGTCAGGAATGGGCGTCATGGCCCACGCGACCGCGAAAAGCCCGACGAGTACGAGGATTCCTGCACCCAAAGAAATCAGTAGAAGCCGGAGAACCCGCCGTTTTCGCATCCCGTTACCACCGCCGCTCCGCACCCCGACCCCCTCGTCACCTTCGGACAACCCCCGCAAGCTGGGCGAATGCCAAGGGTAAACGATCGATATCGGTGCCCCGTCCCACAGCGATAGTACGGCGGGAGCTAGCTCCTGCGCGGGACATCGGCGACCAACGGCAGCACTCTGTATGGAACCGGTGTGTCCAGGGCGATGATCGAATTAGTCCTGAGCACACCCTGAACGTCCACTATCCGGTCGATAACCCGTTGAAGATCGGCATTTGTCCGCGCGACCACGCGGCAGAGCAGATCGCTGTCGCCGGTGATCGTGTGCACCTCCAGCACCTCGGGGATCGCGGCCAGCCGGTCGGCCACCGGATCGTGCCCGGCGATCTGCCTGATCTCCATGCTGACGAACGCGGTGACGCCGTAGCCGAGGGCCTCGGGCGACACGTCGGGCCCGAACCCCGTGATCACGCCCCTGGCGATCAGCCGGTCGAGCCGGGCCTGAACGGTGCCGCGGGCCACGGCGAGCCGGCGCGAGCATTCGAGCACGCCCAGACGGGGCTCCTCCGTCAGGAGCGCGATCAGCCGGGCGTCAAGGTCATCGATCGTCATACTGTACAGATTTACCGGACATTTCATGGAGAAGCTAGACAGCTTGTGCACCGGATCAGGTAACTGTTGCGCAGCTCGCCCAGGAAAATCGACAGTTGGTCTTATGAATGACGCTTTTCCGGTCAACGGCATGGATGCCGTCGTGTTCGCCGTGGGCAACGCCAAGCAGGCGGCCCACTATTACTCGGCCGCGTTCGGCATGAGGTTGGTGGCCTACCGCGGCCCCGAGAACGGCAGCCGCGACGAGGTCGCGTACGTACTGGTCTCGGGCGGCGCCACGTTCGAGTTCCGCGCCTCGCTCCGGCCGGGCACGGACCTGGCCAGGCACGTGGCCGAGCACGGCGACGGAGTGATCGACCTGGCCATCGCGGTGCCCGACGTCGAGGCGGGGTACGCGCACGCGGTCGCCCATGGGGCCAAGGGGCTGGCGGAGCCGTACACGATGGAGGACGAGCACGGCAAGGTGCAGATCGCGGCCATCGCCACCTACGGCGAGACCCGGCACACGCTGGTCGACAGGTCCAACTACGGCGGCCCCTACCTGCCCGGATACGTGGCGGCCGAGCCGCTGGTCGCGCCCCCCGGCACCAGGAACGGGCGGCTCTTCCAGGCGATCGACCACTGCGTCGGCAACGTCGAGCTGGGCAAGATGGACGAGTGGGTGGAGTTCTACCGCAAGGTGATGGGCTTCACGAACATGGCGGAGTTCGTCGGCGACGACATCGCCACCGAGTACTCGGCGCTCATGTCCAAGGTCGTGGCGGACGGCTCGCGCAAGGTCAAGTTCCCGCTGAACGAGCCGGCCATCAGCCGCAGGAAGTCGCAGATCGACGAGTTCCTGGAGTTCTACGGCGGGCCGGGGGTCCAGCACATCGCGCTGGCCACCAACGACATCCTGACCACGGTGGACCACATGCGGGCGGCCGGCGTCCAGTTCCTGGACACGCCCGACTCGTACTACGACGACCCCGAGCTGCGGGCGCGCATCGGGCAGGTGCGGGCGCCGATCGAGGAGCTCAAGCGGCGGAAGATCCTCGTGGACCGCGACGAGGACGGCTACCTGCTGCAGATCTTCACCAAGCCGGTGCAGGACCGGCCCACCGTGTTCTTCGAGCTGATCGAGCGGCACGGGTCGCTCGGGTTCGGCAAGGGCAACTTCAAGGCCCTGTTCGAGGCGATCGAGCGGGAACAGGAACGGAGGGGCAACCTTTAGTTTGTCCCGACTTAGTGGTGGTCATCAGGACATCATGGGATCACCACCGGGGCTGGCGGGACGCTGGCGACGCCTGTTCGCCGGCGTCCTCGACTGGCTCATCGTCAACGTCGTCTCCGCCCCCTTCACGTCTCCGGGCTGGGAGTACGTCTGGGACCGGGGCAGAGGCGCGTGGGAACGCTATCCGGTGGAGCACACCTTCCTGGCCGGGCTCGTGGCCTTCCTGTACTTCTGGCTGCTGCACGCCTTCTGGAACGGCCAGACCCTGGGCAAGAGGCTGTTCGGCATGCGGGTCGTACAGGAGCGCGGCGCCCGGATCACCGTGTCCCAGGCCGCGGTGAGGCAGGCCGTCGCGTCCGCGCTCGTATGGCTATGCTGCGTCGGCATGCTGGTGGACCTCGGCTGGATCCTCTTCGACCCGCGCAAACAAGCCCTGCATGACAAGGTGGCCAGGACCGTCGTCGTCAACGCGTAACTCAGCGTAAGCTTCTGGTCACGATTCGAAGGGGGCTCGTAAGCCGATGCGTTCCTACAAGCGCTGGGTGGCACTGATGGCGGCGCTGGTCAGCGTGCTGGGCTGCGCGCCCGCGGACAAACCGCCGCTCGCCGACCATCGGCTCGACGACCCGCCGCCGCTCACCGAATACCGGCCGGGCGCGGCCGGCATCGGCGACCCCGACTTCCCCACCGACGGCAACGGCGGCTACGACGTCTCCCACTACGACCTGGACATCGACTACGTGCCGGTGACCAAGCAGCTCCACGGGGTGGCCACCATCAAGGCCGCCGCCACCCAGGACCTGTCGAGCTTCAACCTCGACTTCTCCGGGATGACCGTGAGCAAGGTCACCGTCAACAACGCCACCGCGACGTTCCGGCGCCAGGGCAGCGAGCTGACCGTGACGCCGTCCGAGCCGATCGACGTCAAGTCCCGCTTCACCGTCAAGGTCACCTACGCGGGGCAGCCCCAGCCGATCAGGGACAGCGCCAACCTGGGCACGTTCGGATTCGTCGCGACCCCTGACGGCGCGTTCGTGGCCTCCGAGCCCGACGGCTCCAAGACCTGGTTCCCCAACAACGACCACCCGGCCGACAAGGCCACGTACGACTTCACGATCACCGTCCCCGCCGGGGTGACCGCCCTGGCCAACGGCGAGCTCGTCGGGCGGCCCACGACCGCCCAGGGCAAGACCACCTTCCGGTGGCGCGAGCGGCAGCCGATGGCGAGCTATCTGGCGACGGCCACGATGGGCATGTTCGACCTGCGCGAGGGCCGCACGCCCGCGGGCATCACGGAGATCGCCGCCGTCGACCCCAAGTTCAAGAAGTCACTCAACACGCTCTTCAAGCTCTCCGGTGAGATCACCGACTACTGGTCCACGGTGTTCGGCCCCTACCCGTTCTCCTCGACCGGGGGCATCGTCGACGACTTCGCCGCCGGTTACGCCCTGGAGAACCAGACCAAGCCGCTTTACGGGGGCTTCGAGCCCGACCCGAGCATCATCGCCCACGAGCTGGCCCACCAGTGGTTCGGCGACAGCCTGTCCATCAAGCGCTGGAGTGAGCTCTGGCTCAACGAGGGCTTCGCCACGTACGCGGAGTGGCTCTGGTCGGAGCACAAGGGCGGCAAGACCGCCGAGGCGATCTTCAACCAGGAGCACGCCCGCCCGGCGAGCGACCCGATCTGGGCCTATCCGCCGGGGCGGGCCAGGCCCGAGGACCTGTTCAACGCGTCGGTCTACGCCCGCGGCGCCATGACGCTGCACGCCCTGCGCAAGGCCATCGGCGACGCCACCTTCTTCAAGCTGCTCAAGACGTGGACCGCCGACCACCGCAACGGCAACGTCACGACGGAGGAGTTCATCCGCCTCGCCGAGCAGTTGTCCGGCAAGAACCTCCGCCCGCTCTTCGACGCCTGGCTCTTCCAGCCGCAACGCCCCGCCTGAGCAGGGCGGAAACGCTTCTCGTCGCTCGGCCCAAGTACGGGTGTAAGGCGAACGACGAAGGGAGCGAGGCCAGTGCGCCTCAACGAGGACCCTGCGGCCTTTGAGGCCTTCTATCGCCGCCATGTCGATGCCGTCATGCGGTTCGTGGTCCGGCGGGTGAGCGACCCCCACCTCGCCGCCGACCTGACCGCGGACATCTTCCTGGCGGTCCTGGACACGGCGCACACTTACGTGCCGGGCCGGGGCAGCGAGATCGCCTGGCTGTACGGCATCGCGCGCAACGTCGTGTCGGCCCAGCACCGCAACGCGGCGCGGGAGGCGCGGGCGACCGGCCGCGTCGCCGGCCGCCGGCTGATGGACGATGACGATCTCGTCAGGATGGAGGAGCGGGTCGACGCGGAGCGCCGGATGCGCCGCGCCCTGGAGGCCATGCGCCGGCTGCCTGAGGGCGAGCGGGCGGTGCTGGAGCTGGTGGCGATCGACCAGCTCACCGTCGCGGAGGCCGCTGCGGCCCTGGGCATCAGGCAGGTGACCGCACGAGTGCGGTTGCACCGGGCGAGACGTGCGCTTGGGGAGGTCGCTGAGGTGGATCCGCAGCGAAGCGAGGACATCCACCTCAGCCCGCCGAGCGGAGCTCGGCCACAAGCACAGCCGGATTCGCAGCGGCCGGAAAGCCCTTCTTCAACTGTGTACGTGGAGGGACAGGTATGAGCAACTTCGAAGAGCGCCTGCTCAGTGCACTCAAGGAAGACATCACGACGCGGAAGGCGGAGAACACGATGACGACGACCGTGACACCGATCGAGCGCCCTTCGCGGCGGCGGCGCTTCGTGGGCCTGACGACCGCGGCGGCCGGGCTCGCCGCCGCCGCCACCGCGGTGGTAGTGCTGACCGGGCTCAGCAGCGCCCCGGCGTACGCGGTCACCAAGGACGCCGACGGGGCGGTCAACGTGCGGATCAACGAGTTCAGCGACCCGGAGGGGCTGGCCGGGGAGCTGGCCGGGGCCGGGGTCAAGGCGGTCGTGAACTACCTGCCCGAGGGGCAGACCTGCAAGGAGCCGCGTGGCGAGCGCGGGTCCGGCACCGGGAAGTTCACAGCGAGCGTCGGCCGGTCGGGCGGCGCAATCTCCTTCAAGATCGAAAAGGGGCAGGTGCCGGCGGGCGAGACGCTGGTGCTGGCCGTCTCCAAGAGCAAGGACGGCGACGACAGGCCGCCGTTCGCGATGTCGCTCACGGTCGTGAAGGGCCCCGTCGCGCCCTGCGAGCCCACCACGATGCCCGCACCCGGCCCCGGCGCCAAGGACGACGGCGGGCGTGGTCTGGTCACCAGGACGGATGGTGCGGACCAGGGTCCTGGCACCCACACCGGACCCAACTGACCCCCTTCTACCGGGTCGGCGCCTCCTCGCCCGACCGCGCGAAGGCGTCCTGACCGCCCCAGGCCGGGGTCCCTTTCTGGGTGCCGCGGCCATCCCAGGCCCGGCCCTCCTCCGGGGGCCGCGGCCGTTCCAGGCCCGGCGGCCCTCCCGAGCAGACGGGGTCGCCGGGCTTCAGCTCCAGTAGCGCTCGCCGGCCAGGATGAGCGCGGCGGCGCCGACCAGCCCCGCCTCCTGACCCAGGGCGGCGGGGACGACCTTCACCCGGCGGGCGAAGCGCATCCTCGCGTGCTCCCACAGCGCCTCCTCCAGCGGGCCGAACAGCGGCTCGCCGGCCTGCGACAGCCCACCGCCGATCGTGACCAGATCGAGGTCGCACAGGTGGGTGGCCGAGGCGATGGCGATGCCGAGCGCGCGCCCGGCGCGACGCATCGCCAGCAGCGCCACCGGGTCCCCGGCCAGCGCGTCCGCCGCCAACGCCCGCGCGGTGACCGCCCGATCCTCCCGGTACGCCTCCCCAGCGCCGTCCCACCCCGCCCCACCTGCGGACCCACCGGACGCGACAGCGACTCCACCGGAGACGGCGCCAGGCCCACCCGAGACGGCGCTGCGCCCATCCGAGACGGCGTTGGGCACACGGGGGCGGGCAACGAACCCACCCTCGGAGCCGCCTTTCCCCGCCTGGGCATCTGCAGCCCGAACGACCGGAGCGGCGGCCTCAGAAGGGGTGGAGCCGGGCGTCCACCCGTGGGACAGGGCCCAGGCGGTCAGGGCGGGCCCCTGGGCCACGGCCTCGAGGCAGCCGTGGCCGCCGCAACCGCACCGGGGGCCGCCGACCGGCTCGACGACCACGTGGCCGATGTGCCCGGCGTTGCCCGTCCCGCCCGTTGACCAGCCGGCCGTTCAGGATCAGGCCGCCGCCCACGCCCACGCCGTCGAGACCCGTGGGGAGCGGCTCCACGAGATCGACGAGGTTCATGAGCGTCTTCCACAGGGTCGAAGCGTCCGCGCCCTGCGGCGTGGCGGCCCGGGTGGACATGGTCACCGTGCCGTCGTCCGCGACCAGGCCGGCGGCCATCTTGGTGCCGCCGACGTCGATCGCGAGGATCACCGACGGCCTGCCGTACGGGACCGGCTCAAGGCCCGGCTCAAGGACCGGCGCTGGAGAACACCAGGACCGACGCCGTGAACCCGTGTACGTGGTTGTGGCCCGAGACCGGGCCGACCTCGCCGGCGGCGAAGAAGCCGGCCATGCCGATGGGCCCCAGCGTGTCGCGGAGGGCGACCGGGTCGTGGTCGGCCGTGCCGAACATGGCCGAGCCCCGGCCGTTGCACGAGAACAGCAGCGCCCCGTCCACCTTGCCGAGTTGCTCCCGGTGGGCGTCGAGCAGGTCGTACAGGTCCTCGTCGGCGGTGGCCGCGTCGCGCACCTGGAAGCGCACGGTCCTGCCGATCTCCACGATGTCGCCGATGGCCACGGCCTCGCGTTCCGGATCGATGCCGATGACGCCCCTGATGAGGAAGTCGCCGCGTTCGTGGCGTTCGGCGTACTCGTTCATGGCCACGCCGATCTGCAGGCCGGAGGCGACCAGCTCGCGGTCGTCCTCGTCGAGCTCGCTGACGATGTCCTCCAGCCGGGCCAGCGCGGGCTGACCGGCCAGCTCCAGCAGCAGGTTGTCCTCCGACGCGGTGACGACCATGCTGGGACCGATCGGGCGGCAGCCCTGACTCACCACGGTGCTGATCTTGACCGGGCCGCTGATCAGCACGCCGATCGCGCCCTCGGTGTAGACCTCGCCGTCGGCGAACAGCCGTACGGAGCCCCGGCCCTGCAGCCCGTTGGCCAGCCCTCCGATCAGCGGCAGGTCGCCGAGCACATCGACCGAGCGTTCCACGAAGGCGTCGGTCGGGAAGCTGTACGGATCGGCGAGCAGGATCGCCACATGGTCGTCCCCGCCCCGCTCGGGCAGCCCGACCACCACGAACCTGTCCTCGGCTGCCAGCGTCTCCAGCGCGAACGTCGTCAGCCTGGCACCGTCCAGCGTCGCCGCCCACGCGCTCACGGCAGGCGTCAGCTCGACTCCCTGCCCGTCGCCGATCACTCCCGTGGCGCTGCATCCGATCACGTGCGCGTCGGGCGCGAGCTTCATCGCGGCCTCACCGGCCCGCGCGACGTCGTCCGGATCGTCGCCGCAGATGAAGAAGCAGACCAGGTCCGCTCGGCCGCTGAGCCTCGACAGGGCCCGGCCGACGGCGGTCTCCGCGGCCTCCACCAGGTCGGAACCCACGGCGAGGCCGTCGGCGAAGCGACTAGTCATCAGGGCCACGCGTCTCGCCTCCCTCGGCATGTCAAAGTTCCCTAGGCCGCATTCTCCCCACTAAAGGGACAAGCACGCACACGAACCGTCACTCAATGGTTCAGATCCGAAATCTCCGCCAGATGCGAAAGTCTCTGCCGGTTTGCTCGCGAGGGACGTAGTCTCGATCCCGTGCATCAGCCACGTATTCTCCGCGAGTTGCGAGAGAGCGGCCACGTTCATCGCACCGTCAAGGCCGAAGTCCGGGAAAATCTGCTGGCCAAGCTGCGGGCGGGAGAGCCCCGCTTCCCCGGCATCGTGGGCTTCGACGACTCCGTCCTGCCGCATCTGGAACGGGCGCTGCTCGCCGGGCACGACCTGGTGCTCCTCGGCGAGCGCGGCCAGGGAAAGACCCGGCTCATCCGCACCATCACGGGCCTGCTCGACGAATGGACCCCCGTCGTCGAGGGTTGCGAGATCAACGACCATCCGTACGCGCCGGCCTGCACGCGCTGCCAGGCTCTGGCGCGGGAGCTGGGTGACGAGCTGCCTGTCGCATGGAAGCACCGCGACGAGCGCTACGGCGAGAAGCTCGCCACGCCCGACACCTCCGTGGGCGACCTGATCGGCGACGTCGACCCGATCAAGATCGCGGAAGGGCGCCGGCTCGGCGACCCCGAGACCGTCCACTACGGCCTGGTCCCGCGCACCAACCGCGGTGTCTTCTCCGTGAACGAGCTGCCCGACCTGGCCGAGCGGATCCAGGTGTCGCTGCTCAACGTGCTGGAGGAGCGCGACATCCAGGTGCGCGGCTACAACCTGCGCCTGCCGCTCGACATCCTGCTCATCGCCAGCGCCAACCCCGAGGACTACACCAACAGGGGCCGGATCATCACCCCGCTGAAGGACCGCTTCGGCGCGGAGATCCGCACCCACTACCCCCTGACGGTGGAGGACGAGCTCACGCTCATCCGCCAGGAGTCCATGCCGGACATCGGCGCGGACGTTCCCGAGCACCTGATCGAGATCATCGCCCGGTTCACCCGGCTGGTACGCGAGTCCACGGCCGTGGACGCCCGCTCCGGCGTGTCGGCGCGCTTCTCGATCGCGGCCGCCGAGACCGCCGCGGCCTCGGCCGTGCGCAGGGCGGCGATCGCGGGTGAGGAGCAGGCCGTCACGCGCGTGGTCGACCTGGCCTCCGTGGTCCACAGCCTGCGGGGCAAGGTGGAGTTCGAGGTCAGCGAGGAGGGCAGGGAGACCGAGATCCTCTCTCACCTGCTGCGCAGGGCCACGGCGGAGACGTTCAGGACCAGGCTGGGCGGCATGGACCTGGCCGCGATCATCGACAAGTTCTCCGAGGGCACCCAGGTGGAGTCGGGCGAGCTGGTCCCCGCGGGCGAGCTCCTGCACCGGATGGGTCCCGTTCCCGGGCTGGCGAAGGTCATGTCCCGTCTCGGCATGGGAGCGGGCGAGGAGTCGCCAGGACATGCGGCGGCGGCCCTGGAGTTCGCTCTTGAGGGGCTTTACCTCATGCGACGCCTGTCCAAGGAGGACCTTGACGGAGTCTCCGTCTATCGCACGTGAACATCTTGGCGGTCTCCAGCGTCAAAGTGGGTAGCTGATCACCCCGAGGAGGAGACCGCCCATGCGTCTGCTTGCCTGTACCGCCGCTCTGGCCATGGGCTGCTTCGCCGTTCCTGCGCACGCGGAGGCCACGAAGGTCGTGTACGGGTACGCGTGGGCCGACGGCACGGGGCACCTGCGTGTCGTGCCGAAGTCGGCCGCATTCGTTCGCAAGGACGGCTTCGTCGGTTACCGGCTCAAGGCGGTGACGGGGGCCAAGGAGGTGCGGCTCGGCTACACCCGCGCGTCCTACGGCCGCGTCACGGTGGCCTGCGACCTGAAGGAGACCGAGGGCCAGGTGGCCCTCGACGCCAAGGGGCTGGGCAGGACGGCCTGCAAGCCCGGCGACCTGGACGACTCGCTGGACCGCGGTCCCGTTCCGCTCCGCGTCGAGTACCAGGGCTCCCGTGCCGTCAGGATCAACGAGTTCCTGGTCCAGGGGTGGCCCGCGGCGCGTACCGCCCGTGGCACCCTGAAGCGCGTCAACGACAGCACCGTCCTGTTCGCGACCGGCGGAAAGCAGGTCAAGCTCGGGTACACGTACGCCACGTCCTTCCACCGGACGACGGCGCGGTGCCAGGACGCGTGGCTGGCCGGGAAGCCGGTCAACGCCGACAAGAACGGGCTCGGCAAGAAGTCGTGCACCGCTGCCGACCTGACCAGAGCGCTCAAGACGGCCAAGCACCCCGTACTCGTGAAGATCGACTACACGCCCGGCGTCGACGGCGTGAACGAGGTGTGGGAGGTCTTCGGGGACGCGTAGCCGGAGCCGCGGAGAAGCCCTTCGGGGGCGCATAACCGGGCGGATCGGGTTAGCGTGGGTGCGTGATGGCCTTTCGCTATGGCGAGTACCACGACGGCCCCGACCCCCTCGCCCCGCCCTACGACGTGCGGGCGGCCCTCGACGAGATGGGCGACGCGATCCTCTCCGGTTCGACGCCGGTCCACGCCCTGCGCGACCTGCTCAAGCGCGGACTCCCCGGTACGCAGGACCGCCGGGGGCTCGACGACATGCTCAGGGAGGTACGCAGGCGCCGACGCGACCTGCGCGAGCGCGGGCGGCTCGACGGCACCCTCGAAAAGGCGCGGGCGCTGCTCGACAAGGCCATCGGGCAGGAGCGGGCCGAGTTGTTCCCCGACCCGTCCGACGACGCGCGGCTGCGCGAGACCGAGCTCGACGCGCTGCCCGATGACACGGCCAGTGCGATCCAGGAGCTGAGCACGTACGAATGGCGCTCGTCCGCGGCGCGCCAGACGTTCGAGGAGCTGCGGGACCTGCTGCGGCGGGAGGTCCTGGACAGCCAGTTCAGGGGCCTGCGGGACGCCCTCGCCAACCCGGACCCCGAGGCGATGGAGCGCGTCCGGCAGATGATGTCGGACCTGAACGGCATGCTGGACAAGGACGCCCGCGGCCAGCACACTCAGGCCGATTTTGAAGCCTTCATGGGGAAATATGGGGATCTGTTCCCCGAAAAGCCGCGGAACCTTGAGGAGCTCGTCGACATCCTGGCCCGCCGCGCCGCCGCCACGCAGCGCATGCTGGCCTCGATGACCCCGCGCCAGCGCGAGGAGCTCGCCGGCCTGATCAACCAGACCCTCGACCAGGCCGGGCTCGCCGACGAGATGCGCCGGCTCGGCGAGGCACTCTACGCCCGCCGCCCCGACCTGGCCTGGAACGCCCCTGAGCGCCTCACCGGCGAGGAGCCCCTGGCCATGGGCGACGCCGTCACGGCCCTGGAGGAGCTGGCCGACCTCACCCAGCTGGAGACCGCCCTGCGCCAGGACTACCCGGGCGCGCGGCTGGACGACATCGACGAGGCCGCCGTACGCCGTGCGCTCGGCCGCTCCGCCGTGGACGACCTGGAGGCCCTAAAGCGCATCGAGCGGGAGCTGGAGGAGCAGGGCTACCTCCTGCGCCGCCGCGGCAAGCTCGAGCTCACCCCCAAGGCGGTCCGCCGCCTGGGCGAGACGGCGCTGCGCCGCGTGTTCGCCTCGCTCGACGCGGGCCGCCGCGGCGACCACGACCAGCACGACGCGGGCTCGGCCGGCGAGCTCACGGGCTCGTCCAGGCCGTGGCGCTTCGGCGACGAGCAGCCCATCGACGTGGTCCGCACGCTGGTGAACGGCGTGCGCAGCGGCGGCGTCGCCCCGCTGAGCGGCGGGGGGACGGCTCTGCGGCTGTCCGTGGACGACTTCGAGGTCGCCGAGACCGAGCGCCGCACCGCCGCGGCCGTCTGCCTCCTGGTGGACCTGTCGTACTCGATGGCCCTGCGCGGCACCTGGGCCGCCGCCAAGCAGACGGCCCTGGCGCTCCAGGCCCTGGTGGCGTCCAAGTTCCCGCAGGACGCCGTCCAGATCATCGGCTTCTCCAACTACGCCAGGGTGCTGCAGCCGGACGAGCTGGCGGGCCTCGACTGGGACATGGTCCAGGGCACCAACCTGCACCACGCCCTCCTGATCGCCGGCCGCCACCTCGACCGCCACCCCGACTTCGAGCCGGTGGTGCTGGTCGTCACGGACGGCGAGCCCACGGCCCACCTCATGCGCAACGGCAGGTCGGCGTTCGAGTGGCCGCCCTCGCACGAGACCCTGGAGCTCACGCTGGCCGAGGTCGACAAGATGACCCGGCGGAGGGCCACGCTCAACGTCTTCATGCTGGCGGCGGACGACCGGCTGAAGGAGTTCGTGGACGAGGTGGCCCGCAGGAACGGCGGGCGCGTCTTCTCGCCGAGCGCCGAGCGCTTGGGCGAGTACGTGGTCAGCGACTTCCTCCGCCTGCGCCGCGCCCGCTGAACTGTCGGTGGGCTCTGGCAGTGTTGCTCGGCATGAGCGACGACGTGCGGCTGCGGGACGTGGTGGAGGCGGACCTGGAGGTGTTCCTGGAGCAGGAGCACGACCCGGAGGCGGTCCGGAGGTCGAAGTTCCGTCCCCGGCCCCGGGAGGCGTTCCTCCGCCACTGGACCACCCGGATCCTCGGCGACCCCACCGTGTTCGTGCAGGCGGTCACGGTGGACGGCGAGCTGGCCGGCAACCTGGTGGCCTGGTGGGAGGAGGACAGACGCTTCATCGGCTACTGGTTCGGCCGCCGGTTCTGGGGCCGCGGCATCGGCACCCGCGCCATGGAGCTCTTCCTGCAGCAGGAGAAGGCCCGCCCGCTCCACGCCGACCCGTTCGAGGAGAACACCGGGTCGGTCCGGCTCCTGGAGAAGCATGGCTTCCAGCGGTCGGGCACGGTGCGGCACGGCGAGGACCAGCACATCATGCTGGTGCTCGACCACTGACCCCGCGGTGTCGGGCCCTCAGCCGAGGGCCGGCAGGTCGAGCCGGTGCAGGCGTTCGGGGTCGGACAGCACGTCGATGGCGACGATCTTCCCGCCGGTGACGGTGAAGGCCATGACGGACACCAGCCGTCCGTTGTTCGCGACCACGACTCCGGCGGCCCCGTTGACGAGCACCGGGCGTGCGAACGGCGAGAGCCGGCCGAAGGTGACCGCCTGACCGGCCACGTTCCGCGCGCCGGTGAGCACGACGTTCTGGCGGGGGCGGGCGAGGCCGCCGTCGGACCGCAGCACGACCTCGGGGTCGAGATGGCGACGAGCGCCTCGAAGTCGCCGTCGCGAGCGGCGGCGAAGAACGCGTTGACGGCGTCACGCTGACGGGCGGGATCGGAGTCGGGAGGCGGAGCCTGCCCGCGGACCCGGCGGCGTGCGCGGCTGGCCAGCTGCCTCGCCGCGGCCGGTGACCGTTCGATCATGGGGGCGATCTCCTCGAACGGCACGGCGAACATGTCGTGCAGCACGAACGCGAGCCGCTCGGCGGGCGACAGCGTGTCGAGCACCACCATCAACGCCAGCCCGACCGAGTCGGCCAGCACCGCCTCGTGCTCGGGGTGCCCCTCGTCCTCGCGGCTGATGATCGGGTCGGGCAGGTGCACCTGGAGAGGTTCCTCGCGCCGCTGCCGGCGCGCGCGGAGCACGTTCAGGCAGACGCGCGCCATCACCGTGGTCAGCCAGCCGCCGAGGTTCTCCACGCGCCCGGTGTCCGCCAGGCTGAAGCGCAGCCAGGCCTCCTGTACGGCGTCCTCGGCCTCGCTGACCGAGCCGAGCATCCGGTAGGCCACCGATCGCAGACGGGCGCGATGTTCGTCGAATTGCTCCATCGGCAAACCAGGCTCGTCCACCTGTCACATTCCTTCTTCGCGCGGGTTCACAACGGTAAACGCACCGAACCGAGCCGATGAAACCGGGGCAGACCCCCGCTTTGGAGGAGCTATGACATCACCCATTCTGGTCACCGGCGGCACCGGCACCCTCGGACGCATCGTCGTACCGCTCCTGCGCGATACCGGCCGCGACGTACGCGTGCTCAGCCGCCGCGGCCACGAGCCGGGCGACGGCATCGAGGACGTGGCCGGCGACCTGCTCAAGGGCGAGGGGACCGAGCCCGCCGTGTCCGGGGTCGAGACCGTCCTGCACCTGGCGGGCGGCGCCAAGGGCGACGACGTGGCCACCGCCAACCTGGTGCGGGCCGCGTCGCGAGCAGGGGTACGGCACCTGGTGTACATCTCGGTCATCGGGGCGGACCGGGTCCCCCTGGGCTACTTCCGGCAGAAGCTGGGCGCGGAACAGGCCGTGACCGGCTCCGGCCTGCCCTGGACGACGCTGCGTGCCGCCCAGTTCCACGACCTGGTGCTCAACGTGCTGCGGACGATGGCGAAGCTGCCGGTGGTGCCGATCCCGGGCGGGCTCCGGTTCCAGCCGGTCGACGCGCGCGACGTGGCGGACCGGCTCGTGGAGCTCACGCTCGGCCGGCCCGCCGGCCTGGTGCCCGACCTGGCGGGGCCGGAGGTGTACGGATTGGGCGACCTGGTCCGCGGATACCTGCGCACGCAGGGCCGGAGCCGGTGGCTGCTGCCGGTCCGGATGCCGGGAAAGCCCGGCCGCGCGTACCGGAACGGCGAGAACCTCTCCCTGGGGGCCGACGTAGGCAAGCGGACCTGGGAGGCGTTCCTGGCCGAACGCCTGCGCTGAGCCCCGAGTTGTTACGGATGTAACGTCCGAGGCCATTGCGGCTGCTGAGCCGCACGGGCCTGGGCCTCTCCCCGAGGTCCAGGCCCCGATCTGCTCGCGAGGCGGGATCGTCGATCAGTCCTTGCGAAACTCCACGATCTCATTCGCTGCCAGGCCCCACAGTGTCCTTCCGCCCGAGGCCTGAGTCAGCGCGGTCAGCGGAAGCTCCGTCTTGACCTGTGACCATCTCCCGTCCGCATGCGTCAACAGGTAATAGCTGTCATACGGAGGGTCGGGGTTCACCACATCGCCGGCTATCCAGACCGTTCCGCCGCTGTCCCGGGCAAGCCCGGTCGGCTTCCCCTCTTTGAGGGCGAGGGCGCGCCAGCCCGTGCCGTTCCATCGATACAGCAACGGCCGATATCGCGAGTCCGCTGTCTGGTAGTTGCCCACGGCCCATACGTCATCGACCGCCACGGTCAGGACCGCGGTCAGTTGCGCATCGAACATGTCGGCAGGCACTGCGGAAGGAAGCGGCGTCCGCTGCCAGGCTCGGCCGTCGAAGTGCGCGACGGCGGGCTCAGAGGGCGACGAGTCCTTTGTCACCGCCCCGACCGCCCAGATGTCCTGTGGCGACAGGGCGGAGGCCGCGTTGGTGGAGATGGGTGTCTCATACTTGACCCAGCTTCGGCCGTCGAAGTGCCGCGCCCATCGCTCACCGAACGACCACGCCTGGTCATCACCCAACGCGATCACTTCCTGCGCCGACTCGGTCTCGTCCGACTCATCGATCCCGTCCGGGATGAAGGACCAGCGCCGACCGTCGAAGCGCAGCAAACCTGAATCGCCGCCCTCCTGGTCCTCCGCGACGACCCACACGTTGCCGGGAGCCGAGGCGTCGACCTTGGAGAGGGTCAGTGCCCGGCCCCTCTGCGGCAGTTCCTTCACCAGCCGGCGCCACTGCCGGCCGTCCCAGTGGACCAGCACCGATTCGTGGTAATCGACCACGACCCGCTCTCCGACTGCCCACGCATCGCGGCCGTTGGCCACGATGTCCAGGAGCGCCGCACCGTTCGCGAGGCCTTTCTGCCGGTAGACCGTCCGCCGGCGCCCCTCGAGACGGCTCGCCGTGGCGACCTCCACAGGCTCCGCCACGGCAGGGCTCACGCTCGGTGATCGTCCGTGACCCGGACGGGGCTCAGGTCCCGAGGGTGCGCCGGCCGAGCATCCTGCCAGCGCCAGGACCAGGGCCGGCACCGCGACTCGCCGCGTACCCGCGAGCACGAACGGTCGCCGTCAGGCGCCTATGAGGCCGGCGTAGAAGGCGAGGGCCACGTCGAAGCCGTCGCGGCAGTTGCGGTGGGAGCGGTAGCAGGGGCGCCAGGCCGAGCTGGCGCCGACTCCGGCCCTCGCGTCGCTGAGGGCCGTGGGCACGCGTTCCGGCTTGGGCAGCAGGCCGTGGCCCAGGTAGCGGATGCCGTTCAGCTCGGTGTGAGCGCCGCGGCCGCCCGAGACGAACGCGCCCAGGCGCCAGCCGCTCTCCTCGTCCCACACCAGCGCGGTGCCGTCGCTGAGCCGGACAGTGGCGTCGCGCGGATCACAAGGGCCTTCCCACCAGTCCGCCACCTCAGGTCCGAGTACGTCGATGACCTGCCGTACGTAACTGGCCGGCTGCTGCAGCCACTCATCGGTGTACGGCTCGACGTGACTGATGGTCACGGACGGCACCCCCTTGTGCCCTAACGGCGCGAAGAAAAGACAGTGCACAACCCTACCCGGGGCGAACTTATTCCGTTGCACGGACGTCTAGTCATTACGGACGATATTTAAGTCCGACACGGGGAAGGAGGGGTGCCCATGATAGCCACGGTTCTCCTCATCGTCCTGATGGTGGTCGCCGTCGCGGCCACAGAGATGATCATGTACTGCTCCGCGCAGAGCAAAGAGAGTGTCGAGTCTCCCACCGAGATCGTCGGCGACTAGTCTCAGCGGCATGTCGTCCCTGCTTCTCTGGCTGCACATCGGCTTCGCGATCTTCACCATCGGCCCGGTCACCGCCGCGACGATGGCCGCGCCGCGCGTCATCCGTAACAAGAACGTGTCCGCGCTGCAGTTCGTCCAGCGCCTGACGAGGATCTACAGCCTCGGCACCCTTGGCGTGTTCGTGTTCGGGCTGGCGCTCGGCGCGGTCATCGGCCAAGGGCTGCTCGGCAAGTGGTACATGACCGCCTCGATGACGCTGTTCATCGTGGCCGCGGTGCTGCTCGTCATCATCGACCGCGATCTGCGTACCGCCGTCCGGGCGCTCTCGAGCGAGAGCGCCGAGGACGACGCGAAGGTGCAGAACGGGCGGATCGCCGCGATCAGCGGGCTCCTGTCCGTGATCTGGCTGGTGATCCTCTTCCTGATGGTGGTCCCGACCGGCTGAGAGCCTGCCTACCCGAGCGCCTGCGTGAGGTCCGCGAGCAGGTCATCGACGGTCTCGATGCCGACCGACAGCCGCACCAGATCGTTGGGCACCTCCAGCGGCGACCCGGCCGCCGAGGCGTGCGTCATCCTCCCCGGGTGCTCGATCAGCGACTCCACCCCGCCCAGCGACTCACCCAGCGTGAAGAGCTTGGCCCGGTTGCAGACCTCCACGGCCTCCGCCTCGCCCCCGGCGACGCGGAACGACACCATGCCCCCGAACCGCTTCATCTGCTTGGCCGCCACCTCGTGCCCGGCGTGCTCGGCCAGCCCCGGGTAGAGCACCTCGGTCACCCGGGGGTGCGCCAGCAGCAGGTCGACGACGCGCTCGGCGTTGTCGCAGTGGCGGTCCATGCGTACGCCGAGCGTCTTGAGCCCGCGCAGCGTCAGCCACGCGTCGAAGGGCCCCGCCACCGCTCCCATCGCGTTCTGGTGGTAGGTCAGCTCCTCTCCCAGCCCGCGGTCGGCGGTGACCAGCGCCCCGCCGACCACGTCGGAGTGGCCGCCCACGTACTTGGTGGTCGAGTGGACGACGACGTCCGCCCCCAGAGACAGCGGTTGCTGCAGGTACGGCGACGCGAACGTGTTGTCGACCACCAGCAGTGACCCGTTGTCGTGGGCCAGCTGCGCCAGCGCGGCGATGTCGGCGATGCCGAGCAGCGGGTTGGTGGGGGTCTCGACCCAGACGACCTTCGTCTTCTGCGTCATCGCCGCCGCGACGGCGTCGAGGTCGTGCAGCGGGACCGGGTCGTAGTGCAGGTCCCAGCGCTGCTGGACCTTGGCGAACAGCCGGTACGTCCCGCCGTACGCGTCGTTGGGGATGATGACGTGGTCCTGCGGCTTGCACACCGTGCGCAGCAGGGTGTCCTCGGCGGCCAGCCCCGAGGCGAACGCCAGCCCGCGCACGCCGCCCTCCACCGCCGCCAGCGCCTCTTCGAGCGCCGTCCTCGTGGGGTTGGCCGAGCGGCTGTACTCGTAGCCGGAACGCAGGCCCCCCACGCCGTCCTGCTTGTACGTGGACGTCGCGTAAATCGGCGGAACGACCGCGCCTGTCACCGGGTCGGGTTCCTGACCTGCGTGGATGGCCAGCGTCTCAAAACCGTTGCTCATAGAGCCACGTTAACGGAAGTCGGCCCGCGATCCGTCCCCTCCGGATCGCGGGCCGCCCCGCGCGACGCCGTCCCCCAACGGGCCCCGCGACGGCTCGCGCACCATGCCCGCGCGAGCCAGGTCCTCAGGCCGCCCGCGGCTCGTCGCGGTCCTGGCGGCGCTCGAGCCGTACGACGTCCGCCTCCACGAACCGGCCGCTGCCGCCCTCCGCGGCCTCCCCGTTGATGCGGGAGAGCAGCACGGGGTCGGCCAGCGCGAGCAGCACTCCTACCACCAGCCCGACACCCAGCAGCACGAACCCGATGACAACCATGTCCTGTCCCCTTCCGACATGTCCCAGCATCGGCGATGCCCCCCGGCCGCCGCCTCCGCTGAAGGACTGGTCTCCGGCGCCCCGGCTCGGCCGAACGGTCGATACGACATGTCCGACTTCCGGCCTAGGCTCGGGGCCGTGGGGGAGAACAAGAGCATCGTGTACTGGATCCGCCGGCTGAGCGAGATCGCGATGATCTGCTGGCTGGGCATGATGCTGCTGCTCGATCTCGGGCTGGCCTCGGTCGTCGGGGGCCTCCAGTGGTTGGTGCCCTTCTGCAGCACGGCCGGGATCGCGGCCGTGGTGCTGCGGCGCAGATACCGGGTCGAGGGATTCAGCGCCATGCTCGCCCTGTCTTTCGGCACGTCGATCGTGCTCGGGACCACCGGGCACCTGGGCGTGCCCGGCATGGCGGAGACCGGGTCGCTGCTCATCCTGACCATCGGCGTGCTGAGGCACGTGGAACCGGTCCGGCGGGCGGCGGTCCTGGCGTGCGTGGGGCTGATCGTGCTGATGACCGAGGCCGCCTGCCGCCAGTACCACAACGCGGGGCTGGTGTTCTCGTTCCTGCTGTTCGCGGGATGGTCGACGGCGGCGGGGATCGGCGGCTACCTCCGTTTCCAGCAGGAGCGCCGCACCGAGGCCGTCCACTCGGTACGGCGGGCGGAACGGCTCGAACTGGCCCGGGAGCTGCACGACCTGGTCGCCCACTACATCACGGGCATCGTGGTCCAGGCCCAGGCCGCCCGTACGGTCGCCGAGACCAGCCCCGAGGCGGTCGCGCCCGCGCTCGAGGCCATCGCCACGGCCGGTTCGGACGCGCTGACCTCGATGCGGCGCATGGTCACGGTGCTGCGTACCGAGGAGGACCCGGCCCGCAAGCCCGGCGTCACGCTGGCCGACCTGCGGATGCTGACCGACCGGTTCTCCAATGACGGGCCGAAGGTGGCGTTCGAGATCGGGCCGGGACTGGACGATCGCACGCTGCCGCCGGAGGTCATGACCACCCTGCACCGGGTGCTCCAGGAGTCGCTGACGAACGTGCGCAAGCACGCCGCCCGCACCGCCTGGGTCGAGGCGCGCCTGCGGCGCCACGAGCAGACGGTGGTGCTGCGGGTGCGGAACTACGGGGCCGCGTCAGATTCGCGCGTCTCCCGCCTCGGCGGCGGGTTCGGGCTGGTCGGGATGGCGGAGCGGGTGGAGGCGCTGGGCGGCAGACTCTACGCGGGCCCCTCCGCCGAGGGCGCCTGGGAAGTGGTCGCCGAGTTCGCCCTCCCTTAGAGCCTGCTCGAACCCCTCGTCCCCCAGCGCGGCACGCAGCCTCCGGCTGATCCGCTCCACATCCAGCCGCTCACCCGGCGGCAGGGGCGCACCCACCGCCTTCCGGATGGCCGTGGCCGCCCCGATCAGCCTCGCCGCCACCACCGGCCCGACGGGGTTACCGCCGTTCAGCGACATGGCTCCGGCCAGGCCCTCCAGTGCCAGCGCGATCGCGCGGGGGTCGGCGGTCGCCCGCGCGGCCTCGTACCCTTCGCGATGCCTGGCCAGCGCCGTCGCCGCGGCGCCGCGCTGCTCGGCGGCGAAGCCAAGCTCCGCCATGACGAACGCGATCCCCGGCGTCCCCCGCACCTGCCGCAGCCAGTCCAGCAGGGGCAGCAGGTACGACTCCGCCTGCTCGTACCTGCCCTGCCGCCTGGCGCTCATGGCCAGGCCGAGCACGGCGTTCTCCTCGGCCGACTTGTACGACTGCTCGACCGCCACCCGCCTGGCGCGCTCGTGGTAGTCGTCGGCCCGCTCGTAATCGCCCGACAGCATCGCGATCCGGCCCAGGGCGGCCAGCCTGAACGACACCTCGAACCCCAGCTCCTCGGCCAGCCGCAGCGCCTCCTCGCGCAGCCGGGCGGCCTTGGCGTAGTCCCCGCGGATCTCGGCCGCCCGGTCGAGCACGTCCATGGCCTCCATGCGCCCCCACGCGTCGCCCAGCTCTCCGAAGATCTCCAGGCCCCGCTCTCCGTCCCGCTCCATCGCCGCGAGGTCGCCCCGGCCGACGGCGAGCCTGCCGCGCAGGCAGAGCGCCGCCGCCACACCCCACCGATCACCCGACTTCCGGTACGCCGCCAGCGCCCGCCCGGCCGCCGCCTCGTGCGCCTGCCTGTCGCCGTAGGCCCACCGGACGTGGCTCAGGAACCAGTCGGCCAGCGCGACACCCGCCGGATCGAGATCGGCACGGCGGACCGGCGAGGCCGGCCCCCCGATCAGCAGCTCGATCCCCGCCAGCCACACCGAGGCCCGTGCCGCTTCGACCGCCACCGCCCCGGAAGGCACCGCTCCTGATCGTGCCGCCCCCGAAGGCAGCGCAGCGGTTGGCGCCGCCTCTCCGGACGGGAACACCGGTGGTGGGGTGAGTGTGCCCTGGGTGGCCAGGGCCGTCGTGAGGGAGCGGCGGGCCTCGTGGAGGCGGCCGCGCAGGACCCAGTACCAGGCGAGGGCGTTGACCAGCCGAAGCGGCTCAGGCCCCGCGACGGCGAGCCGGAGGTTGGCGCTCTCGGCGTCGAGCCGCGCGAGCCACTCGCGCTGCCCCGGCCCCCTGAGGTCGGCCCGCGAGGCCAGGGCGGTGTAGTAGCGGGCGTGGCGCTCCCTGACCGCGTCGTGCTCCCCCGCCTCGCGCAGCCGCTCCACGCAGTACGCCGTCACCGACTCCAGCAGCCGGAACCGCGGCCCCGGCACGCGTACGACCAGTGACCGGTCCACCAGCCTGGCCAGCGTGTCGAGCACGTCGACGCCGGGCTCGGCGCACACCTCCTCGGCCGCGTCCAGCGTGCACCCGTCAGCGTGTACGGCCAGCCGCCGCAGCACGACGCGCTCGGCGTCGGAGAGCAGCTCCCAGCTCCAGTCGATCATCGCCCGGAGCGTGCGCTGCCTCGCGGGCGCGTCCCGCGTGCCGGCGCTGAGCAGCCTGAACCGGTCGTCCAGCCGGTCCGCCAGCTCCTTCACCCCGAGAGCGCGTACCCGGGTGGCGGCCAGCTCCAGCGCCAGCGGAATGCCGTCGAGCCGTCTGCAGACGGTGGCCACGGTCTCGCTCGGCTCGACGTTCGCCCTTGCCGTGAAGAGCCGTACGGCCTCGGGTTCGGGCAGGGGCGGCACCACGCGTACGTGCTCGCCCGTCACGCCCAGCGGCTCCTGGCTCGTGGCGAGCACGCGGAGCTCCGGGGCCGCCCGCAGCAGGGCGGAGACCAGCTCGGCGACCTGCTCCACCAGGTGCTCGCAGTTGTCCAGGACGAGCAGCATGCGCTTGCCGGCCAGCGCGCCCGCCAGCCGGGACGTCAGCGCGACGGCGGAGTCGTCCCGCACGCCGAGCGTGGCCGCGACCGTCTCGGCCACATCGACCGCGCCCGCCAGCTCGACCAACCACGCACGATCGGGAGAATCCGCGGCGGCGGCCAGGGCGAGCCGGGTCTTTCCGACGCCGCCCGGCCCCGTGAGCGTCACCAGGCGGGAGGTGGTCAGCAGCGCACGGACCTCGTCCAGCTCCGCCTGCCTGCCGATCAGCTCGGTGAGCGGCGCGGGCAGGTTCGTGCGGGGCGCGGGCATGCCGGTGGGCGAGCCGGGCGTCCGGTCTTGGGATGTCAGGCTCGGGTCCTGGCGCAGGATGGCCTGGTGGAGCTCGGTCAGCGCGGGCGACGGGTCCAGCCCGAGCTCCTCCCCCAGCCGCCGCCGCAACTCGCCGTAGGCGGCCAGGGCCTCGCTCTGCCGCCCACCCCGGTAGAGCGCCTTCATGTGCGAGGCGACCAGCCGTTCGCGCAGCGGGTGACGGGCCACCAGATCGCCCATGTCCACGGGCTCGCCCAGCTCCAGCCGTACCTCCGCCTGCTCCTCCAGCGCCGCCAGGCGCGCCTCTTCCAGGCGCGCCGCCTCGGCTCGCGCGAAGGCGGCGTCGGCGAAGTCGGCGTACGCGGGCCCGCGCCACAGCCTCAGGGCCTCGTCCAGCTCGGCGGCACGCCGAGCGAGGTCCGGGGAGCGCCGCTCCACGAGGGACTGGAAGCGCAGGGCGTCGGAGTCGGCACGGGCCAGGCGGTATCCGGCGGGATCCCGCACCACCGAACCAGGGTCGCCGAGCGAGCGGCGGAGCTGGGAGACGCGGGCCTGGAGGGTTCCGACCGGGTTGCGGCCGGGCCGGGCGCCCCAGAGGTCGTCGATCAGCCGGTCGGCGGAGAGCGGCCCGCCCCCGTGCGCCAGCAGGTCGGCCAGGAGCGCGCGCACCTTGGGCTCGGCCACCCGGACGGGCGAGCCGTCCTCCGACCAGACCTCGAGCGGGCCCAACACCCCGAAACGCAGCACACCATGACCAACCCGTAGCGGGGCCGAAGGATTTCCGTAGCGGCGTGTCCGAGGGTGTGGGGCATGAGTCAAGTGACAGTCGTGGGACTGGGCCCGATGGGGTCGAAGATGGCAGAGACGCTGCTGGCCTCCGGGCACCAGGTGGCGGTGTGGAACCGTACGGCGAGCAAGGCGGCACCGCTGGTCGCCAAGGGCGCCAGGCAGGCGGAGAGCGCGGCGGACGGCGAGCTGCTGGTGGTCAGCCAGATCAGCTACCAGGCGATGTACGACAGCCTCGGCGACGCCAGGCTGGACGGGAAAGTGGTGGTCAACCTCAGCTCCGACACCCCGGAGGCGCTGCGCGGGGCGGCCCGGTGGGTGCAGGAGCGCGGCGGCACGCTGATCACCGCGGGCATCATGGTCCCGCCGCCCGGCATCGGGCAGCCGGGGGCGTACACCTTCTACAGCGGCCCCAAGGAGGTCCTCGACCGGCACGCGGGGACGCTGGAGGCGCTGAGCGAGGTCACCTACGTCGGGCCGGACCAGGGCCTGGCGATGATGTACTACCAGGCCCAGCTGCTGATCTTCTGGTCGAGCCTGACCAGCTACATGCACGCCATGGCGATGCTGCGCACGGCCGGCACCTCACCGATGGAGTTCCTTCCGTTCGCCCGGGACCTGTTCACCCAGCTGGGCAGCGAGGGCCCCATGGGGTACGCCAAGATCCTGGCCCAGGAGTTCGAGGCCGGTGAATATCCGGGTGGGGAGAACTCCCTGCACATGCAGGCCGTCGGCATCGGCCACGCCGTGGCGGCGCTGGCCGATGCCGGGCTGGAGACCACGATGCCGGGCGCGCTCAAGGCGCTGTTCGAGCGCGCCGACGCCGAGGGCCGCGGCCACGAGGGCCTCGGCACCGTGATCGAGTCGATCAGAAAACCCTGATCTAATGGTTCGCCAGGAAGGCGAGCAGGTCCTGCCTCGTGATCAGGCCCGATGGCTTGCCGTCTTCCAGCACGACCGCCGCATCGGCCTTCTCCAGCGCTTCAACCGCACGAGCCACAGGTTCACCACTGCCGATCGTGGGTAGCGGCGCCGACATGTGATCGGCGATCGGGTCGTCGGAGGAGAGCCTGCCGTGATAGAGCGCTTCGAGGAGGTCGCGCTCGACGATGGAGCCGACCACCTCGGCCGCCATGACCGGCGGCTCCTCCTTCATCACCGGGAGCTGGGAGACCGAGTATTCGCGCATGATCGCGATAGCGGTGCTCACGGACTCGTGCGGATGCACGTGCACGAACTCCGGCAGCCCCGGCCCCTTCCTGGCCAGCACGTCGCCGACCAGCCCTTCGTCGGAGGACTCGGTCAGGAAGCCGTAGTCGGCCATCCAGTCGTCGTTGAAGATCTTCGACAGGTAGCCGCGGCCGCCGTCGGGCAGCAGCACGACGATCACGTCGTCGGGCGCGGCCGTGGCCGCCACGCGCAGCGCCGCCACGACCGCCATCCCGCACGAGCCGCCGACCAGCAGCCCCTCCTCGCGGGCCAGCCGGCGGGTCATGTTGAACGACTCCTTGTCCGACACCGCGATGATCTCGTCGCAGATCTTGGTGTCGTACGTGGCGGGCCAGATGTCCTCCCCGACCCCTTCCACGAGGTACGGCCGGCCGGTGCCGCCCGAGTAGACCGAGCCCTCGGGGTCAGCCCCGATGATCTTCACCCGGCCGCCCGAGATCTCCTTGAGGTAGCGGCCGGTGCCGCTGATCGTGCCGCCGGTGCCGATGCCCGCCACGAAGTGGGTGATCCGGCCCTCGGTCTGCTCCCAGATCTCCGGCCCCGTCGAGTGGTAGTGGGAGTCGGGGTTGTTGACGTTGGAGTACTGGTCGGGCTTCCAGGCGTTCGGCACCTCGCGGGCCAGCCGGTCGGACACCGAGTAGTACGAGTCGGGGTGGTCGGGCGAGACGGCGGTCGGGCAGACCACGACCTCCGCCCCGTACGCCCGCAGCACCGCGATCTTGTCCTGGGCCACCTTGTCCGGCACCACGAACAGGCACCGGTATCCCTTCTGCTGAGCCACGATCGCCAGGCCCACGCCGGTGTTGCCCGAGGTCGGCTCGACGATCACGCCGCCGGGCCGCAGCGCGCCCGACGCCTCCGCGGCCTCGATCATGCGCACGGCGATGCGGTCCTTGACCGAGCCACCCGGATTGAGATACTCGACTTTGGCCAGCACCTGTGCGGAGAGCCCCGCATTGACTTTGTGCAGCCGGACGAGCGGAGTGTTCCCGATCAGATCGACCAGGGAATCGTAAACGCGCACCGAGGTGTTCACCTTCTTTACCGAAGCTTGGTCAGCTTGTCCGTGGCCGAGATCCAGTGGGGGTGGCAGGCCCTCGACTACTTTCAAGCAAACGCTACCGCTGAGTTCGACTAGGAGGCACGAAGCGTGGTCTGGCCAGCTGGTATGGCGCGCGCGGCGCGGAGGATCGCCGCCGCGGCGGCACTCGGCGGCGGCGGGCTCACAGCGCTCGGCGCCACGGCGTACGGACTGTTGATCGCAGAAGGGCTGCTCGCGCGCAAGGCCATCGGGCAACCCCACGGGCTGGACGGGCCGCCGTCGGACGGCACGTACGGCGACTTCCCCGGCGAGCCGCTCAAGCTCGCCATGCTCGGCGACTCCACCTCCGTCGGGCTCGGCATGGAGGATCCTGCCGAGACCCCCGGCGTGCTGCTCGCGAACGGCCTGGCCTCGGCGGCCGAGCGCCCGGTGCGGCTGCTCGTCGTCGGCAAGTCCGGCTCACCGTCGGCCGAGCTGGGCGAGCAGGTGGACAAGGCCCTGACCATGGAGCCCGACGTCGCGGTGATCTTCGTGGGGGCCAACGACATCATCACGCAGACGCCGCCCGCGACCGCCGTACGCCATCTGACCAAGGCCGTGCGGCGGTTGCGTGACGCGGGCGTCGAGGTCGTCGTGGGCACCTGTCCCGACCTCGGCACGGTCCGGCCGATCGCGCAGCCGCTGCGCTGGGTGACGCGGCGCTGGAGCCGCCAGCTGGCGGCGGCTCAGACGGTGGCGGTGGTGGACGCGGGCGGCCGTACGGTGGCGTTCGCCGACGTCCTGGGCCCGGAGTTCGATACAAACCCGACAGAAATGTTCGGACCGGATCGTTTCCATCCATCTGCCCGAGGTTACGCGCAGGCCGCTAACGCAGTGCTACCGTCAGTGTGCGCTGCGTTGGGGCTGTGGCCTGAGCCGCGGCCCGCACGTGGCGAAGCACTGCAACCGATCTACCTCGCGGCGGCTACGGCCGCGGAGGAGCCCGGCACCGAGGTCACCGCGACCAGGGTCGACGGGCGGGCGACGGGCCTGCACGGAAAGTGGGCCACGTTGCTCCGCCGGCGGCTCGGCGTGACGCTCAACGACGCCCGGCGTCTGACGCCCAGGCTCGACGAGACCCTCGACGACGCCTGACGTCCCGCGCTCAGGCTCGATGGGGGCGAGCCGCGCCCGGTGCCGGTCACTCTGCGCGCCGGAGTCGCCACTCCTCGTCCTCTTTGGAGTGGATTGCCCGTGCAGCGGCCCCCCAGGAAACCGTCCATCGCCCTCGCAGGAGCCCTCGTAGGCACCCTCGCCGCGACCGCCTGCTCCGGCAGCGACGCGGCCACCACCACGACCTTCCCGACCTGGCAGAACACCCAGGTCAACGTCGTCAGCCGGATGGCAGTCGCGGGCGGGGTGGTCGCCGCCACCTCCATGAAGCCCGACGGCACGCTCGAGACCGTCGCCGTCGGCCTCCGCGACGGCAGGCGGCTGTGGGCGTACCCGGCCACGATGGCCGGCCGCCTGCCCGGCATGGGCGTCTCGACCCCCGCGATCGTGGAGACCTCCCAGGGCCAGGGGGTGGTCGTCGCGCTCGACCCGGCCAAGAGCGGCCACTGGAACGCCACCCTCGTCGCCCGCGACGCCCGTTCCGGGGCGCAGAAGTGGACCAGGCCGATGCATTCGACGTTCGGGCCGCAGCGCTGCGGCCCGTACGTCTGCGTGTCCGAGCACACCGCCCTGGCCAAGGCCCGCACGGTGGTGCTCGACCCGCTCACGGGCAAGCTCCTGTGGAAGCTGCCGGGGATCTCCGAGGTGGAGTGGTCGGACCAGGCCCGGGTCCTGCTCCTCAGGCTGGCCGCCAACCCCATGGTCGAGTCGTACGAGCTCAAGACCGGCAAGCTCCAGTGGCAGCAGCCGATCGAGCAGGCGCTCGGGCCGGGCGTCGACATGTCGGGCGGGTGGGCGTTCGGCGCCACAGGCGATGACCTGGTCGGCTACGTCGCCCCCTACACGAACCCGCAGACCAAGAAGGTCTCCGCCTTCGGCCTCTTCTCCATCAAGATCGGTGACGGCACGGTCAACTGGATGCGTCCCTCGGTCGTACGGGTCTATCCCAGCGGCAACCCCGGCTACGCGCCCGTCGTGCGCCCCGTCGACCGCCAGGGGGCCTACGGCGGGTTCGCCCGGCTGGAGTCGGAGAGCGGCCGGGTGCTCGGGCAGATCACCGCGACCGACGTGCCCGGCTCCGGCTGGTGGCTGGCCTTCCCCGACCGGATGGACAAGCTGGGCTTCCTCAAGCACAACGCCAAGGGCTCGGCGTTCGACCTCGCCTCCGGCAAGCCCGTACCGGTCGAGGAGCAGCGCGGCTGGTCCTTCTGCGTCACCGACCCCAAGCCGCTGCCGCTGCGGGGGCAGGCGCCGGGGTTCTACTCGACGGCCGCCGTCTGCGAGTACGACCTCGCCACCGGCAAGCGGGTCCAGGGCGATGTCGTGCCGCCCCCCTGGTTCACGGGCAGCCAGGACGGGTGGCGGCTGTGGCGCGACGAGAAGGGGGCCGTCCACGCCGTCAACGACCAAACCGCAGCCGCTCCGGGTATGTACGGATAGAACCCGAATATAGTTCTATCTGTAGCACCGACAAAGGAGGGGCCATGCCCGAGGCAGTCATCGTCGCTACCGCGCGTTCCCCGATCGGACGGGCCTTCAAGGGCTCGCTCAAGGAGATCCGCCCCGACGACCTGACCGTGCAGATGATCCAGGCGGCGCTGGCCAAGGTGCCCCAGCTCGATCCCTCGTCCATCGACGACATCATGCTGGGATGCGGGCTGCCTGGGGGCGAGCAGGGGTTCAACATGGCCCGGGTGGTGTCGGTGATGCTCGGGCTCGACAACGTGCCCGGCACGACCGTGACGCGTTACTGCTCCTCGTCGCTGCAGACGACGCGGATGGCGTTCCACGCGATCAAGGCGGGCGAGGGGGACGTGTTCGTGTCGGCCGGGGTGGAGACGGTGTCCCGGTTCGTCAAGGGCAACTCCGACTCGCTGCCCGACACCCAGAACCCGGTCTTCACGGACGCCGTGGCGCGTACCAAGGCGTTCGGCGAGGGCGGGAAGGTCTGGCACGACCCGCGCGAGGACGGCGACATCCCCGACATCTACATCGCGATGGGGCAGACCGCCGAGAACCTCGCCCAGCTCAAAGGGGTCACGCGGCGGGACCAGGACGAGTTCGGGGTGCGCTCCCAGAACCTGGCGGAGAAGGCGCTGGCCGACGGGTTCTGGGCGAAGGACATCACGCCGGTGACGCTGCCCGACGGGACCGTGGTGGAGAAGGACGACGGGCCGCGGGCGGGGACGACGTACGAGAAGGTCGCCACCCTCCAGCCCGTCTTCCGGCCCGACGGCACGGTGACCGCCGGCAACTGCTGCCCGCTGAACGACGGGGCGGCGGCCGTCGTCGTGATGAGCGACGTCAAGGCCGCCGAGCTGGGGATCACGCCGCTGGCCCGGATCGTCTCGACCGGCGTCACGGGGCTGTCCCCGGAGATCATGGGCCTGGGGCCGGTGGAGGCCTCGAAGCAGGCGCTCTCGCGGGCGGGGATGGCGATCGAGGACATCGACCTCGTGGAGATCAACGAGGCCTTCGCGGCCCAGGTCATCCCGTCCTATCGGGACCTGGGGATCCCGCTGGACCGGCTCAACGTGAACGGCGGGGCCATCGCGGTGGGGCACCCGTTCGGGATGACGGGGGCGCGCATCACGTCCACGCTGATCAACAGCCTCCAGCACCACGACAAGTCCATCGGCCTCGAGACGATGTGCGTCGGGGGCGGCCAGGGCATGGCGATGATCCTTGAGCGTTTGAGCTGAGTCTCACCTGGCGGCGCCCGGCCCCCGGGCGCCGCGCGGATGGAGTCAGCCGCGGAAGTCCGGGCCGGCGTGGGTCGGGGTGATGCGGAGGAGGAGGCGGCGGTCGCGGATCATGGCGGCGCGGTAGTCGTCCCAGTCCGGGTGCTCGCCTGAGATGTCCCGATAGTACGAGATCAGCCCTTCCATGGCCTCCGGGAGCGACAGGAGATCGGCCGTGCCGTCCACCTGGATCCAGTCGCCGTAGAAGCCGTCCGTGAAGACGCAGAGCGAGACGTTCGGGTCGCGGCGGGCGTTACGGACCTTCACCGCTGTTTCCCGGGTGCTGATGATGATCTGGTCACCCGCCACCCCCGCGGTCACCGGCGACATCTGCGGGCGCCCATCGCGATGCCTGGTGAGGAGGACGGCGTGGTGGTTGGTGCGGAGGAAGGCGAGTGCCTTGTCGAGATCCATCCAGCCATGATGACGCGCCCGCGCTTGGAGCACGGGCGCGAGGATGGATGGGCTTAGATGAAGCCCATGCGGTTACGGCGGTGCCGCTCGTGCTCGTGCACGATCGCGGCGGCGTAGCCGTGGGATAGCCCGTGCTCGTCCGCGAGCCAGTTGGCCCGTTCGTCGCACCTCAGAAAAGCCGGGCCGTTGTCGATGGCTTGAAACCACTCTGGGAGTTCGCGTCCCGTGATGGATGGGACCCTTGCGATGAGCTTTGTCTGCGTCTCCGGTGAGTGGTTCAAGGACATGGGCACCTCCGCGGATAACGGTCCTTGGTCTCGACCCTGCAACACCTACGCCCGAATGGCAACCCCCCAGCCAGGCATCATTTTGTGACGGCACGTAGATTTTCGGTCGCGTACGGCAAAGGGCCCCGCCGGAACGGCGAGGCCCTCGGGGGTTACGCGGAGGTTGACGATCAGTCGCTGCTGGTGAAATAGCTGACGAAGCGGAGCACCTCGAGGTAGATCCAGACCAGGCTCAGCGTCAGGCCGAACGCGCACTGCCAGGCGAACTTCTCCGGCGCGCCCTGACGGACGCCCTGCTCGATCGAGTCGAAGTCGAGCAGCAGGAAGAAGCAGCCGATCAGGATCATGACGATGCTGAACGCCCAGCCGATCGGGCTGTCGGTGCGCAGGCCGAGACCGCCGTCGGCGAACAGGCCGACGAGCATGTTGACCAGCAGCAGCCCGAGCGCCGCGATGCCCGCGGCGAGGCCGAACTTCACCAGCTTGGGCGTGACGCGGATGACCCGCAACGAGTAGACCGTCAGCACCGCGCCGAACGCGAACGCCGTGCCGAGCACGGCCTGCAGCACGATGCCGCTGATGGCTCCCTCGAAGACGGCGCTGATCTTGCCGAGGAACACGCCCTCGAAGGCGGCGTACGCCAGGATGAGCGCCGGGTTGGTGCTCTGCGTGAACGAGGCGATCAGCCCCAGGATCAGGGCGACGATGGCGGCGCCGACGGCGACCATGGGCGGGACGTTGAGGATCCACGCCGCGGCCGCGGCCACGACGAGCACCCCGAGGGTGAGGAAACCCGCGCACGACGACGTCGTCAAGTGTCATGGTGCGGTACGCGGGCCGGTGTGGGGGTCGCGTACGACGGGGCGTCGTACATGTTCTGCAACTGGCCGGGTGACGGTGTGGGCCCGGCCCAGCCTGCGGACTGCTGCCGCGACCTGCTGAAAACGGGTTCTTGACTGCTCCATCGCTGCCTCCGTGTGACGACGAGCCTCGGGGCGCTAGTCGTCACAGGAGGCAGCGATGGAGAGCTACAAGAACCCGTTTTCAGCAGGTCGCACGTGGGCAGCACGCAGTCCGCAGGCTGGGCCGGGCCATACGTCACCCGGCCAGTTGCAGAACATGATACGACGCCCCGTCGTACGCACGACCCACACCCGCCCCGCGTTACCGCACCATGACACTTGACGACGTCGTCGTGCGCGGGTTCCTCACCCTCGGGGTGCTCGTCGTGGCCGCTGGCCGCGGCGTGGATCCTCAACGTCCCGCCCATGGTCGCCGTTCGGCGCACCGCCATCGTCGCCTGATCCTGGGCTGATCGCCTCGTTCACGCAGAGCACCAATCCCGGCGCTCATCCTGGCGTACGCCGCCTTCGGGGCGTGTTCCTCGGCAAGATCAGCGCCGTCTTCGAGGGAGCCATCAGCGGCATCGTGCTTGCATGGCCGTGCTCGCACGGCGTTCGCGTTCCGGCGCGGTGCTGACGGTCTACTCGTTGCGGGTCATTCCTGCGTCACGCCCAAGCTGTGTGGAAGCAGTCTCGGCCTCGCCGCGGGGCATCGCGGCGCTCGGGCTGCTGCTGGTCAACATGCTCGTCGTGCCTGTTCGCCGACGGCGGTTCTCGGCCTGCGCACCGGACAGCCCCGATCGGCTGGGCGTTCAGCATCGTCATGATCTCTGATCGGCTGCTTCTTCGTCTGCTCTCGACTTCGACTCGATCGAGCAGGGCGTCCGTCAGGGCGCGCGCCGTGAGAAGTTCGCCTGGCAGTGCGCGTTCGGCCTGACGCTGAGCCTGTGTCTGGATCTTACCTCGAGGTGCTCCGCTTCGTCAGCTATTCCACCAGCAGCGACTGATCGTCAACCTACCGCGTAACCCCGAGGGCCTCGCCGTTCCGGCGGGGCCCTTTGCCGTACGCGACCTGAAAATGCTATCGTGCCGTCACAAAATGATGCTGGCTGGGGGTTGCCATTTCGGGCGAGTGTTGCAGGGTCGAGACCAAGGACCGTTATCCGCGGAGGTGCCCATGTCCTTGAACCACTCACCGGAGACGCAGACAAAGCTCATCGCAAGGGTCCCATCCATCACGGGACGCGAACTCCCAGAGTGGTTTCAAGCTCATCGACACGGCCCGGCTTTCTGAGGTGCGACGAACGGGCCAACTGGCTCCGCAGACGAGCACGCTATCCCACGGCTACGCTCGCCGCGATCGTGTCACGAGCACGAGCGGCACCGCGTAACCGCATTGGCTATACATCTAAGCCCATCCATCCTCGCGCCCGTGACTCAAGCGCGGGCGCTGTCATCATGGCTGGATGGATCTCGACAAGGCACTCGCCTTCCTCCGCACCAACGCACCACGCCGTCCTCCTCACCAGGCATCGCGATGGGCGCCCGCAGATTGTCGCCGGTGACCGCGGGGGGTGGCGGTGACCAGATCATCATCAGCACCACGAGGAGAACAGCGGTGAAGGTCCGTAACGCCCGCCGCGACACGAACGTCTCGCTCTGCGTCTTCACGGACGGCTTCTACGCGTCGACTGGATCCAGGTGGACGGCAACGGCCGATCTCCTGTCGCTCCCGGAGGCCATGGAAGGGCTGATCTCGTACTATCGGGACATCTCAGGCGAGCACCACGGACGGGACGACTACCGCGCACGCCATGATCCGCGACCTGCCGCCTCCTCCTCCGCATCACCCGACCCACGCCGGCCCGGACTTCCGCGGCTGACTCCATCCGCGCGGCCCCGGGGCCGGGCGCCGCCAGGTGAGACTCAGCGCAAACGCTCAAATGATCATCGCCATGCCTGGCCGCCCCGACGCACATCGTCTCGAGGCCGATGGACTTGTCGTGGTGTGGAGGCTGTTTATCAGCGTGGACGTGATGCGCGCCCCCAGTCATCCCGAACGGGTGCCCCACGGCGATGGCCCGCCGTTCACGTTGAGCCGGTCCAGCGGTGATCCCCATGTCCCGATAGGACGGGATGACCTGGG